>NZ_JBITXV010000008.1:0-54000 GCF_044544845.1 Streptomyces sp. NPDC053474
CGACGCGGAGCGCCACCGCCCGGTGGGTAGTTCCGCCGCTACCGCGACGGCCTTTGGGGGGGGGGGGGGGGGGGGGGGCGGCCCCCCCCGCCCCCCCCCCCCCCCCCCCCCCAACTCCCGTGCCGGGTGCGGCGATTTCTCGCCGCCGTTCCTCAACCCCGGCCGCGCGGCGCCGACTGCCCGTCGGCGCCCCGGCCGGTCTCGGCTCCGGCTACTTCTCCACCTCGGCGGCGAGCTTGTCGAGGACGGCGTCGTAGATGCGGGCGAGGCCCTTGGGGGCGAAGGTCTTCTCGAAGAAGCCGCCGATGCCGCCGGCGCCGTTCCACACCGTGGAGACGGCCACGCGCGCCTTGCCCTCGCCCGCGGGGGTCACGCGCCAGGTGGTGACCATGGACGAGTTGCGGTCCTTCTCGACCAGCTCGCCGTCGGTGGGCTCGCTCACCTCGAGGAGGCAGTCGCGGACTCGCTTGCTGGTGGCCTGGAGCTTCCAGTGGACGAGGGTGCCCTCGCCGTCGCCGCCCTCGCGCACCTCGTACTCACTGAAGTGCTCGGACAGGATCTTCGCGCGCGTGCCGCTGTAGTCGGCGAGCGCATCGAAGACGTCCTCCGGCCGCGCCGTGATGATCCGCTCCGTGGTCGCCTCGACCTGCGCCATGGCACTTCCTCCAGTTGGTGTCTCAAAGGTTCGACCGTCACCCAACCACCCCGTGCGGCGGCGCCCCAAATCGGGTCCCCCTCAGGTCGGGGGTGACGTCCGCACGATCAAGGGAACATGTGTTCTATTCTGTGGCCAGTGCTACCGAGGAGGCGTCATGCGCTGGGAGAGCCTGTCCGACGGGCCGCGCCGGGGCACCGCGGACGCCGCGCTGTTCGGCGCGGACGCGGTGACCACCCGGACCTTCGACGCGCCCGAGTTCCGTGGGATCACCTTCCACGAGGTCCGGGCCAGAACGATCGTGAACCGCGTGCCCGGGGCCTCCCGCATGCCCTTCGAGTGGACGGTCAACCCCTACCGGGGCTGCACGCACGCGTGCGTGTACTGCTTCGCGCGCAAGACGCACAGCTATCTGGACCTCGACACCGGGCTCGGCTTCGACAGCCAGATCGTCGTGAAGGTGAACGCACCCGACCTGCTGCGCCGCGAGCTGGCCTCGCCCCGCTGGCACGGCGACCACATCGCGATGGGCACGAACGTCGACTGCTACCAGCGCGCGGAGGGCCGCTACCGTCTGATGCCGGGCATCATCGAGGCCCTGCGCGCGCACGCGAACCCGTTCTCGATCCTCACCAAGGGCACGCTGATCCTGCGCGACCTGGACCTGCTGCGGCAGGCCGCCGCCGTCACCGACGTCGGCATCTCGGTGTCCGTCGGCTTTCTCGACGAAACCCTGTGGCGCACCGTCGAGCCGGGCACGCCCGCGCCCGGGCGCCGCCTGGAGGTCGTGCGCACGCTCACCGAGCACGGCATCGGCTGCGGCGTCCTGATGGCGCCGGTGATCCCCTTCCTCGGTGACCACCCGGACCAGCTGCGCGCCACGGTGCGGGCGGTCGCCGAGGCCGGGGCGACGTCGGTGACCCCGCTCGTGCTGCATCTGCGCCCCGGCGCGCGCGAGTGGTTCATGGAGTGGCTGGGACACCACCACCCGCATCTGGTGCGGCGCTACGAGCGCCTCTACGCGGAGGGCGCCTACGCGCCCAAGTGGTACCAGCGCCGCGTCACCCGCCAGGTGCACGAGCTGGCCGAGGAGTTCGGCATCGGCCCCACGCGCGCGGGCGGCGCACGCCGCATCCGCGTACCCCGGGAGGCCGCGTCCGCACCAGAGGCCACGCAGCTCACGCTGCTCTGACCGAAGGCCGGCGGGCACTCGTTCAGACCGTGCTCCTTTCAGGTCATTTCTTGTCAGAACGACCTCTTCCGGGCAGGGATTCCGGGACCATGCGGCGGGGGTCGTGGGCCGCACGGCCCCGAACCCTCCGTCCCGGGAGGCTCGATGAGAAGAAGCGCCGTCTCGCTGTGCGGTGTCGCCGCCCTGCTGGCCGGTCTCGTCGCGGCGGTGCCCGCCGCCGCGGGCGCCGACTCACGGACCGCGCCGCGCACCCCCCACCCGCCGAAGACCCTCGTGTGGAAGAAGTGCGCGACCCCCGACCACCCGCGCCTGCAGTGCGCGTCCCTGAAGGTGCCGCTCGACCACGACCACCGGCACGGGCAGCAGATCACGCTCGCCCTCTCGCGCGTGCGGCACACCGCCCAGACGTACCAGGGGCCCCTCCTGGTCAACCCAGGCGGCCCCGGCGGCAGCGGCCTGACGATGGCCGGATCCGTCGCCGCGGCCCTGCCGAAGAAGGTGGCCGCGCAGTACGACGTCATCGGCTTCGACCCACGCGGCGTCGGCCGCAGCACCCCGGCCCTCACCTGCCGCCCCGGGCACTCCGCCCCGGTCCGGCCCGACTCGGTGCCTGCGACGCCCGCCCTGGAGAGCGCGAACCTGCGTCGGGTCCAGGCCTTCGCCAAGGCGTGCGCGAAGAAGTACGCGCACGTGCTGCCGTACATCGACACGGTCAGCGCGGCCAAGGACATCGACGCGATCCGGGCGGCCCTCGGCGCCCGGAAGATCTCCTACTTCGCGTACTCGTACGGCACCTACCTGGGCGCCGTCTACGCGCGGCTGTTCCCCCACCACGTGCGCCGCATGGTGCTCGACTCCGTGGTCGACCCGACGGCCGTCTGGTACGAGGCCAACCTCAGCCAGGACTTCGCGTTCGACGCCCGCCACAAGGCGTTCCTCGCCTGGGTGGCCAAGCACCACACGACGTACAAGCTCGGCAAGGACCCGGACAAGGTCGAGGCCAAGTGGTACGCCATGCGCGCCGCCGTCGCCGAGAGGCCCGCGGGCGGGAAGGTCGGCGCCGCCGAGCTGGAGGACACCTATCTGCCGGGCGGCTACTACAACGGCTACTGGCCGCTGCTCGCCGAGGCGTTCGCGGCCTACGCCAACCACCGGCGGACCGGGCCACTCGTGAAGGCGTACGAGAGCCTGGGGGCCGTGGACGCGGCGGGCGACAACGGCTACTCGGTGTACGCGGCCGTGCAGTGCCGGGACGCGGCGTGGCCGCGCGACTGGGACCGGTGGCGCGCGGACAACTGGGCGGTGTACGCGAAGGCGCCCTTCATCACCTGGAACAACGCCTGGTACAACGCGCCGTGCGCGTTCTGGCCGACCCCCAGCCTGCGCCCGACGGACGTCCGCAACTCCGCGCTGCCGCCGGTGCTCCTCTTCCAGGCGACGGACGACGCGGCGACCCCCTACGAGGGCGCGATCACGATGCACCGCAAGCTGCGCGGCTCGCGCCTCGTGGTGGAGTGGGGCGGCGGCAACCACGGCGTCACCCTGAGCGGGAACGCCTGCCTGGACCGGTACTTGGCGAAGTACCTCGACAAGGGCCAGGTGCCGAGCAGCGGCGGCGAGGTCGACGCGGTGTGCAAGGCGCTGCCGGACCCGAAGCCGCGGCGGGCCCCGGCGCGCGGCTCGGCGGCGCGGAGCGCCGAACTGCACGGGCTGCTCGGCTTCCGCAGCTGATCCCGCGCCGGGCGGGCCCGTTGATCCCGCGCCCGGCGGGCCCGTGGCACCGGGCCCGCCGACGGGGTCCGCGCGACCGCGCCGAGGGCGTTGTCAGACCCATGGTCCACCATGGGGATCATGAGCCGACTGACGCACATCCACGCCCCTGACGGAGTCGCACCCGCCACGGCGTACACCCACGTCGTGACGGGCACCGGCCGACTGGTCGCCGTCTCCGGCCAGCTCGCCCTGGACGAGCGGGGCGAGCTGGTGGGCGCGGGCGACCCCGCGGCCCAGGCCATGCGGGTCTTCGAGAACCTGCGCCGCTGTCTGGCGGCCGCGGGCGCGACCTTCGACGACGTGATCAAGCTGACGTACTTCGTCACGGACATGGCCCACATGTCCGCGGTGCGCGCCGCGCGGGACGCGCACCTCGACCCGGCGCGCCTTCCGGCGTCCTCGGCCATGCAGGTCGCGGCGCTGATCTCGCCCGAGTTCCTGATGGAGATAGAAGCCCTGGCGATCGTGCCGGACGAGGCGGCCACGGGCGCGTAGCGCGCCCGCGGACCGGGAGCGCCTCGCCACCGCCCCGCGCCTCCGCGCCCCGGGCCGCCGGAGCCCGCCCGGCCCGCCGGAGTGCGTACGCGCGCCCCCCTCTGGGTGCCCGACCGGCTCACGCCGACACCCGCGCCAGGGCCGCCGACGCGGCCGCCGCGAGGCGCGGGTGGGCGACGGCGGCCGTGAGCACCGGGATCGCCCGGGCGTCCCCCAGCGCGCCCAGACCCTCCACGCAGGCAAGGGCCACCTTGCCGTAGGGGTCGTTGGGGGCGAGGCGGCGGCGCAGCGTGGTGATCAGCGCGGGCGCCGACTCCGGGGCGCGCAGCTCGGTGAGCAGCCGCACGGGGTGCAGGGCGTAGGCCACCCGCAGCTCGTTCGTGGCGAGCGCGGCCGCCGCGCGTGCGGTGCGCGGGTCGCCGAGCCGGGCGAGCGCGTACGCGGCGGCCGCGCAGCGCGGCGGGTCCCGGTGGTTGAGCAGCAGCACGAGCGACTCGAAGGCGCGCTTGTCGCCCGCGAGGCCGAGCCGCACCGCCGCCAACTCCCGCGCCCACAGGGGCTGTCCCGCCGCCTGGAGCATCCCCGCCAGCTCGTCCGGGTCGCTGACGGCCAGCAGTCTCTCGTACGCCTTCTGCGCTCCCGACGCGGCCGCCTCGCGTCGTAAGCGATCCGTCACCGTCCGCAACTCCGCATCCATGCGGTGAGCCTAGTCGCGACCGAGGTCACAGGCACCGGGGGCTGGCGCGCTCGTTACTCACCGGTTAATCTCAAGTGAGCGGGGCACACTCCCCGTAGCAGCTCCACCCAGCAGTTCCACGACTCCTGACGGCCTGGTGACGCAGCCGTCGAGAGTGTTGTCGGTTCGGTACGCACGTACCGCAGGACGACGCGGCTCCGGGACCGGGCCCGTCGGCTCCCCTTCTCGCGCAACTGACGCGCGCCGTACACCCCTTCACGCCGCTCGCGTGGCTGTCACGCGCGCGCCGTCGTGTCCGACGCGCCCCTCCGCGCGCCCCGCGCGTGCGCCCTCTCAGTCGTCACTCACTCCCTGGAGTCCCCGCATGGACGCTCCCTCCGCCCGTACGTCCAGCACGTCCGGCGCGCCGCTGCACACCGTCGCCGTCGTCGGCCTCGGCACGATGGGCGCGGGCATCGCCGAAGTCCTCGCCGTCGCGGGCCGCGAGGTCATCGGCATCGACATCAGCGAGCAGGCCGCCGCGCACGCCGTCGCCGCCCTGGAGGCCTCGACGGCGCGCGCCGTGCGCCGCGAGCGGCTCACCGAGGGCGAGCGCGCGGACGCCGTCGCCCGCTTCCGCACCTTCACCGATCTCCAGGCCGCCGCCGACGCGGACCTGGTGATCGAGGTCGCGCCGGAGTCGTACGAGGTCAAGCAGCAGATCTTCCGCGCGCTCGACGGCATCGTGCGCCCGGACGCGATCCTCGCCACCGGCACCAACGCCCTGTCCGTGACGCGGCTCGCGGCCGAGTCGGCCCGCCCCGAGCGGGTGTTGGGCCTGCACTTCTTCAACCCGGCGCCCGCGATGAAGCTCGTCGAGGTCGTCTCGTCCGTCCTGACCGCCCCCGCGGCCGTCGCCGCCGTCACCGAACTCGCCGCCGCGCTCGGCAAGGAGCCCGTCGCCGTCGGCGACCGCCCCGGATTCGTCGCCGACGGACTGCTCTTCGGCTACCTCAACCAGGCCGCGGCGATGTACGAGGCGAAGTACGCGAGCCGCGAGGACATCGACGCGGCGATGCGGCTCGGCTGCGGCCTGCCGATGGGGCCGCTCGCGCTGCTCGACCTGATCGGCGTCGACACCGCCCGGACCGTCCTGGACGCCATGTACGCCGAGTCGCGCGACCGGCTGCACGCGCCCGCGCCGATCCTCAAGCAGCTCAGCGAGGCGGGCCTGACGGGGCGCAAGGCGGGCCGCGGCTTCTATACGTACGCCGAGCCGGACAGCGGCGAGGTGGTGCGGGACGCGCTGACGCCCGTCGAGGGGGCGCGGCAGATGCGGGGGCGCGAGGTGCGCTCCGTCGGCGTGGCCGGTTCCGGGACGATGGCGTCCGGCATCGCGGAGGTCTTCGCGAAGGCCGGGTACGACGTGGTGCTCGCCGCCCGCACCGAGGAGAAGGCGGCCGCGGCCAAGACCCGTGTCGCTAAGTCGCTTTCGCGCTCCGTCGACAAGGGCCGCATGACCGCCGAGTCGGCCGCGAAGACGCTGGACCGGATCACGCCGAGCGGCTCGTACGAGGCGTTCGCGGACGTCGATCTGGCCCTGGAGGCCGTCGCGGAGGACCTGGAGGTCAAGCGGCAGCTGTTCGCGACGCTCGACAAGATCTGCAAGCCGGGCGCCGTCCTCGCCACCACCACGTCCTCGCTGCCGGTCGTGGCCTGCGCCCGCGCCACCTCGCGCCCCGGTGACGTGATCGGTCTGCACTTCTTCAACCCGGCGCCCGCGATGAAGCTCGTCGAGGTCGTGCGGACGGTGCTCACCACCGACGAGGTGCACGCGACAGCCAGGGAGCTGTGCGCGACGATCAAGAAGCATCCGGTGGACTGCGGGGACCGGGCCGGGTTCATCGTGAACGCCCTGCTGTTCCCGTACCTCAACAACGCGATCAAGATGGTCCAGGAGCACTACGCGTCCCTTGACGACATTGATGCCGCGATGAAGCTGGGCGGCGGCTACCCCATGGGCCCCTTCGAGCTCCTGGACGTCGTCGGCCTGGACGTGTCGTTGGCCATCGAGAAGGTCCTGCACCGCGAGTTCCGCGAGCCGGGCCTCGCGCCCGCGCCGCTCCTGGAGCATCTGGTGGCCGCGGGCTGCCTCGGCCGCAAGACGGGCCGTGGCTTCCGCGAATATGCCCGGCGCTGACCCGGCCCACGAAGGACCGTCCGGCGCGCACGGTGTCGTGCGCGCCGGGCGGGCGGACTGGGGAGGGCTGCTCGAACCCTCGGGCGGTCCGCTCCCACGGGCGCACTCAGCTGCGCACATGCAGTACGTTCGGGTCATGCCCAAGGCCGCCAAGTCCTCACGTACGCCCGCTACGCCCGACGCTCCGGAGAGCGCCGCGGGCAGCCGTGCCGCCGCGCAGCGGCTCAAGATGCGCCGCGAGCTCGCGGCCGCGGCCATGGAGCTGTTCGCGACCAAGGGGTACGAGGCCACGACGGTCGACGAGATCGCGGCCGCGGCCGGGGTGGCCCGGCGGACCTTCTTCCGCCACTTCCGCTCCAAGGAAGAGGCGATCTTCCCCGACCACGACGACACGTTGATCCGTGCGGAGGCCGTGCTCAACGCGGCGCCCGCGCACGAGCATCCGCTCGACACCGTGTGCCGCGGCATCAAGGAAGTCATGAAGATGTACGCGGCCTCGCCCGCCGTCTCCGTGGAGCGCTACCGCCTCACGCGCGAGGTCCCGACGCTGCGGGAGCGCGAGATCGCCTCCGTGGCGCGCTACGAGCGGCTGTTCACGCGCTATCTCCTGGGCCACTTCGACGAGCACGCCCACCACGACGGCAACGACGACCCGCTGCTCGCGGAGGTCGCGGCGTCCGCCGTCGTCACGGCCCACAACCACGTGCTGCGGCGGTGGCTGCGGGCCGGGGGCCAGGGGGACGTGGAGGGCCAGCTCGACCACGCCTTCGGCATCGTGCGGCGGACCTTCGGGACGGGCATCGGAGCCGGGCGCGACGCGGCCCCCTCGGGGGCGCCCGCGACCGTATCGGACCGGGGTGAGGTCCTGGTGACCGTGGCCCGCACGGACGCGCCCCTGGACGAGATCATGCGCACCATCGAGAAGGCCCTGCGCACGCGCCCCTGACCCGCCCCGCACTCCCACTCCGCCCGCCCGCTCCCCCTCAGGAGCGGGCGGGCTTCTTTCTGCCTGCCCGGCGCACCCCCTCTGACCTGCAATGATCGATCATCGCTCAGATGAACCGGGTCAATGACAACTGAGTGAAATTGTTGGCACTGAGTGTCTTGCCGACTGGCACGCGGTGTCATACGTTGATGTTGTCCGGGCGGCCGGCGCACGGACACCACCCGTACGCCGGCTGTCCCCGCAAGCCTCGGCGAGCGCGCCCGGACGCCTGCGTCACAGGCACCCTGCGCCCCACCACGGCGCCGCCGCAGCACCACCTCCGCCGAACCGACGGCACCACCGCTTCGCACCTCCCGTCACCCCACGGGTCCGAGGCCCCCTCGTACCCGTCGAGCACCGAGCACGCCCCCCACGAAGCACCCGGGCACCACGCCACGCACCACCCCGACGTACCCCTCAGAGCACCCCCCCACGGGGTGCCCTTCGCCGGAGGCAACCCATGCAGGAAATCCTGGACGCGATCCAATCGCCGGACACGTCGGCCGCCGACTTCGCCGCGCTGCCACTGCCCGAGTCGTACCGCGCCGTGACCGTGCACAAGGACGAGACCGAGCTCTTCGCGGGGCTCGCCACGCGCGACAAGGACCCGCGCAAGTCGCTGCACCTGGACGAGGTGCCGGTGCCCGAACTCGGCCCGGGCGAGGCCCTGGTGGCGGTGATGGCGTCGAGCGTGAACTACAACTCCGTGTGGACGTCGATCTTCGAGCCCCTGTCGACGTTCGGCTTCCTGGAGCGGTACGGCAAGCTCAGCGACCTGACGAAGCGTCACGACCTGCCGTACCACATCATCGGCTCCGACCTGGCGGGCGTCGTGCTGCGCACCGGGCCCGGCGTCAACGCCTGGCACCCCGGCGACGAGGTCGTCGCGCACTGCCTGTCCGTGGAGCTGGAGTCCAGCGACGGGCACAACGACACGATGCTCGACCCCGAGCAGCGCATCTGGGGCTTCGAGACCAACTTCGGCGGGCTCGCCGAGATCGCCCTGGTGAAGTCCAACCAGCTCATGCCGAAGCCGGACCACCTGAGCTGGGAGGAGGCCGCCGCCCCCGGCCTGGTGAACTCCACCGCGTACCGGCAGCTCGTCTCGCGCAACGGCGCGGGCATGAAGCAGGGCGACAACGTGCTGATCTGGGGCGCGAGCGGCGGACTCGGGTCGTACGCCACACAGTTCGCGCTCGCGGGCGGCGCCAACCCCATCTGCGTGGTGAGCAGCCCGCAGAAGGCCGACATCTGCCGCTCCATGGGCGCCGAGGCGATCATCGACCGCAGCGCCGAGGGCTACAAGTTCTGGAAGGACGAGCGCACCCAGGACCCCAAGGAGTGGAAGCGCTTCGGCAAGCGCATCCGCGAGTTCACCGGCGGCGAGGACATCGACATCGTCTTCGAGCACCCCGGCCGGGAGACCTTCGGCGCCAGCGTCTTCGTCACCCGCAAGGGCGGCACCATCACCACCTGCGCCTCCACCTCGGGCTACATGCACGAGTACGACAACCGCTACCTGTGGATGTCCCTCAAGCGCATCATCGGCTCGCACTTCGCCAACTACCGCGAGGCGTGGGAGGCCAACCGGCTCATCGCCAAGGGCAAGATCCACCCGACGCTCTCGAAGGTGTACCCCCTGGAGGAGACCGGGCAGGCCGCCTATGACGTGCACCGCAACCTGCACCAGGGCAAGGTCGGCGTCCTCGCGCTCGCGCCCGCCGAGGGCCTCGGCGTGCGCGACCCCGAGAAGCGCGCCCAGCACATCGACGCCATCAACCGCTTCCGGAACGTCTGAGGACGCCGAGGTCATTGAGAACACCGAGGACACCGAGGTTACGCACATGACGGAACGCCAGAAGGACCGGCCGTGGCTCATGCGGACGTACGCCGGGCACTCCACGGCAGAGGCGTCGAACGAGCTCTACCGGCGCAACCTGGCCAAGGGCCAGACGGGCCTCTCGGTCGCGTTCGACCTGCCGACGCAGACCGGCTACGACCCGGACCACGTCCTCGCGCGCGGGGAGGTGGGCCGGGTCGGCGTCCCCGTGGCGCACCTCGGGGACATGCGGCGGCTGTTCCAGGACATCCCCCTGGAGCAGATGAACACCTCCATGACGATCAACGCGACCGCCATGTGGCTGCTCGCGCTCTACCAGGTCGTCGCGGAGGAGCAGGGCGTCGACATCACCACGCTCCAGGGGACGACGCAGAACGACATCGTCAAGGAGTACCTGTCGCGCGGCACCCACGTGTTCCCGCCGGGGCCGAGCCTGCGGCTGACCACCGACATGATCACGTACACGGTGGCGCACATCCCCAAGTGGAACCCGATCAACATCTGCAGCTATCACCTGCAGGAGGCCGGGGCCACGCCGGTCCAGGAGGTCGCGTACGCGATGAGCACGGCCATCGCCGTGCTCGACGCGGTGCGCGCCTCCGGGCAGGTGCCGGAGGAGAAGTTCGGTGACGTCGTCGCGCGCATCTCGTTCTTCGTGAACGCGGGCGTGCGGTTCATCGAGGAGATGTGCAAGATGCGCGCGTTCGGCCGCATCTGGGACCAGGTCACGCGCGAGCGCTACGGCATCACCAACCCCAAGCAGCGGCGCTTCCGCTACGGCGTGCAGGTCAACTCGCTCGGCCTGACCGAGGCCCAGCCGGAGAACAACGTCCAGCGCATCGTCCTGGAGATGCTCGCCGTCACGCTCTCCAAGGACGCACGCGCGCGTGCCGTACAGCTCCCGGCCTGGAACGAGGCGCTCGGCCTGCCCCGGCCCTGGGACCAGCAGTGGTCGCTGCGCATCCAGCAGGTCCTCGCGCACGAGTCGGACCTCCTGGAGTACGAGGACATCTTCGCGGGCTCGCACGTCGTCGAGGGCAAGGTCGACGCGCTCGTCGAGGCGTCCCTGGCGGAGATGGACCGCATCGAGCAGATGGGCGGCGCGATGGCCGCCGTCGAGTCCGGCTATCTGAAGTCGCAGCTGGTGTCCTCGCACGCGGAGCGGCGCGCGCGGATCGAGGCGGGCGACGAGAAGATCGTGGGCGTGAACGTCTTCGAGGCGACGGAGCCGAGCCCGCTCACGGCCGACCTGGACACGGCGATCATGACGGTCGACCCGGCGGTCGAGGCGCGCGTCGTGGCCGCGGTGCGGGACTGGCGCACCACGCGGCAGGAGTCCTCCGACCGGCAGGGCGGCGGCGACCCGTTCCACTTCCCGACCGTCCAGCAGACCATCGACCGGCTCAAGGAGGTCGCGCAGGGCACCGGCAACCTCATGGAGGCCACCCTGGAGTGCGCCCGCGCCGGGGTCACGACCGGCGAGTGGGCGGGGGCCCTGCGGGAGGTCTTCGGCGAGTTCCGGGCGCCCACGGGCGTCTCCGGGGCGCCGCTCGCGGTCACCGCCGAGGCGGGCACGCCGCTCGCCCTGGTCCGCGAGAAGGTCGAGAAGACGGCCGCGGACATGGGCACCGGCAAGCTCCGCTTCCTGGTGGGCAAGCCCGGCCTCGACGGGCACTCCAACGGCGCCGAGCAGATCGCGGTCCGGGCCCGCGACGCCGGGTTCGAGGTCGTCTACCAGGGCATCCGGCTCACCCCCGAGCAGATCGTCGACGCGGCGCTCGCGGAGGACGTGCACGCGGTGGGCCTGTCGATCCTCTCCGGCTCGCACGCGCAGCTCGTGCCGGACGTCCTGACCAGGCTGCGCGCCGCCGGGGCCAACGACATCCCCGTCATCGCCGGCGGCATCATTCCCAGCAGCGACGCCGAGGACCTGAGGGCGGCGGGTGTGGCCGCCGTCTTCACCCCCAAGGACTTCGGCATCACGGAGATCATCGGCCGTATCGTCGACGAGATCCGCACAGCGAACCACCTCGACCCGTTGGAGGTCCCCGCATGACCCGCCCGTCGCCCGCCACCACCCCTCTAACGAGCGGCTCCGCCGCGCACCTTCCTGACATCAACCGCCTTCGTCCCCGCCGCTCCTGTCTGGCGGTGCCCGGGAGCAACCCCCGCTTCCTGGAGAAGGCCCAGGGCCTCCCCGCCGACCAGGTCTTCCTCGACCTGGAGGACGCCTGCGCGCCGCTCGCCAAGCCGGAGGCACGGCACACGATCGTCAAGTTCCTCAACGAGGGCGACTGGACGGGCAAGACGCGTGTGGTGCGCGTCAACGACTGGACCACGGAGTGGACGTACCGCGACGTCGTGACCGTCGTCGAGGGCGCGGGCCAGAACCTCGACTGCATCATGCTGCCCAAGGTCCAGGACGCCCAGCAGGTCGTGGCCCTGGACCTGCTGCTCACGCAGATCGAGAAGACGATGGGCTTCGAGGTCGGGCGCATCGGCATTGAGGCACAGATCGAGAACGCGAAGGGTCTGGTCAATGTTGACGAGATCGCGGGCGCCTCGTCACGACTTGAGACGATCATCTTCGGCCCTGCCGACTTCATGGCGTCGATCAACATGAAGTCGCTCGTCGTGGGCATGCAGCCGCCCGGCTACCCGGCGGACGCGTACCACTACATCCTGATGCGCATCCTGATGGCCGCCCGCACCCACGACCTCCAGGCGATCGACGGCCCCTTCCTCCAGATCAAGAACATCGACGGCTACCGCGAGGTCGCCCAGCGCGCCGCGGCCCTCGGCTTCGACGGCAAGTGGGTCCTGCACCCCGGCCAGGTGGAGGCCGCGAACGAGGTGTTCTCGCCGTCCCAGGAGGACTACGACCACGCCGAGCTGATCCTCGACGCGTACGCGTACTACACCTCCGAGGCGGGCGGCAAGAAGGGCTCGGCGATGCTCGGCGACGAGATGATCGACGAGGCGAGCCGGAAGATGGCGCTCGTCATCTCCGGGAAGGGCCGTGCGGCGGGCATGCGGCGCACGTCGGCGTTCGAAGCTCCGGAGGCGTGAGGGACATGCAGTTCGGCCGTACCTACGAAGAGTTCGAAGTCGGCGCCGTCTACAAGCACTGGCCCGGCAAGACGGTCACCGAGTACGACGACCACCTGTTCTGCCTGCTCACCATGAACCACCACCCGCTGCACATGGACAGCAACTACGCGGAGAAGACGACGGACTTCGGGAAGAACGTCGTCGTGGGCAACTACGTGTACTCGCTGCTGCTCGGCATGTCCGTGCCGGACGTGTCGGGCAAGGCGATCGCGAACCTGGAGGTCGAGTCGCTCAAGCACGTGGCGCCGACCTTCCACGGCGACACGATCTACGGCGAGACCACGGTCCTCGACAAGACGCCGTCGAAGTCGAAGTCGGACCGCGGCGTCGTCCACGTGGAGACGAGGGGCTACAAGCAGGACGGCACCCTGGTGTGCGTGTTCCGCCGCAAGGTGATGGTGCCCACCGAGACGTACATCAAGGAGCGCGGCGGCGAGCAGCCCGGCCGCCCGGAGCCGAAGAGCCAGGAGAAGTAGCCATGTCCCGACTCGCCCAGACCGCGGGCCTCACGGATGTCCAGCGGGAAATCCTGTCCACCGTCCGTGACTTCGTCGACAAAGAGATCATCCCGGTCGCGACGGACCTAGAGCACCGCGACGAGTATCCGCAGCGGATCGTGGACGGGCTCAAGGAGTTGGGCCTGTTCGGCCTGATGATTCCCGAGGAGTACGGCGGCCTGGGCGAGTCGCTCCTGACGTACGCCCTGTGCGTGGAGGAGATAGCGCGCGGCTGGATGTCGGTGTCCGGCATCATCAACACCCACTTCATCGTGGCGTACATGCTCAAGCAGCACGGCACGCGGGAGCAGAAGGAGTACTTCCTGCCGCGGATGGCGCTCGGCGAGGTCCGCGGGGCGTTCTCGATGTCGGAGCCGGCGCTCGGCTCGGACGTGTCGGCGATCACGTCGAAGGCGGTCAAGGACGGCGACGAGTACGTCCTGAACGGTCAGAAGATGTGGTTGACGAACGGCGGTACGTCAACGCTCGTGGCCGTGCTCGTCAGAAGTGACGAAGGCCACCCCGAGGGGACGGCGCCGCACAAGTCGATGACGACCTTCCTGGTGGAGAAGGAGCCGGGCTTCGGCGAGGTGCGCCCCGGCCTGACGATCCCGGGCAAGATCGACAAGATGGGCTACAAGGGCGTCGATACCACCGAGCTGGTCATGGATGACCTGCGCATTCCAGCCAATCGCGTGCTCGGCGGGACCACCGGCCGGGGGTTTTACCAAATGATGGACGGCGTCGAAGTCGGCCGCGTGAACGTAGCGGCGCGTGGTTGCGGTGTCGCTCAGCGTGCCTTCGAGCTCGGCGTCTCCTATGCCCAGCAACGGCACACTTTCGGCAAGCCGATCGCGCAGCACCAGGCAATTCAGTTCAAGCTCGCGGAGATGGCTACCAAGGTCGAGGCCGCCCATGCGATGATGGTAAACGCAGCACGCAAAAAGGACTCCGGGGAGCGAAACGACCTCGAAGCAGGGATGGCGAAGTATCTGGCGTCCGAATACTGCAAGGAAGTCGTGGAGGACGCGTTCCGGATCCACGGTGGTTACGGCTTCTCGAAGGAGTACGAGATCGAGCGCCTGTACCGAGAGGCGCCCATGCTGCTGATCGGTGAAGGAACCGCCGAGATCCAGAAAATGATCATTGGCCGACGACTCCTCGAAGAGTATCGACTTCAGGGCTGAATGCCCGGTTTGGGACGGTTTCTTCGAGATCTAATCGAGAAGAAGATCACACCCAGTCAGCACGCGCGGGCGGCCGACTCGGCTTCCTGGCTTGCCCAGTTGTGGCTCGCAACCGATACGATCCCGGGAAAGCCGCCGTCCCCCCGTATGCAGTGCGGCATCATCCGCTACGAAGGTCATCCATGCCCCACAGCCAAACCTCTGCACCTCGCGACAGCCTGGCTGGTGTACGCCTCGCGCGCGGAGCATCGCCGTGGCTCCTGCCGACCGTCGCCACCGCGGCCCTCAGCCTGGCCCGGGCGCGCCGGTCCAAGGGCGCCGCGGCCCTCGCCGTACCGACCACCGCGCTCGCCGCGGGCATGCTGTGGTTCTTCCGCGACCCCGAGCGCGAGATCACCCAGGGCAGGGTGATCTCCCCGGCCGACGGCGTCGTGCAGAGCATCATGCCGTGGAAGGACGGGCGCACCCGCGTCGCGATCTTCATGAGCCCGCTCAACGTGCACGTCAACCGCGCGCCCCTGGCGGGCACGGTGACGTCCGTCGAGCACATCCCCGGCGGTTTCGTCCCGGCGTTCAACAAGGAGAGCGAGAACAACGAGCGCGTTGTCTGGCACTTCGACACCGAGCTCGGCGACATCGAGATGATCCAGATCGCGGGCGCGGTGGCCCGGCGCATCGTGCCGTACGTGCCGCAGGGCACGAAGGTGGAGCAGGGCGAGCGGATCGGGCTGATCCGCTTCGGCTCGCGCGTCGACATCTATCTGCCCGAGGGCGTCGAGGTGGATGTCGAGGTCGGTCAGAAGACCGTGGCTGGGGTGACTCGCATTGACCGTGACTGATCCCGAGGCGCAGACGGGCAGCTGGGTGCCCGAGGCCGTCGACGCGGTGGACGACGCCGACGAGGACATGCCGCTGTCGCTGCGCCTGTCAATAGCGGACACCCTCACGCTCGGCAACGCCACGTGCGGATTCATGGCGGTCTACTTCACGACCACCGGCATCCTCATCCCGCACCTCACGGGCAGTGACGAGTCGGGCATGGCCCGGCACAGCGCGGCCACGGCCGTGATCCTGATGCTCTGCGCGGCGGTCTTCGACCTGTTCGACGGCCTCGTCGCGCGCAAGCTGCGGTCCTCGCCGATGGGCGCGGAGCTGGACAACCTCTCGGACCTGATCAGCTTCGGGCTCGCGCCCGCGTACTTCGTGCTCGTGTACGGGATGGTCGCCGACGACGCGCACCAGCGGGTCGCGGCGGTGGGCGCGATCGTGGTGCTCTTGGCGGTGGTGCTGCGGCTTGCGAGATTCTCGTGCGTGACGCTCCGTGACGGGGTGTTCCAGGGGATGCCCTCGCCCTTCGGGGCGCTGACGGTCGTCTCGATCGTGCTCCTGGAGCTGCCCTTCGTGGCCACGCTCCTCGCGATCATCGGTACGGCGTGGCTGATGGTCAGCCGCGTCGAGTACCCGAAGCCGCGCGGTCCCCTCGCGGTGGCCATGCTGGCGTGGATCGTCTCCGCGATGGGGCTGCTCGCGGCGTGGGCCTTCGACGCGCCGGGCGGGCAGCTGCTGCTGCAGACGGGCTGCGCGCTCCAGCTGGTGCTCGGGGCCGTGATCCCGCTCTTCGCCACGGCCCGCCGGGTGAACAACTTCCGGGACAACCGGCGTGAGGCGCGGGCGGCACAGCTGCCGTAGCCTCCCTCGACCGACCCGAGCCGGGTGGGCCTGAACCTCGTGGTTCGGGCCCATCCGGCTTTTCGCTGCCCGCACACGCCCGGGCCGGGGCGCCGGGCGCCGGGGCAGTCAGCGCAGATAGTCCCGGGCGATGCCCTCCGCCAGGCGCTCCAGGAGCGGGCCCGCCTCGGCCACGCAGCGGGCGACGTCCGGCTCGATGTCCGTCAGGGCGTACGCACGGCGGATGCCCGCCGTGCCGAGGGAGGTCGGCGGCAGGGCCAGGCGCCCGCAGACGGCGATGACCTCGACCCCGGCCGCGCGGGCCGCGGCCGCGACCCCGGCGGGCGCCTTGCCGTGCAGGGTCTGCTCGTCGAGGGAGCCCTCGCCGGTGATGACGAGCTGCGCCCCGGCCAGGGCGGGCGCGAAGCCCAGGACGTCCAGCATGACCTCGATGCCGGGCCGGAAGGACGCGCCGAGCCCCACGAGGGCGCCGAAGCCGATGCCGCCCGCGGCCCCCGCGCCGGGCGCCTCGGCGTACTCCAGGGCCCGCGGCCCCACGGACCGGCCGAGCACCCGCGCGAAGTGCGCGAGCGCGGTGTCGAGCGCCGCCACGTCCTCCGGCGACGCCCCCTTCTGCGGGCCGTACACCGCGGGGGCGCCCTTGGGGCCCGTCAGGGGGTTGTCGACGTCGCTGGCGAGGACGATCTCAGTGTCCTTCAGGCGCGGGTCGAGCCCGGACAGATCAGCGGTCTCCAGGTCGCGCAGCGGCCCGCCGCCCGGGGCGACCGGCTGCCCGGCCGCGTCCAGGAACCGGCCGCCGAGCGCGGCCAGCATGCCCGCGCCGCCGTCCGTGGTGGCGCTGCCGCCGACCCCGAAGACGATGCTGCGCGCGCCCGCGTCCAGGGCGGCGCGGATCAGCTCGCCCGTGCCGTACGTCGACGCGGTGAGCGGTGCGAAGACGCCCTCGGGCAGGCGCTGCAGGCCCGACGCCTCGGCCATCTCCACGACCGCCGTGCCGTCGCGCAGCGCGTACGCCGCGGTGACCTCGTCGCCGAGCGGCCCGGTGACCCGCGCCTGACGGCGCTCGAACCCGGCCGCGACGGCCGCGTCGACCGTGCCGTCGCCGCCGTCCGCCACGGGCAGGGCGCGCACCGACAGGTCCGGCACGACGCGGCGCAGGCCCGCCGTCACGCGCTGCGCGACCTCGACGGCCGTGAGCGACCCCTTGAACTTGTCCGCGGCGATCAGCACGTGTCCGCGGCCGTGTCCGCTCCGCGTCTCACGGCCCCCGTCGTGAGCTGTCGTCCCTGCGTCCGCCACCTTGCGTTCCCCTTGCTTCCGGCCTTGCTCGCGGCAAGGCAGTCGCGCCGCTGCGACCATAACCGCAGGAAGGGCCCCCTGCCCATGGTCAGCTGGGCGCAAGGACGGCGCGTCAGCCGGAAAAAGCGGCGCGTACCGCTCCATAGTGGGGCGTCATGAGCACGGAAGTGATCGATCAGCCGCTCCCCGACGGAACCCCCGGCGGCCCGCCGGACCCGCCCCCTGCGCCCGGTTCCGCCCCCGACGGCTCCCCCGACTTCACCGTCGTCGGCATCGGCGCCCTCGTCGTCCTCGGCGTCGTCGCCTGGGCGGCCATCGGCAAGACGTCCTTCGAGAACACGACCGGCTCCGCCCTGTCCTGGGTCCTGGACAACTTCGCCTGGCTCTTCGTGATCGCGGCCGATGTCTTCCTGGTCCTGTGCGTGCTGCTCGCCTTCGGCCGCTTCGGCCGGATCCGGCTCGGCGCCGACGACTCCGAGCCGGAGTTCACGAGCCTCGCCTGGATCGCGATGATGTTCAGCGCGGGCATGGGCATCGGCCTGATGTTCTACGGCGTCGGGGAGCCGCTCACGCACTACCTCGACCCGCCGCCCGCCTCCGGCGTCGAGGCGCGCACCGGGGGCGCCGCCCGCGTCGCGTTCGAGTACTCCTTCTTCCACTGGACCCTGACGCCGTGGGCGATCTACGGCATCGCGGGCCTCGCGCTCGCGTACGCGGGCTTCCGCAAGGGGCGCGGGAACCGGCTCAGTTCGGTCTTCGTACCGCTGATCGGCGAGGCGCGGGCGACGGGCTGGCCCGGCCGGATCATCGATCTGCTCGCCGTCTTCGCGACCGTCTTCGGCACCGCCACGAGCCTCGGCGTGGGCGCGCTCCAGGTCTCCACGGGGCTGCATCTGACCGCGGGCGCCGAGGACAGCACCACCCTCCAACTGATCATCATCGTCTCGCTCGGCGCGGCCTTCGTGCTCTCCGCCTTCTCCGGGGTGCACCGCGGCGTGAAGTGGCTCAGCACGCTCAACCTCGGGCTCGCCGCCCTCCTGATGCTGTTCGTCTTCGTGCTCGGCCCGACGGTGTTCATCCTGGACGCGATCCCGGCGAGCGTCGGCGGCTTCCTGCACCAGCTCCTGCCGATGGCCACGCGCACCGGCGCCTTCACCGACAGCTCCTGGCTCGGCGCGTGGACGATCTTCTACTGGGCGTGGTGGCTGTCCTGGGCGCCGTTCGTCGGCACGTTCATCGCGCGCATCTCCCGCGGCCGGACGATCCGGGAGTTCCTGGTCGGGGTGCTGCTCGTGCCGAGCGGGGCGACCGTCGTGTGGTTCTGCGTGATGGGCGGCACCGGCATCCGGCTCGACACGACCGGGGCGGTGGACATGGCGGCCAAGGCCAAGGAGGGCGCCGAGGCGTCCCTGTTCGCCATGCTGGACGGCCTTCCGCTGACCACGGTCACCTCGTGGGTGGCGATGGTCCTCGTCATGACGTACTTCATCACCAGCGCCGACTCCGCCTCGCTCGTGATGGGCTCGCTCAGCAGCCGCGGCTCGCTGCACCCGCCCACCTGGCTCGTCGTCACCTGGGGCGCGCTGATGTCGGCGGTGGCCGCCGTGCTGCTCGTCGCGGGCGGCCTCAAGTCCCTGCAGAGCGCGACCATCCTGGTGGCCCTGCCGTTCGTCGTGGTCATGCTGGCGCTGTGCTGGGCGCTCCTGAAGGAACTCAGGGCGGACCCGGGGGCGGGACCCGCGCGGCACACGGCCCTGCACGGCCTGCGGGACGCGGTGCGGGCCATGGTCGGCGACGCCCTGACCTCGCAGTCGACCGACCGCCACCCCAGGCTCCGCCGGATCGCCAAGTCCCGGGGCAGGTCGGACGAGTGAGGCCACCGCGCTCCACCGGCGGTCCACCGCGTGGGGCTACGCTTCCCCCGTGACGACCCTCGACTACGCCGCCTACATCGCGGGGCTGCCCCGCGTCCTCGCCGGAGCCGCCGCCGTCATCCGGGACCCGGCGGGCCGCGTCCTGCTCGTCGAGCCGAACTACCGTGAGAAATGGGCGCTTCCGGGCGGCGGCGTCGAGTCGGCCGACGGCGAGACACCGCGTCAGGGCGCCCGCCGCGAGACCGCCGAGGAGGTCGGCCTGGACATCGACCTCGGCGGACTGCTCGTGGTCGACTGGGTGCCGGGCACGGACGAGCGGCCGCCGTTGGTGGCGTATCTGTACGACGGCGGGGTGCTCCCCGACGAGCGGTTCGCGGACATCCGGATCCAGGAGGAGGAACTGCTCTCCTGGCGTCTGGTGGCGCCCGGGGACCTGGACGCGTACCTCTCGGTGCCGCTCGCGCGGCGGCTGCGGGTCGCGCTCGACGTGCTGGCGGCGGGCGGCGGCGCGGTGGAGCTGGAGGACGGGCGCCGGGTCGGCTGATCCGCGCGCGAGGCGGGGCACCGGCCCCTTCGAGAGGCCCCGCGCGGGGCCTCACGGCGCGCGGCCGTCGCCGAAGCCAGCGAGAGTCGTAGGAGAGCGGCGCGAGCCGAGCAGAGCGCGCCAGGGCCGAAGGACGGAGTGCCCCGATGACCACGCAGCCGACGCGGCCGGACCCGCACGCGCCGCGCGTGCGCACGCACACCTGGCAGCCGCCGGTGCCCTGGGCAGGGGCGGCGGGCGTGAGCGGCGCGGCCCTGCTGCGGAAGATCCTCGACGGGGACCACGTCGGCAGGACCACGGCCACGGCCGAGGCCCGTGTCGTCGGCTCCGTCGGCGGCAAGCTGCACGCCCATGCCACGACGACCTGCGCGGTCTTCGCGGCGCCGCGCCCGGAGGGAGCCGCGTCATGAGCCGTACGACGGTCGTCAACCTCAAGGGGCACCGGGAGGACCCCGACTACGCCGACGTCGTCTACGTGGGCCGGGCCATGCACCGCGGCGGCTGGCAGCTGAAGGGCTCTCCGTTGGCCAGCCCCTTCAGGCCCGGCAAGGACGGGACGCGGGAGGAGGTCGTGGCGATGTACCGCGACCATCTGCTCAGCCGCCCGGACCTGCTCGCGCTGCTGCCCGCGCTGCGGGGGCGCCGCCTTGGCTGCTGGTGCGTGCCGGAGCCCTGCCACGCCGAGGTGATCGCGGAGCTGGCCGACTCGGGGGCCGGTGCGGACTGAGCGCGGCTCAGAACAGGGCGGTCCCGCTCTCCAGCTCCAGGAGGCGCCGCTTGCGGTCGAGGCCGCCGCCGTAGCCGGTCAGGCCGCCGCCCGCGCCGATGACGCGGTGGCACGGCACGATGACGCCGATGGGGTTCTTGCCGTTGGCCAGGCCGACGGCACGGGACGCGGCGGGCTTGCCCAGGGCGTCGGCGAGCTCCCCGTACGTACGGGTCTGCCCGTACGGGATCTTCAGGAGCTGCTGCCAGACGGATTGCTGGAACGGCGTGCCGTCCAGGCGCAGCGGCAGGTCGAACCGGGTCAGCTCGCCCGCGAAGTAGGCCGTGAGCTGCTCGGTCGCCGCGTCGAAGCCGTCGGGGTCGCGGTCGCCGAAGGTCTCCTCCGCGGGGCGGTGGCGCTGCTCGGTCATGTACAGGCCGCTGAGGGTGCCGTCGGTGGCGACGAGGGTGAGCGGCCCGTAGGGGCTGTCGATGACGGTGTGCGTACGGTGCATGGTGATCGGTCCCGGGGTCTTCAGGGGGCGGGGTGCGCGGGAATGTGGTTGATGGCGTGGTCGTCCGTCGCCCACAGGTACTGGACGGCGTACGCCCGCCAGGGCCGCCAGGCCGCCGCGCGGGCGGTGAGCGCGGCGGGCGTGTGCGGCAGGCCGAGGCCCTGGGCGGCGCGGCGGACGCCGAGGTCGGACGGCAGGAAGGCGTCGGGGTCGCCGAGCGCCCGCATCGCGATGACCTCGGTGGTCCAGGGGCCGAAGCCCGGCAGCGCGGTGAGCTGGGCGCGGGCCAGCTCCCAGTCGTTCTCCACGCCGAGCCGGAGCGTGCCGTCGGCGAGATGGCGTACGAGGGTCATGAGGGTGGCGCGGCGGCTGCGGGGCAGCGCGAGCGAGTCGGGGTCCAGCGCGGCGAGCGCGGCGGGGGCCGGGAACAGGTGGGTGAGGCCGCCCTCGGGGTCGTCGACCGGCTCGCCGTGCGCGGTGACCAGGCGCGCGGCGTGGGTGCGGGCCGCGGCCGTGGACACCTGCTGGCCGAGCACCGCGCGGACCGCGAACTCGGCCTCGTCCACGGTGCGCGGCACGCGCCGCCCCGGCGCCTTGTCGACGAGGGGCGCGAGCAGCGGGTCGGCGCGCAGCTGGCCGTCCACGGCGACGGGGTCGGCGTCCAGGTCGAGGAGCCTGCGGCAGCGGCTGATGGCGAGGGTCAGGTCGCGCGGGTCGGTGAGGGTGAGGCGGCAGCCGATGTGGTCGGGGTGCGGGGTGAGCGCGACGACGCCGTGCCCGTAGGGCAGGCGCAGGGTGCGGCGGTAGGCCCACCCGTCTCCCGCCACCGCCCTTCCATCGTGGCGCTCCGCGCCGCCCCCACCCATGTCGCGCCACTCCTCCACGCCGGGTACGGCGGTCGCGATCAGGTGGCCGAAGAGGTTGTCCGGGTTGAGCGGGGCACGGAAGGGCAGCCGCAGCGAGAGCGTGCCGTGGGCGGCGGGCGCCTGGCCGCTGTGGCCGCGGCCCCGGCGGGCGGCGCGGGTGCGCAGCTCGCCCGGGGCGAGCGCGAAGACCTCGCGGACGGTGTCGTTGAACGTACGGATGGAGGCGAAGCCCGCGGCGAAGGCGATCTGCGCCATGGGCAGCGTGGTCGTCTCGATGAGCAGCCGCGCGGTCTGGGCGCGCTGGGCGCGGGCGAGCGCGAGGGGTCCGGCGCCGAGCTCGGCGCGGAGCTGGCGCTCGATCTGGCGGGTGCTGTAGCCGAGGCGGGCGGCGAGGCCGGGCACGCCGTCGCGGTCGACGACGCCGTCGCCGATGAGGCGCATGGCGCGGGCGACGAGGTCGGCGCGCTGGTTCCACTCGGGCGAGCCGGGGCTGCTGTCGGGGCGGCACCGCTTGCAGGCGCGGAACCCGGCCTGCTGGCAGGCGGCGGCGCTCGGGTAGAACGTCATGTTCTCGGGCTTGGGCGGCACGACGGGGCAGCTGGGGCGGCAGTAGATCCGGGTGGTCAGGACGGCGGTGAAGAACCATCCGTCGAACCGGTCGTCCTTGGACTGCACGGCCCGCACGCAGCGGTCGAAGTCCCCGTGCATCCCGGCGGGGGCGGCTGTTCCCGGGGCTCCTCCCGCGTACGACTCGTGGGGCGTACGCGGCTCGGATGCGCTGGGCGTCACGGTGGGCATGGCTCAAGGATGGGCGATCGCCGCCCCCACAGCTGGCGGGAATCCGACATCAGCCTTCGTCGGCCAGCGCTTCCTCGAAGGCCTGGTAGGCCGCCGTGTCGAAGAGGACGAACCGCACCTCGCTCACCTCCGGGTGCGCCGCCAGGGACTCGCGGACCGCGTGGACCGCGATGCGGGCGGCGTCGGCCATCGGCCAGCGGTACGCGCCCGTCGAGATCGCCGGGAAGGCCACCGTGCGGGCGCCGAGTCCGGCGGCGACCCGCAGGGACTCGCGGTAGCAGGAGGCGAGCAGCGCGGAGCGGTCCTCGGTCGCCGACCAGACGGGTCCGACGGTGTGGACGACGTGTGCGGCGGCCAGCTTCCCCGCCGTCGTGGCCACCGCCTCGCCGGTCGGGAGGCCCTTGCCGTAGTGGGCGGCGCGCAGGCGGCGGCAGGCGGCGAGGATCTCGGGGCCGCCCCGGCGGTGGATGGCGCCGTCGACGCCGCCTCCGCCGAGGAGCGAGGAGTTCGCCGCGTTCACCACGGCGTCGGCGCGCTGCTCGGTGATGTCGCCCTGGACGAGCGTGACGCGGGCGGTCATGAGGCCGCGTCCTGCTGCCTGAGCCGCTTCCAGACGGCCTTCGCGGCGTTGTGCCCGGACATGCCGTGCACGCCGGGGCCCGGAGGTGTCGCGGACGAGCAGAGGAACACGGCCGGGTGCCGGGTGCGGTACGGGAACGCGGTGAGCCGGGGCCGAAGGAGGAGTTGCAGCCCGCTGGCGGCGCCGCAGGCGATGTCGCCGCCCACGTAGTTGGCGTTGCGCGTGGCGAGTTGGGGCGGGCCCGCGGTGGCGCGGGCCAGGACGCGGTCGCGGAAGCCGGGCGCGAAGCGCTCCAGCTGACGCTCGACGGCGTCCGTGAGGTCGCCCCGCCAGCCGTTGGGCACGTGGCCGTACGCCCAGAAGGCCGCCTTGCCCTCGGGAGCGCGGGTGGGGTCGGCGACACTGGGCTGGACGGTGATGAGGAACGGCGTGTCCGGGGCCCGGCCCTCGCGCGAGGCGGCCCGCAGCGCGCTGCCGATCTCCTGGCTCGTGGCCCCGATCTGCACGGTGCCCGCCCGGCGCGGCGCCTCGGCGGTCCAGGGCACGGGGCCGTCCAGGGCGTAGTCGATCTTGAAGACGGAGGCGCCGTACCGGTA
Source organism: Streptomyces sp. NPDC053474 (assembly GCF_044544845.1). Classification (NCBI taxonomy): domain Bacteria; kingdom Bacillati; phylum Actinomycetota; class Actinomycetes; order Kitasatosporales; family Streptomycetaceae; genus Streptomyces; species Streptomyces sp. NPDC053474. The sequence continues at coordinate 24,078 of NZ_JBITXV010000008.1, forward strand.
CGCGTCGTAGTAGCGGCCGAGTCCGGCGATGCGGGCGAGCGCGGTGGGCGAGGTGTCGAAGACGTAGGCGCGCGCGGGCGGCAGGTCGTCGAGGCGCTTGACCTCGTAGTCGGTGTGGACGGCGCCGCCGAGGTCCTTGAGGTACGCGGCGAGGGCGTCGGAGATGGCCTGGGAGCCGCCGCGGGCGACGGGCCAGCCCCGCGCGTGGGCGGCGAGGGCAAAGACCATGCCGACGGCGGTCGTCGCAAGGCCGTTGAGGGGCGCGATGACGTGGGCGACGAGCCCGGCGAACAGCGCGCGCGCCCGGTCGTCCCGGAACCGCCGCAGCAGCCACGTCGACGGCGGGAGTCCTTGGAGCCCGAAGCGGGCGAGCAGCACGGGGTCGCGCGGCAGGGCGGTCAGGGGCAGCGACATGAAGTCCCGCGCCAGGGTGTCCCAGTGCGGCAGGAAGGGCGCGACCAGGCGCCGGTAGGTGCCCGCGTCGCGGGGGCCGAAGGAGGCGGCCGTCTCGGCGACGGAGCGGGCGAGCACGGCGGCGCCGCCGTCGGGGAACGGGTGGGCCATGGGCAGCGGGGCGTGCAGCCACCGCAGGCCGTACCGCTGCAGGGGCAGGGCGCGGAACGCCGGGGAGTTGATGCCCAGGGGGTGCGCGGCCGAGCAGGGGTCGTGCCGGAAGCCCGGCAGCGTGAGCTCCTCGGTGCGGGCGCCGCCGCCGACGGTGGCCTCGGCCTCGAAGACGGCCACCGAGAAGCCTCGGCGGGCCAGCTCCACGGCGGCGGTCAGACCGTTCGGACCCGCTCCCACGACGACGGCATCGAGCATCGACGGCACCTTCGGACTCCTTCGTCAGCCGGTGGCCAGTGCCGCACAGGATATGCCGGAGGGCCCGCGGGGCCCCGGCCGCGGGCCCCGGCGGCAGGGCGGGGCACTCAGGCCCCGGCCGCCAGCGCGTCGGCGACCCGGCGGGCCGTGGCCGCGTCCCGGGCGGCCGTGAACGGCAGCGCGTTGCCCCCGGTGATGGCGAAGGGCACGCCCTCGCGGGTGAGGTGGGCGCCGCCCGCCTCCTCGACCAGGAGCAGGCCCGCCGCGTGGTCCCAGGCCAGCTCCCAGGTGAACGCGACGGCGTCGAGCTCGCCGCGCGCCACCGCCAGGTACTCCAGGCCCGCGGAGCCGCACGGGCGGGCCGCGAAGCCGTCGGTGAACACGCCGAGCAGGGCGTGCTTCTGGTCGTCCGTCGTGAAGTCGGGGTGGGAGGTGGCGACGGTGAGGGGGTGGCCGGGCTCGGGGGTCCCGGCGCGCAGCGGCGTGCCGTTCAGCGTGGCGCCCCTGCCGCGGACGGCCACCGCGCACTGGTCGAGCGCCGGGGCGTACGTCCAGGAGGCCAGGACCACGCCGTCCAGGGCGAGGGCGACCAGGGTGCAGAAGCCCGCGTCGCCGCGGACGAACTGGCGTGTCCCGTCGACGGGATCGACGATCCACACCGGGGCGCCCTCGGCTATCGCCTCGTACGTCGAGGGGTCGGCGTGCACGGCCTCCTCGCCGACGACCACCGAGCCGGGCAGGAGCGCCGTGAGCTCGCGGGTGAGGAACTCCTCCGCCAGGCGGTCGGCGACGGTCACCAGGTCGTGCGGGCCGCTCTTCTGGACCACCTCGTCCTCGGCGAGCTGCCGGAACCGCGGAGTGATCTCCGCGGTGGCGGCGGCGCGGATCACGCGCTCCACGTCGGCGGCCTGACGTGCGAGAAAGTCGTCGATGCTTTCCTTGATTTCCTGCGTTTCGATCATGCCTCCATGAGAGCACGCGCCACTGACATCCCGTGCGGAGGGGGTGAACAAAGGGTGGAATCGGGATGAAATCGCCCGGCGCCAGTCCGGCCGGGACAGCTGGGACGACCGGGACAGCCGGGGCGACCAGGACGGCTAGGACGGCCGGGACGGCCGCCCCGGCTCACCTCCCCACGGCGTACCCCTGCATCCCCCGGGGATTCGCGGCCGCCGAGAGCACCCCGGTGCGCGGGTCCCGCGCCACCGCGCACAGCCGCCCCTCCGACCACGGCTCCCCCACGGTCACGTCGTGCCCCCGCAGGCGCAGCCCCTCGACGACGGCCGGGTCCGTGCGGGACTCGACGGTGACGCTGCCGGGGCGCATCCCGCGCGGGTAGAAGGAGCCGGGGAAGGAGTCGTTGTGCCAGTTCGGGGCGTCGATGGCGCCCTGGAGGTCGAGGCCGCCGCGCACGCTCGCGCGCAGGGCGACGGACAGGAAGAAGTGCAGCTGCCACTGGTCCTGCTGGTCACCGCCGGGCGTGCCGAAGGCCATGACCGCTGCGCCGTCCCTGAGTGCGAGGGACGGCGTCAGGGTGGTGCGGGGGCGGCGGCCCGGGGTGAGCGAGTTGGGCAGGCCCTCCTCCAGCCAGGCCATCTGGAGCCGGGTGCCGAGCGGGAAGCCGAGTTCGGGCACGACGGGGTTGGCCTGGAGCCAGCCGCCGGACGGCGTGGCCGCGACCATGTTGCCCCAGCGGTCGACGACGTCCAGGTGGCAGGTGTCGCCCCGGGTGGCGCCGTCCCGGGCGACGGTGGGCTCCCCCGCGCCCGCGGCGGCCCCGGTGCCCGCCAGGATGCCCTGCGGGTCGTACGGGGACGCGCCGGAGGCGGCCTCCCGCGCGCGGGAGGCCAGTTTCACCTCCCGGCCGTCCGGGCGCCCGGGCCGCAGCTCGTGGGAGGCCTTCGCCCCGATCAGGGCCCGGCGCTCGGCGTTGTAGGCGGCGGAGAGCAGCGCGTCCAGGGGGATGTCGGCGGCGTCGCCGTACCAGGCCTCGCGGTCCGCCATGGCGAGCTTGCAGCCCTCGACGAGCAGGTGCACGTAGTCGGCCGAGCCGTACGCGGGCAGCTCGTCGGGCAGCAGGGCGAGCTGCTGGAGGAAGGCCGGGCCCTGGCTCCAGGGTCCGGCCTTGCACAGCGTCCAGCCCCGCCAGTCGTACGTCACGGGGTCCTCGTACGTCGCCGACCACCCGGCCAGGTCGGCGGCCGTGAGGGTGCCCGTGTGCCGCGCGCCGCTGGTGTCCAGGGTGGGGCGCGCGGCCTGGCGCACCAGGGCCTCGGCGACGAAGCCGGACCGCCACACCTCTCGGGCGGCCTCGATCTGCGCGACGCGGTCGGTGCCGCCCGCCGCCTCGGCCTCGGCGACGAGGCGCCGCCAGGCGGCGGCGAGGCGGGGGTTGCGGAACAGCTCGCCCGGGGTGGGCGCGGTGCCGCCGGGCAGGTACACCTCCGCCGACGAGGGCCACTCCGTCTCGAACAGCCGCCGCACGGCCTCGACGGTCCGGCCGACGCCCTCCACGGGCGGATGCCCGTCCTCCGCGTACGTGACGGCGTATCTCAGGACCTCGCCGAGGCGCTTCGTGCCGTGGTCGCGCAGGAGCAGCATCCACGCGTCGAAGGCGCCGGGCACGGCCGCGGCCAGCGGCCCGGTGCCGGGCACCAGGTCCAGGCCCAGCTCGTCCCGGTAGTGCGCGACGCTCGCCCCCGCGGGCGCCGGGCCCTGGCCGCACAGCACCCGCACGGGCCCGCCCGCGGGCGCCAGGATGATCGGCACCTCCCCTGCGGGCCCGTTCAGATGCGGCTCGACGACGTGCAGCACGAACCCCGCGGCGACCGCCGCGTCGTACGCGTTCCCCCCGTCCTCGAGAACAGCCATCGCGGACTGCGAGGCGAGCCAGTGCGTGGAGGACACCATGCCGAAGGTGCCCTGGAGAGTAGGACGCGAGGTGAACATGCCCGGCAGGCTAGCGCCGCCCCGCCGCTCGCCACAGGGGCGCTGAGTTAGCGTAGAGGGACTTTCCGGGCGGGCCCCGGGAGGCAGCGGACAACAGGAGGATCGCGGTGCACGGCGAGTACAAGGTCCCTGGCGGCAAGCTCGTCGTGGTGGACCTGGACGTCGAGGACGGCCGGCTGCGGAACGTGCGCGTGGCCGGGGACTTCTTTCTTGAGCCCGATGAGGCGATCCTCGCCATCGACGCCGCGTTGGAGGGGGCTCCGGGGGACACGGACGCCGTCGGGCTCGCCGCGCGGGTGGAGGCGGCTCTGCCCGCGGGGACCGTCATGTACGGGCTGACGGCGGAGGGCGTGGCGATCGCCGTGCGACGGGCCCTCGCGCACGCCACGGACTGGACGGACTACGACTGGCAGCTCGTCCACGAGGGGCCGCAGCAGCCCGCGCTGCACATGGCGCTCGACCAGGTCATCACCGAGGAGGTCGCCGCCGGGCGCCGCCCGCCGACGCTGCGGGTGTGGGAGTGGGGCGCGCCCTCGGTGATCATCGGCAGCTTCCAGTCGCTGCGCAACGAGGTGGACCCCGAGGGCGCGGCCCGGCACGGCATCGACGTGGTGCGGCGCGTCTCCGGCGGCGGCGCGATGTTCGTGGAGCCGGGCAACACCATCACGTACTCGCTGTCCGTGCCCGACGCCCTCGTGCAAGGCCTGTCGTTCCAGGACAGCTACGCCTACCTCGACGACTGGGTGCTCGGCGCGCTCGGCGACATGGGCGTCAAGGCCTGGTACCAGCCGCTGAACGACATCGCCACGGACGCCGGGAAGATCGCGGGCGCCGCGCAGAAGCGGATGGTCGGCCCCGGAGGCGGCCCGGGCGCGGTCCTGCACCACGTGACCATGGCGTACGACATCGACGCCGACAAGATGCTCGACGTCCTGCGCATCGGCCGCGAGAAGCTCTCCGACAAGGGCACGAAGAGCGCCAAGAAGCGCGTGGACCCGCTGCGCCGCCAGACCGGCCTGCCGCGTGAGGCCGTCATCGAGCGGATGGTCGACTCCTTCCGCGGGCGGTACGGCCTGACGCCGGGCAAGGTCACCGAGGGGGAGCTGGCCCGCGCGCAGGAGCTCGCGCGGACGAAGTTCAGCTCGCCGGAGTGGACGGCGCGGGTCCCGTAGGCCGCCCGGCGCCGGACTCGGCCGCCGGGGCCTTCCGCCAGGCCGTCGTGCCGACGCGGCCCGTGCTGCCGAGGTCGATCCCGCCGTCCGGGGCGACGGTCAGCGCGGGCCTGCCGGGAACGGGCAGCACCTGGAGGCGGGCGCCGTTGACGGGGTCCTTGGCGGTGTTGGCGTAGGTGTTGCGCCACACCACCCCGGCCGTCGCCGACTCGCCGTGCCGCAGTGTCACGGGGTGCGGCCCGGGGTCCTCCACGCCGGTGGTGATGGCCCGCGCGCCCCGCAGGCTGTGCACGTCGAAGGCGGTGCCGTCCTCGGCGAGGACCTGGAGCGTCGGGTAGCCGTCCAGGCGGTACGTGCCGGTGCCGCAGTGGGTGAGCCACAGCGTCATGGCCCGCAGGCCCATCGCGCTGTCGACGGGGCCCGCCTCGAGCAGGGTGCCGGTCTCGCCGGTGCAGTCGCGCGAAGGCTGCGCGGGCTGCTCCGCCAGTTCCGCCCCGTGGCGCGGGGCATCGGGGTCGAGCGAGTCGGCGGCGACCGGCCGCGAGGGAACGCCTGCCCCGGGGCCACCGCCCTGCCCGCCCCCGCCGCGCCCCTCCTGCCCGCAGCCGGAGACGAGCAGGGCGACGGCGACGGCACCGAGCGCGGCGGCGCGCCCCGCGGATATGCGGCTCATGCCGGGATCATGCCACGCCCGGCACCGCGCGCACGGCGGGGCGGGCTGGATCAGGTCAGGGCCGGGATGACCTCCGCGCCGTAGGCGTCGATGACGTCCTCGCGGGCGTCGTGCATGGCGTACAGGGCGAACTGGTCGACGCCGAGGTCCTTCAGGGCACGCAGCTTCTCGATGTGCGCGGCGGCGGGCCCGATCAGGCAGAAGCGGTCGACGATCTCGTCGGGCACGAACGTGGTGTCGGGGTTCCCGGCCCGCCCGTGGTGGCTGTAGTCGTAGCCCTCGCGCTCCTTGATGTACGCGGTGAGGGCCTCGGGGACCTTCGCGGAGTGCTCGCCGTACTTGGCGACGAGGTCGGCGACGTGGTTCCCGACCATGCCGCCGAACCACCGGCACTGCTCGCGCGCGTGCGCCACGTCGGCGCTCACGTACGCGGGCGCTGCCACGCAGATCTTGACGGCCGCGGGGTCGCGTCCGGCGGCCGCGGCCGCGTCCCGCACGGCCTTGATCATCCACTCGGTCAGATAGGGGTCGGCGAGCTGGAGGATGAACCCGTCGGCCTTCTCGCCGGTGAGCGCGAGCGCCTTCGGACCGTACGCGGCCATCCACACGGGGAGCTTGCCGTTCTTGATCCACGGGATGCGCAGGGCCTGCCCGCCGACGTCGGCCTCGCGGCCCTCGGCCAGGTCGCGGATCACCTCGATCGCCTCGCCGAGCCGGGCCAGCGTGTGGGGCTTGCGGCCCGCGACGCGCATGGCGGAGTCGCCGCGGCCGATGCCGCACACGGTGCGGTTGCCGAACATGTCGTTGAGCGTCGCGAAGGTGGAGGCGGTGACCTCCGGGGTGCGGGTGCCCGGGTTGGTGACCATGGGGCCGACGATCAGCTCCTGGGTGTGCTCCAGGATCTGGCTGTAGATCACGAAGGGTTCCTGCCACAGGACGGCCGAGTCGAAGGTCCAGCCGTAGCGGAAGCCGTTCTGTTCGGCGCGCCGCATCAGGCCGACGACCTCGGACGCGGGCGGGTCGGTCTGCAGGACGAGTCCGAAGTCCACGAGTGCCTCCTAGTTCAGGTATTGACAGGTCGCGCGGGGCGTGTAGACGCCGTGCCCGGCGCGCCCGGTGAACGTGCGCCGGTCGATGACCGGTTCGCCGCGCGAGAGGACCGTCTCGACGCGGCCGGTGATCCGCTTCCCCTCGTACGCCGAGTAGTCGACGTTCATGTGGTGGGTCTCGGCGGAGAGCACCTGGGTGGCGGCCGGGTCGTAGACGACGACGTCGGCGTCCGCGCCGGGCGCGATGGTGCCCTTCTTCGGATAGAGGCCGAACATGCGCGCGGGCGTGGCGCAGGCGATCTCGATCCAGCGGCGGCGGCTGATGTGCCCGTCGACGACGGCCTGGTGGAGCAGGTCCATGCGGTTTTCGACGCCCGGCAGACCGTTCGGGATCTTCGAGAAGTCGCCGCGGCCCAGCTCCTTCTGGCCGGTGAAGCAGAAGGGGCAGTGGTCGGTGGACACCACCTGGAGGTCGTTGGTGCGCAGGCCCCGCCAGAGCGCGGCCTGGTGCTCGCGCGGCCGCAGGGGCGTGGAGCACACGTACTTGGCGCCTTCGAAGCCGGGCTCGGCCAGGTTGTCGGTGGACAGGAACAGATACTGCGGACAGGTCTCGCCGAAGACGGGCAGGCCCTTGTCGCGGGCGGTCATGAGCTCGGCGACGGCTTCCTCGGCGGAGACGTGCACGACGTACAGGGGGGCGCCCGCGACCCGGGCGAGCTGGATCGCGCGGTGCGTCGCCTCGGCCTCCAGGAGCACCTTCCTGACCTCGCCGTGGTAGCGGGGGTCGGTCTCGCCGCGCTGGAGGGCCTGCTCGACGAGGACGTCGATGGCGATGCCGTTCTCGGCGTGCATCATGATCAGGCCGCCGTTGGCCGCGGAGCGCTGCATGGCGCGCAGGATCTGTCCGTCGTCGCTGTAGAAGACCCCCGGATAGGCCATGAACAGCTTGAAGGACGTGATGCCCTCCTCCACGAGGAGGTCCATCTCCTTCAGGGTCCGTTCGTTGACGTCGGAGAGGATCATGTGGAAGGCGTAGTCGATCGCGCACTTGCCGTCGGCCTTCGCGTACCAGGCGTCCAGGCCCGAGCGCAGGGACCGGCCCATGGTCTGCACGGCGAAGTCCACGATGGTGGTGGTGCCGCCCCAGGCGGCGGCGCGGGTGCCGGTCTCGAAGGAGTCCGACGCGAAGGTGCCGCCGAAGGGGAGTTCCATGTGCGTGTGGGCGTCCACGCCGCCCGGGATGACGTACTTCTCGCTCGCGTCGATGACGCGGTCCGCGGTCCAGGCCGCCGCGGCCTCGGTGCCGCGGGCGGCGAGCGCGGCGATCCGGCCGTCCTCGACGAGCACGTCGGCGTGGAGTTCCTCGGCGGCGGTGACGACGAGTCCGCCGCGGATCAGGGTGCGGGTGCTCATGGTGGTGCGCTCCCTTTCGTACGGGGGTGACGGGCGTCGGCGGCGGGTGGGCGCGGGCGTGAACTAGATCTCCCGGAGGGCCCGTTCGAGGATCGCCGCGCCCTCTTCCGCCTCGGCGACGGTGAGGGTCAGCGGGGGCGCGATCCGCAGCACGCTGGTGTTGTGGCCGCCGCCCTTGCCGATGAGGAGGCCGCCCTCGCGGGCCGCTTCGAGGACGGCGGCGGCCGCTTCCGGGTGGGCCTCGTCGGTGCCGGGCCTGACCAGCTCGACGCCGATCATCAGGCCGCGGCCGCGCACCTCGCGGACGTAGGGCAGCTGGGCGCAGATCGCCCGCAGGCGCTCGATGAGCAGCCCGCCGACCCGGCGCGCGTTGCCCTGGAGGTCGTGTTCGAGCAGGTACGTGAGGTTGGCCAGGCCCGCGGCCATCGTCACCGGGGAGCCGCCGAAGGTGGAGATGGAGTTGGCGTCCAGGCAGTTCATGACCTCGGCGCGGCCGACGACACCGCCGATCGACATGCCGTTGCCGATGCCCTTGGCGAAGGTGAGCAGGTCCGGCGGGCCCGAGCGGGCGTGCGCCTGCCAGCCCCAGAAGTGGTCGCCGGTGCGGCCCCAGCCGGTCTGCACCTCGTCGGCGATCCACAGGGCGCCGTGCTCCTTGAGCACCTCACGGAAGGCCGCGTACAGGCCGTCGGGCGGGGAGGTGAAGCCGCCGACGCCCTGGATCGGCTCGGCGATCAGCGCGGCGACACCACGGGTCTGGCCGAGCATGTCCCTGAGGTCGGCGACGCACGCCTCGGTGAACTCGGCGTCGCTCAGGGCGGCGTAGGGGCCGCGGGTGCGGACGCCGCCGTGGACGTAGAGCGTCTGGAGCGGGGAGAGGCTGGTGGGCGACCAGGAGCGGTTGCCGGTGACGCCGACGGCCGAGAAGGAGCGGCCGTGGTAGCTGTTGCGCATCGCCAGGATCTGGTTCGAGCCGCGGTGGGCGGTGGCGAGCAGCAGCGCCGCGTCGTTCGCCTCCGTGCCGGACGTCGTGAAGAACACGCGCGCGTCCGGGATGCCGGAGAGCGCGGCGACGCGCTCGGCGAGCTCCACCATCGGCCGGTTCAGATACAGCGTCGAGCTGTGGATGAGGCGGCCCGCCTGCTCGGCGACGGCCTTGGTGACCTCGGGCAGCGCGTGCGCGGTCATGGTGGTGAGGATGCCGCCGAAGAAGTCCAGGTAGCGCCGCCCCCGGGCGTCCCAGACGTGGCGGCCCTCGCCGTGGGTGAGCTCGATCGGCTCGCCGTAGTAGAGCGCGAGCCAGTCGGGCAGGACGGCCTTGTGCCGGGTGTGCAGGTCCTTCACGGCTTGACCAGCCCTTCGTACGCGTCCGGGCGGCGGTCCCGGTAGAACGCCCACTGCTCGCGGACCTCGTCGATCAGGTCGAAGTCCAGGTCGCGCACGAGGAGCTCCTCCGCCTTGTCGCTCGCCGTCTCGCCGACGAACTGCCCGCGCGGGTCCACGAAGTAACTCGTGCCGTAGAAGTCGTTGTCCCCGTACTCCTCCTGGCCGACGCGGTTGATCGCGGCGACGAAGTACTCGTTGGCGACCGCGGCGGCGGGCTGCTCCAGCTGCCACAGGTAGCCGGACAGGCCGCGCGAGGTGGCCGACGGGTTGTAGACCAGCTGGGCGCCGTTCAGGCCCAACTGCCGCCAGCCCTCGGGGAAGTGCCGGTCGTAGCAGATGTAGACGCCGACGCGGCCGACGGCGGTGTCGAAGACCGGCCAGCCGAGGTTGCCCGGGCGGAAGTAGAACTTCTCCCAGAACCCCTTGACTTGGGGGATGTGGTGCTTGCGGTACTTGCCGAGGTAGCTGCCGTCGGCGTCGATCACGGCCGCGGTGTTGTAGTAGAAGCCGGACTGCTCGACCTCGAAGACGGGTACGACGATCACCATGCCGGTCTCGCGGGCCAGGTCCATCATCCGGCGCGTGGTCGGCCCGTCCGGCACCGGCTCCGCCCAGCGGTAGTGCTCCTTCTCCTGGACCTGGCAGAAGTAGGGGGCGTTGAAGACCTCTTGGAAGCCGATCACCTTGGCGCCCTGCCTGGCGGCCTCGCGGGCGTGCTCCTCATGCTTGGCGATCATGGATTCGGTGTCGCCGGTCCAGGTCGCCTGGACGAGTGCGGCGCGTACGACGTTGACCATGAGCTGTGCTCCTTCGACAGGACGTCAGAGAGCCTCTACGCCCGTAGACTTGGTGCGTAGACAGACGAACGTAAGCCTCCTGGACGGCCTTGCCAAGACCATCGCCTCAACGCGGCGGAGTCGATCTTGTTCCACGGGCCACCGATCACCCGAGCGGGTGCGGGACGGGCGGCCGCGCACGCCGCGCGGGCGGCGGTCAGGTGGTGAAGCCCGCGACGCGCAGCGCGTGCACGAGGTCCCAGTGGTGCGCGTCGGAGACCCCCTTGGCCATCTCCAGGAGCAGCGGGATGAGCCGCTGCGCGTCGGCGTGCGCGCAGGCCGCGACGTCCTCGGCGCTGCGCACGCGCACATACGCGTCGAGGAGCGCGCGGGCCTCGCGTTCGCGCCCCGCGTCCAGGAGCGCGAGCAGCGACTCGGCGATCTCCGGGGCGGGCCGGGCCACGCCCTGGCGCAGGAGTTTGCGGCAGTCGTCGGCGCGGCCCGCGCCCGCGAGCGCGTCGGCGACCGCCACGAGGCGGTCGGGCGGCAGCGAGGCGGCCTCCCACAGCAGGGTCGCCCAGTCGGCCGTGAGGCCCGCGTGGTGCAGCTCGTCGGCGAACAGCGGCAGCCGCGCGGCGGGCCACCCGGCCGCCTCCACGAGCACGCCGTGCGCCTCGCCGCTGCGGCCCTCGCCGCGCAGCCGGATGAGGGCCTTGACCGCGTCGACGGTGGCGCGCTCGTCGGCCGCGGCGCCGTCCGGGGCGGCCGACGGCTCCGGGTGCGCCCGCGGCGGCGCCTCGACGGCCTGGACGTAGCGGGCGCCGCGCGGGGTGCCCGGGGCGGGCTCGGCGGTCGGCGCGGCGACGGGCCCGGCCGTGTCGTCGCCCGCGCCGTCGAGGCCCGCGAACCGGGCACCGCGCGGGCGCCGCCGCACCCCGAGCCGGGAGCGGCCGGGCTGGGCGGGGACCCGCGGGGCCGTGTCCTGGCCGGGGGCGCGCTCGGCGTCCCGGTGGGGCGGGTCGGGGTCCTCGGGGCTCTGGGGGTGGCCGTGGGCGGTGTCATGGCCGTCCGTGCCGTAGGGGGCGGCGCGGCCGTCACGGTCGTACGCCTCCGTGCGGCCTTCACCGTCGTAGTCGTAGCCATAGCCGTAGCCGGTGCCGTCGTCGTAGGAGAGCGCGCGGTCGTCGTCGTACGCGTCGCCCTGACCGTCGTGCGCGCCGCCCAGGTCGGCGGCGGCGCGGGGCTCGGCCGCGGTGCCGGACGGGTCGGCGGGGAACTCCCTGACGTCGAAGTCCCCGCCCTCCGCGGGGGCGCCGCCGAAGTCCACCCAGTGCGGCGCCCGCGCCCGGTCGAGCCGCTCCATGCGTCGGCGCAGCTCGCCGCAGCGCGCCGCGGCGCGCTCGTGGTCGTCGCGCACCCAGGCCAGGTCCAGATGGATGCGGTCCACCTCGTCGGGCGTCGCGGCGAGGGCGAGGGCGCGGGCGAGCTCCTGCTCCCGCTCGACCGCGAACCGCTGCTCCTGGAGCATCATGTCGAGCCGGTCGCTGAGGAGTTCGCGGCCGCCGGGGCGGTCGTCGTGCGCCGCCACGGACGCGGCGTGCAGCGACCGGGCGCGGCCGGTCTCCGCCTGCGCGGCCCCCACGCCGACGTCGGCCGCGAGGTCGTGGAGCAGCGCCTGCACCACGTCCCAGGGCGGCACCTCGGTGCCGTCGAGGCAGGCCCGCATGCCGTCGGGGTCGCGGGACCAGAACACGCCGCACCACCCGGCGCTCTGGTCGAGGCGCGCCAGGAGGTCGTTCAAGTACCGCGCGAACTCCGTTACTTGTTCCGGGAGTTGTCCCACTGCCATCGTCGGGCACCGTCCCCTGGGAGACTAGGGTCTGCCGGTCCGGAAGATAACACCAGACGCGTTACGGGACGGCTACACGTGGTTTTCCGGAGCCCTCGTTAATTACGTGGACGTGCGCCGGGAAGCGTGGCTAGTCTGCGCACATGTCCAGTCCCGAAGCCGACAGACGTCGGCCACCGGCGCGCTCCGGTGGCCTCGCTCCTGATCCGAGCCGATCCGTCTGATCCGGCTGATCCGAGCCGATCCGAACTGATCCGATCCGAGCCGAACCGGCTGATCCGGACGGACCCAGTCGACCCTGACGGATCCGGCCCGATCCAGCCGACCCGGCCCGATCCAGCCGACCCGGCTCGACACCGCGTAGCAGCCCCGCACGGGGCTCCGCGGCGGCCACGCCTCGGGACCACCACCGCGCCGCAGTCACGGACCTTCCCCCCTTTTCCTCAGCCACTCCGTGGGCCCCCGCGCACCGTCATGGGCGCGCCGCGCCCACACCGTGGTGACGTGACGCTGGAGTCCCGCTGTGCCGCTGGTCCTCTACTTGCTCGCCCTCGCCGTGTTCGCTCAGGGCACGTCCGAGTTCATGCTGTCCGGCCTGGTGTCGGACATCGCCGCCGACATGGAGGTGTCGGTCTCCGCCGCAGGCACGCTGACCTCGGCCTTCGCCGTGGGAATGGTCGTCGGGGCGCCGCTGATGGCGGCCTTGAGCCTGCGCTGGTCGCGCCGCCGGGCGCTCCTCGCCTTCCTGGTCACCTTCCTCCTCGCGCACGTGGTGGGCGCGCTCACCACGAGCTACGGCGTCCTGCTGGCCACCCGGGTCGTCGGCGCGCTCGCCAACGCCGGGTTCCTCGCGGTGGCGCTCGCGACCGCGACGAGCCTGGTCGCGCCGGACGCCAAGGGCCGGGCGACGTCGGTGCTGCTCGGCGGCACCACGCTCGCGTGCGTCGCGGGCGTGCCGGGCGGCGCGCTGCTCGGCCAGCTCTGGGGGTGGCGCGCCGCGTTCTGGGCGGTGGCCCTGGTGTCGCTGCCCGCCGTCGTCGCGGTGGCGCGGTCCGTGCCGTCGGACTCCCCCGGCGCCGCACCGGTGAGCGCGCGCTCGGAGCTGGCCGCCCTGCGCGCCCCGCGCCTGCTGGTGACCCTGCTGCTCGGCGCGCTCGTGAACGGCGCCACGTTCTGCGCCTTCACCTATCTCGAACCGCTCGCCACGCACGTCGCCGGGGTCGGGGACGCCTGGATGCCCGGCCTTCTCGCGCTGTTCGGGCTCGGCTCCTTCGTCGGGGTCACGCTCGGCGGGCGCGTGGCCGACAGCCGTCCGCTGCCGCTGCTCGTGGCCGGTTCGCTCGCGCTGCTCGCGGGGTGGGCGGCCTTCGCCCTGACCGCCCAGCACACCGCGGCGACCGTGGCGTTCGCCTTCGTCCAGGGCACGCTGTCGTTCGCGGTGGGCTCCACGCTGATCGCCCGCGCGCTGTACGCGGCGACGGCGGCACCCACCCTGGGCGGGGCCTTCGCCACGGCGGCCCTCAACATCGGTGCGGCGGTGGGCCCCTGGGCCGGGGGCCGGGCGATCGACGCCGGGCTCGGCTACCGCTCGCCGCTGTGGGTCAGCGCCGCGCTGATGGCACTCGCGCTCGCCACGGGCGGCGGCGCGGCCCTCCTGGCCCGCCGCTCGACGCGGGTCCGCCCCGCGGGCCTCACACCGGGACCAGGACGCACGTCCGTGCCACCTCGTCCATAGACAGCTCCAGGGTCACCGCGAGCGCCGCGACCGTGAAGAACGCGGGCGTCGGCGCCCGGCCCGTCTCGATCTTGCGGAGCGTCTCCGCGGAGATACCGGCGCTCGCGGCGACCTCCGCCATGCTCCGCGCGCCACGCGCCTCCCGCAGCAGTCGGCCGAGCCGCTCGCCGCGCTCGCGCTCTTCGGGGGTCAGAGGAGTGCGCACCATGGCACCAGTCTACGCGTACCCCATTCAAATACCGGTATAGTAATTGGCATGGTGGAACTCAAGACAGACACATCGATCGACGCGATGCGGGAAGCGGGGCGCGTGGTCGCGCGGGCCCTGGCCGCGGTGCGGGCCGCGGCGGCCGTCGGCGTCAGCCTGCGCGACCTGGACGACGTGGCGCACCAGGTGCTCAAGGACGCGGGCGCGACCTCCCCCTTCCTGCACTACCACCCGGAGTTCGCCCCGGTCCCCTTCCCGGCCACGCTCTGCGCCTCGGTGAACGACGCGATCGTGCACGGCATCCCGGACGACTACCGCCTGCGCGACGGCGACCTGCTCTCCGCCGACTTCGGCGCGCACCTCGGCGGCTGGGCGGGCGACTCCGCGATCAGCTTCGTCGTGGGCACGCCCCGCCCCGAGGACGTCCGCCTGATCGAGACCGCCGAGCGCGCCCTCCAGGCGGGCATCGACGCGGCGGTGGTGGGCAACAGGATCGGGGACATCGCCCACGCCATCGGCACCGTCTGCCGCGCCGCGGGGTACGGCATCCCGGACGGCTTCGGCGGCCACGGCATCGGCCGCCAGATGCACGAGGACCCCTCCGTGCCGAACGAGGGGCGGCCGGGCCGCGGCATGCCCCTGCGCCACGGCATGGTGCTCGCCATCGAGCCGATGGTGATCGGCGGCGGCAAGGACGGCTTCCACGCCGCCCCGGACGGCTGGACGCTGCGCACGGACGACGGCAGCCGCGCCGCCCACGCGGAGCACACGGTGGCCATCACGGACGCGGGGCCGCGCATCCTGACCGCGCTCTGACCGACGCCCGTACGAGCCTCTGAGGCCCGCCTGAGGGGCTCACGCGACGCGCGGGGCCGGAGCCGTACGGGCCCACGCGGCCCTACGACAGCGGCGCGTACGCGCACGGGGCCCGCACCGCCCCAGTGAGCGGTACGGGCCCCGGTGCACACGGTGGCCGAGCGGCTCGTGGCCGAGCGGCTCTAGGAGCTCGGGCGCACCACCATCGCCGAGCCGCCGCCCCGGCGCTCCGGCTCCGCCGCCGCGAGCCACTTGCCGCCGGGCAGCCGCTGCACGCCGGTCGCCGCCCCGATCTCCGGGTTCTGCTTGAAGGAGTGGCCGAGCTCCTCCAGGTCGCGCCGCAGCGGGCTGTCCCACAAGCCGGGCTCCAGCTCCGTCTGCGCGGCGTTGCGCTGGCTGGCGCGCGGCGCCGCGATCGCGTCGACCAACTCCAGGTCCCGGTCCAGGAAGCCGGTCAGGGTCTGCAGGACCGTCGTCACGATGGTCGCGCCGCCGGGCGAGCCGAGCGCCACGACCGGCTCGCGGTCCTCGTCGAGCACGATGGTCGGCGCGATCGACGAGCGCGGCCGCTTGCCGGGCCCCGGCAGGTTCGGGTCGTGCACGCCGGGCCGGACGGGCGCGAAGGAGAAGTCGGTCAGCTCGTTGTTCAGCAGGAAGCCGCGCCCGGGCACGGTGATGCCGCTGCCGCCGGTGGACTCGATGGTGAGCGTGTAGGCGACGACGTTGCCCCACTTGTCGGCCGCCGTCAGATGCGTGGTGTTCTCGCCCTCGTACGTCGTCGGGGCCGCCTTGCCGCCGCTGGCGCAGGGCTCCGGGTCGCGCGGGTCACCGGGCGCCACGGGGCTCTTGAGCACCGCGTCGTCCTTGATGAGGCAGGCGCGGGAGTTCGCGAACCGCTGCGAGAGCAGTTCCTTGGTGGGGACGTCCTCGAAGTCGGGGTCGCCCACCCAGCGCCCCCGGTCGGCGAACGCCACCCGGCTCGCCTCGATGAAGCGGTGCAGATAGCGCGCCTTGCTCACCCGCGAGAGGTCGCCGCGCTCCAGGATGTTGAGGGCCTCGCCGACCGTCGTGCCGCCGGACGTCGACGGGGCCATCGAGTAGACCCCGAGCCCGCGGTACGTGGTCTTCGAGGGGGCCTGCTCCTTGACCTCGTAGGCCCGCAGGTCCTTCATCGACAGGTCACCGGCGCGCGCGTCGCGCCCCGAGGCCGGGTCCACCGGCGGCTTGTTGACCGTCCGTACGAAGTCCTTGCCGATGTCGCCCCTATACAGCGCGCCGATGCCCTCGCGCCGCAGCTCGGCGTAGGTGCGCGCGAGGTCCGGGTTCTTGAACGTGGAGCCGACGACGGGCAGCTTCCCGCCCGGCAGGAACAGCTCCGCCGTGTCCGGGAAGTCCTTGAAGCGCGCCTGGTTGGCCTCGGTCTGCGCGCGGAACGTCCGGTCCACCGTGAAGCCGTCGCGGGCGAGGCGCTCGGCGGGCCGCAGGAGCGTGCCGAGCCGTTCGCTGCCCCAGTTGTCGAGCGCCGCCCGCCAGGTGGCCGGGGTCCCGGGCGTGCCCACGCCGAGGCCGCTGGTCTGGGCGTCCGCGAACGGCAGGGGCTTGCCGTCCTCCAGGAAGAGGTCCGCGTCCGCGGTGCGCGGGGCGGTCTCGCGGCCGTCGAGCGTGTGCACCTTCCGCGTCTTCGCGTCGTAGTACACGAAGTACCCGCCGCCGCCGACGCCCGCCGAGTAGGGCTCGGTGACGCCGAGCGCGGCGGCCGTGGCGACGGCCGCGTCCACGGCGTTGCCGCCCTTCTTCAGGACCTCGATGCCGACGGCGGACGCGTCCGCGTCGACGCTCGCGACGGCCCCGCCGTAGCCGACGGCCTCGGGCACCTTCCGCGGAGTCCCGGACGCACCGGCCGTACGGGCCGAATCCGGTCTTGTGCCCGCTTGGGCGTGTGCGGCCGCTTCGGCCGCAGTGCCCGGTTCCGCTGTGCGCGAAGGCGAAGGGGGCGCGGCCGCACCGACCGTCACCAATACCCCGCCCACCGCCAATAGCGTCAGATTCCGTACCACGTCATGCCGCATGAACACCTCCGGTCAACAACCCTCCGCGCAGCGTAACTTCGTGCCCTCTCCCGGGCCACGGCGCCTCCCGAGGTGGCCGGGCACCACCGCTCAGCGCTTCGCTGGAATTGCCGGGATGGGCCGTCGACCGCCTGCGGGTCCGTCGTGACTGGTCGCGCCCGCGCGGCGGAGCCGCATATCGACACAGCCCCGCGCCCCTTCGGGGCGCAAGCTCGCGCCGAGTGAGCAAACCTTCACGGAACGCAAGGACCGTATAACGCTTCCATGACGCAGTCCGGATTTTCCGGACACCAGGCAACCTCGGGGAACCCTCCGCCCTCTCACTCCGGGCAGGCATGAACATCCGCACGGAGGTACGTTTCCTTGAGGTCCCGCAGGTCCCTGAGCTCCAGCCGCCGCTCCATACGCCCCCGGTACGCGGCCGTGGCGGGCGCCGCGGCCCTGGCGGCCGCCCTGACCGCCTGCTCCGGCGGCGGCTCCGGTGACGACGCGAAGGCCGAGAAGCCGAAGCTCTCGGTGAACCTCACCGGCAAGCAGGCCAAGGCGGGCGTCCCGGTCACCGTGAAGCTGGCCTCGGGGGACGCCAAGCTGAAGGACGTGAAGGTCGCCGACGCCGAGGGCACCGAGCTGCCCGGCAAGGTCTCCGCCGACGGCCGCGGCTGGACCTCGGCGCGCGTGGCCGCGCCCGGCACCAGCTACACCGTGCGCGCCACCACGCAGGAGGGCGGCAAGGCAGGCAAGGCGTTCACCACGGCCGCGCCCGAGAAGGTCAACAAGGTCACCATCACGCCGGGCCGGAACATCAAGACCGTCGGCGTGGCCCAGCCCCTGTCGATCGTCTTCGACCACCCCGTCAAGAACAAGGCGGAGGTCGAGAAGCACCTCAAGGTGAAGACGTCCGACGACACCGTCGGCTCCTGGGGCTGGATCAAGAACTACGACGGCAGGGACCGCGTCGACTGGCGGCCCAAGGACTACTGGAAGTCCGGCACCAAGGTCGCCCTCGACGCCCAGCTGAACGGGGTCGACTCCGGCGCCGACGGCGGCTGGTTCGTGCGCGACTACGACACCGCGATGACCGTCGGCAAGAACCAGGTCGTCAAGGTCAATCTTGACAACAAGACCGCTACGTTGACGCGCGACGGCAAGACCGTCAAGACCGTACCGATGTCCGCGGGCACGCCCGGCGGCGAGAAGGCCTCCTGGGGCGGCACGTCGGTCCTGATGGCCAAGGAGGGCACGATCAACATGCGCTCCGAGACCGTCGGCCTGGGCAACGCCTACGACAAGATGGTCGACTACTCGATGCGCCTGACCTGGTCGGGCATGTACGCCCACGCGGCCCCCTGGAACGCGGCGTACTTCGGCAACACCAACCACAGCTCCGGCTGCGTCGGCATGAGCACGGGCGACGCCGCGTGGCTGTACGGCCAGGTCCAGATCGGCGACCCGTTCGAGGTCTCGGGCAACGGCTCCAAGGGCACGCCGGACCCGGGCAACGGCTTCGGCGAGTGGAACCTGTCGTGGACGGACTGGCAGGCCAAAAGTGCGCTGAAGCAGGCCTCTTGAGGTGACGATCACGTCAACAATCGTTACCGGGGCGTAACTTACCGACGGGTTACCCTCGGTAAGGAACCGTGGTTACCGTGCGGTCACTTTGCACTTTCAACGAGTGAGGAGTGACCTGTGCGAGACCCCCACCAGTCCCTGCGGTCGTTGACCGCGGGGGCCGTCTCCACCGTCCTGGTCGCCGGTACCGCCTTCGGACTCGCCCCCGCCGCGCAGGCGGCACCCCCGTCCCAGGCCGCCGCGCCCGGCGTCCGCTTCGTCGACATCCCCGGTGACGGCGGCACGGTCCTCAAGGCCAACGTCGTCACGCCCGAGGGCGCCGCGGCGGACCGCTCGTACCCCGTCGTCGTGCTGCCCACGAGCTGGGCCATGCCGCAGATCGAGTACATCGCGCAGGCCAAGAAGCTCGCCGACGCGGGCTATGCGGTGGTGAGCTACAACTCGCGCGGCTTCTGGCAGTCCGGCGGCGAGATCGAGGTCGGCGGCCCCGAGGACGTCGCGGACGCCTCCCGGGTCATCGACTGGACGCTGCGGAACACCCCCGCCGACCCGGACAAGGTCGGCATGGCGGGCGTCAGCTACGGGGCGGGCATCAGCCTGCTGGCCGCCGGGCACGACAAGCGGGTCAAGGCGGTCGCGGCCCTCAGCGGCTGGAGCGACCTCGTCGAGTCCATCTACAGCGGCCGCACCCAGCACGTCCAGGCGAGTGCCCTGCTCGGCGGCGCGGGCTATCTCACCGGCCGTCCCAGCGCCGAGCTCCAGCGGATCCTGAAGGACTTCCTGGCCTCCGACCTCGACCAGGAGGACGAGATGATCGCGTGGGGCGCCAAGCGCTCCCCCGCGACCTATCTTGACCGGATCAACAGCAATGGCGCCGCCGTCATGCTCGGCAACGCCTGGGGGGACACCATCTTCCCGCCCAACGCGTACGCCGCGTTCTACGAGAAGCTCAAGGGCCCCAAGCGCCTGGAGTTCCGCCCCGGCGACCACGCGACGGCCGAGGCGACCGGCCTGTTCGGCCTGCCCAACGACACCTGGACGAACACCCGGCGCTGGTTCGACCGCTATCTGAAGGGCGAGCACAACGGCATCGACCAGGAGCAGCCCGTCCAGCTGAAGTCCCGCTCCACCGGCGGCTACGAGGGCTACCCCGACTGGAAGTCGGTCGGCGCCAACCGGCACAAGCTGGACCTCGCGGGCACCACCACGATCCACACGAACGTCGACTCCGGCGCCAACGGAGGCATCGTGATGCTCTCCAACGCCCTCGACCAGTTCCTGAAGCTGCCGCCGGTGGCGTCGATGCCGCTGCTGCCGCGCCGGTACGCGGCCGTCTGGCAGGGGCAGCGGGCCGAGCGGCCCCAGCGCGTGCGCGGCACCGCGAAGCTGCACACCACGCTCACCAGCACCAAGGAGAGCGGAACCCTCGTCGCGTACCTCTACGACGTGGGCCCGCTCGGCCTCGGCAAGCTGGTCAGCAACGCGCCGTACACCTTCCACGGCAAGACCCCCGGCAAGCCGTTCGGCGTCGACCTGGAGCTGTTCTCCACGGCCTACGACGTCCCGGCAGGACACAGGCTCGCCCTGGTGGTCGACACGGTCGACCCGCTCTATATCGAGCACAACCCGTCCGGCGCGCAGCTGACCTTCTCCTCGCCCGGGACCGACCCGTCGTACGTGTCAATCCCCCTGCGCGAGCAGTGATCACCGGCTGCTGCCGGGCGGGCCTGGCCCTCCAGCTACTGCTCCCCCCTAGGGGGCGGGGGCCCTGGGGGGACCCCCTCCCGGCAGCAGCGTCCCTGGTTCAGCCGGGGCGACGTCCACGGCCTCTGTCTTGGGACTGCGCCGCTGGCGCTTGGACACCCAGTAGGCGAACCACGACAGCAGCATGCACATCCCGATGTAGATCGGTGAGATCACCATGACCACGGGGATGAAAGGCAAATCGTAGTCGAGGTTCGACGCGATCAGTTTCCCGGCGTGCAGGAACTCCTCATAGGTGATCAGATAACCGAGCGAGGTGTCCTTCAGGGCCACGACCAACTGGCTGATGATGGCGGGCAGCATGGCCCGCACGGCCTGTGGCACCAGGACGTACGACATGACCTGAGTCTTTCTCATCCCCAGCGCGTAGGCGGCCTCCCTCTGTCCGCGCTCGACGGAGTTGACGCCGGAGCGGAACACCTCGGCGAGCACGGAGCCGTTGTAGAGCGTCAGCCCGGCGACGAGCGCCGGAAGCGGCTGGACCTTCAGCGCCACGAAGACGAAGAAGATCATCACGAGTACGGGCATGGCCCGGAAGAACTCCACGACCAGCGTGGCCAGCCAGCGCACCACGCGGTGCTCGGAGAGGCGCCCGGTGGCCAGCAGCGCGCCGAGCGCAAGGGAGAGCACGGCGGCGACGGCGAAGGCCTTGAGCGTGTTGCCGAGCCCGCGCAGGAGCAGCTCCTGGATGCCCTTGTACTCGAACGGCGTCCACTTGGTGCGCGTGAACTGGTCGGTGTCGAACAGCAGGTACAGGACCCAGGCGACGAGCCCGATGATGACGGCGGTCGAGAGGACGCCGTACAGCAGGTGTCTCCTGCGGGTCTTCGGCCCCGGGATGTCGTAGAGGGCGGTGGCTTCGGCGGCGGTGGTGGTCATCGGGCGACTCCCCAGCGCTTTTCGAGGATGTGGAAGACGGCGCTGATGGCGAGGGTGATGATCAGATAGCCAAGGGCGATCCAGAGGAAGGTCCAGACGATGTTGTAGCCGAGCTCGCTGAGCGTCTTGTAGGTGCCGAGCAGTTCGGTGACGCTGAAGGCGCCCGCGATCGCCGAGTTCTTGGCGAGCGCGATGAGCGTGGAGCCCACGGGCGGGATCACCGAGCGGAAGGCCTGCGGGAGCACCACCACGGACAGGGTCTGACCGAACGTCATGCCGAGGCTGCGGGCCGCCTCGCCCTGCCCCCGGGGCACGGTGTTGATGCCGGAGCGCAGCGCCTCGCAGATGAACGCGGAGGTGTAGCAGCCGAGCGCGAGGACGGCGAACACCTTGAAGGGCAGCACGAGTCCGAAGCGCGGCAGGCCGAGCAGGACGGCGAAGAAGAGCAGCGTCAGCGGGGTGTTGCGCAGGACGGCCACCCACACCGCGCCGAACACCCGGAAGGAGCCGACGGGCGCCACCCGGAAGGAGGCCATGACGAAGCCAAGGACGAGCGCGAGGACGGAGGCGTACACGGTGAGTTCGACCGTGCCGAGGAAGCCCTCGCCGTAGGTGGAGAAGTTGTCCGTCAGTACGTCCACGACGCCTCCTCAGCTCGCCGGGTAGCGGTCGATGGCGGGCGGCTTCGGCGCGGGCACCCCGGACAGGCCGAGGGTCGCGTCGTACGCCTTCTTCCAGTCGCCGTCGCGTTCGCGGGCGGCGAGGGCGTCGTCGATGGCGAACCGCAGCGTGTTGTCGCCCCGGGGGACGCCGATGCCGTAGGGCTCCTCGGAGAAGGGCTTGCCGACCACCTTCAGCTCGTCGGGGACCTTCGCCGCGTAGCCGATCAGGATCGCGTCGTCGGTGGTGACCGCGTCGACCTGGTAGGTCAGCAGGTTGTCGACGCACACCGAGTACGTGTCGTACGCGACGAGCGTGGCCTTCGGGTAGTCCTTCTGGATGCGCTGGTACGGGGTGGAGCCCGCGGCCGAGCACACGCGCTTGCCGTCGAGGTCGTTCGGGCCCTTGATGTCTTCCTCGTCGTGGCGCACGAGCAGCCCCTGGCCCGCCATGTAGTAGGGGCCGCCGAAACCGACGAGCTTCTTGCGGTTGTCGTTGATGGTGTAGGTGCCGACGTAGTAGTCGATCTGCCCGTTCTGCAGGGCGGTCTCGCGGTTCGCGGAGGCGATGGTCTTGAAGGAGATGCGCTGGGGGTCAAGGCCGAGGGAGGCCGAGACCATCTTGGCGATCTCGATGTCGAAGCCCGAGTAGCGGCCGGTCGCGGGGTCCTTCTCGCCGAGGTAGGGCTGGTCCTCCTTGGCTCCGACGACGAAGCGGCCGCGGTTCTTGGCCTTGCGCCAGGTGCCGGACCCGGGCAGCTCGAAGCCCTCGGCGACCCGGTAGACGGGCAGCTTCCCGGCGGCGGGGCCCTTGGTCGGCGGGCTGCCCTCCTTCCCGCAGGCGGCCGTGGCGAGCGCGGTGAGCGACAGGGCCGCGAGCAGCCCGAGCAGACGTGTCATGCGCATGGGACTCATCCCCCCGTCAGTGCTTGAGGATCTTGGAGAGGAAGTCCTTCGCTCGGTCGCTCTCCGGGTGGGTGAAGAAGTCCTCGGGCGCCCGGTCCTCGACGATCCGGCCGTCGGCCATGAAGACCACGCGGTTGGCGGCCGAGCGGGCGAAGCCCATCTCGTGGGTGACGACGACCATCGTCATGCCCTCGCGTGCGAGCGACTGCATGACGTCGAGGACCTCGTTGATCATCTCGGGGTCGAGGGCCGACGTCGGCTCGTCGAAGAGCATGACCTTGGGGTCCATGGCGAGCGCGCGGGCGATGGCCACGCGCTGCTGCTGGCCGCCGGAGAGCTGCGCGGGGTACTTCTGCGCGTGCGCGGCGAGCCCCACCCGCTCCAGGAGCTCGCGGGAGCGCCGGTCCGCCTCGTCCTTCTTGCGGCCCCTGACCTTGATCTGGGCCAGGGAGACGTTCTGCTGCACGGTCTTGTGCGCGAAGAGGTTGAACGACTGGAAGACCATGCCGACTTCGGCGCGGAGCCGGGCCAGGGCCTTGCCCTCCTCGGGCAGCGGCTGTCCGTCGAGGCGGATGGTGCCCGACTGGATGGTCTCAAGACGGTTGATCGTCCGGCAGAGCGTCGACTTGCCCGACCCTGACGGGCCGATGACCACGACCACCTCCCCCTTGCCGACGGTGAGGTCGATGTCCTGCAGGACATGCAACTCGCCGTAGTACTTGTTCACATCACGCAGCTCGATCAACGGATCGACGGCCATGCCCGGACCTGCTCACTCTCAGCTGTGTCGGTCCGCGCAAACTATCCACGGCAAAACAGGACTTATGGGACGACACGCACTTACGAGCATTAACCGTATTTGAGACCGGGGGTTCGCCGTCCGGCCATGGACCGGCCGTGTTCCGGCCATGCGCGGGTCATGAGCCGGTCACGCCGGGGCTACGTCTCGGAGGTCTCGGCGTACATCTGGGACAGCTCGGGGGTGCCCTGGACGGCCCAGTCGAGGCCCGCGGCGACCACCTGGAGCTCCCGGCCCGAGGCGAGCCGGACGACGGGCGTGCCGCCGGGCAGGACGTGCCACACGGCGCCGGGGACGGTGCGGACGATGACCGTGCCGAGGTAGAGGCCCGCGTCGTTGCCGAACCAGGGCAGGGTCTCCGGGTCCTCCCGCCAGCGCGGCGTGAGCTGGTCGAGCGCCGCCAACGACGCGGGCGTGTCGTCCAGTTCGAGCCCGGCGCGCGCCGCCTGGGAGCGCAGCAGCTCGCACTCCGAGAGCAGCTCGGCCACCCCGTCCGGATCGGCCTCGAAGGCGGCGGCGAGCCGCGGACCGGGGTCGCCCGCGTGCCGCTTGCGCCACTTGTCCAGGAACGGAATGTTCATGACCGGCCTCTCCGTGGGGCGCCCGAGCGTTCGGACGGCGGCTCCGCATTCCAAGGAATGTATCTTGCGGCAGTTGATCACGGAATCAGGCGAATCACTCCCCTTGGTGCACCGGGCGTACGTGTCGCACCCGCGGCGGAGCCGAGCGCGGCGCCGCCGACGCGGGCTCAGCGGCGGGTGAAGGCGAGGATCGTGGCCAGGTTCATCGGACGGCGCGTGGAGAGGTACAGATAGGGCGCGGTGTGGTGCGGGCCCCGCAGCTCCACGCGCAGGGCGGTCGGCACATAGCTGCGCAGCAGCAGGTGCGCGTACGCGTTCGCCTTGCGGGTGCGCCACTCGAAGGCCTCCCCCGCGTCCAGGATCTCGGTCGGGCCGAGCTCGTCGATGGGGATCGCCCGGCCGCCCGCGACGAGCGTGCCCGGCGTCACGACGATGCGCGCCGAGCCGTACCGGTGCACGAGCGGGCCGAAGACGGCGACGACGAGGAGGAGACCCGCCGCGGCGGCCACGGGGCCGAGCGGCAGCAGCAGCCCGGCGAAGAGCCCGCCGCCGAGCACGACGAGGAACCACCACGCGACCGGGACAGTCAGACGCTCATCGTAGAGATGCATGGGCCCATCCTGGCAAAGGGGTTCGGGGACCGGTGGTCGGGGTGACGGACACGGCCGCCGTCTTGACTGGCGCCTGACGGCTCCTTAGCTTCAGGGCGCGTCCACCGTCACACGCTCCAGGGCGCGTCCACCGTCACACCGGGAACACCGAGGCTCGGGGAAGGGGCCGTCGTGCGCCGACGCGCCTGGGGCACCGCCGTCGTACTCGCGCTGTTGGGGGGTCTGGCCCCCGTGGGCGCCGCGGGGGCCGCGCCGCCCGGATCCGGGCCGCTCCCCCTGGAGCGGCTCTTCGACAACCGCGCCATCAGCGACGACGCGCGGCCCGGTGACGCGGACTTCGACGGCTCGGGCGCCTCGCTGTCCGCGCCGGACCTGGCGGCGGCCGGGTGGACTCCCGGGCGCACCCTGGGAGTTGAGGGCGCGCGCCTCGCCCTGCCGGACACCCGGGCGGGCGAGCCGGACAACGTACGGGCGGACGGGCAGTGGGTGCGGCTGCGCGGGCGCGGCGACGCCCTCGCCCTCCTGGTGGCCGGGACGGGCGGCGCCGCGCGCGGCACCGGGACCGTGCGCTACCGCGACGGGTCGCGCTCCACGTACCGGCTGACCGCCCCCGACTGGCGCACCGGTCCGCTCGCCACCAAGGCCGTCGCCCTGCCGCACGTCAACACGCCGGACGGGCAACGCGCCGAGAAGGCACGGCTGTACGTCGTCACCGTGCCGCTCGCGCGCGGGCGCGAGGTGGCGTCGGTGCGCCTGCCCCGCGCCCCCGGGGCGGCCGATCTGCACGTCTTCGCCCTCTCGGTACGGCCCCTTGCCACCGGGTGGACGGGAACCTGGTCGGCGTCCACCGCCGGGTACGCGCCCGTGGGGCCGTGGGCGGACCGGACCGTGCGGCTCGTGGTGCACACCAGTGCGGGCGGGCCCCGGGTGCGGATCCGGCTCGACAACACCTTCGCGGGGGCGCCCGTGCGCGTCGGGAGCGCCAGCGTCGCCGTGCGGGACGCGGGGGCGCGGGCGCGGGGCGCGCCCGTGGCGCTGACGTTCGGCGGGGCGAGGGGGGCCGAGATCCCCGCGGGGGCGCGGGTGTTCAGCGACCCGCTGCGGTTCGCGGTGCCCGCGGGCGCGGATCTGCTGGTCAGCTTCCACCTGCCGGGGACGGTGGCTGCGGCGCCCCTGCACAGCCAGGCCCTGCAGACCTCGTACGTGAGCGAGCCCGGCGATCACGCCGCGGACGGGTCGGGGGCCGCGTACACCTCAACGGTGCGGGTGTGGCCGCTGCTGACCGGGGTCGACGTGGCGGGCGGGGCGGGCTCCGTGGTGCTGCTCGGCGACTCCATCACGGACGGGGTCGGCTCCACGCCCGACACGAACCGGCGGTGGCCCGACGTGCTCGCGCGGCGGCTCCTGGAGGAGCCGGGGGTGCCGCGCCACGGCGTCCTCAACCAGGGCGTCTCCGCCAACCGCGTCGTCGGCGACCGCTACCCCGGGGACGGCGTGTCCACCGATACCGGGGGCGTCAGCGCGCTGCACCGCCTTGACCGTGACGTGCTCGCGCAGACGTCCGCGCGCACCGTGGTCGTCTTCCAGGGCATCAACGACCTGCGGGCCGGGACGCCCGCGGCGGAGGTCCTGGACGGGCTGCGGGAGATCGCCGCACGCGCCCGCGCGCGGGGCCTGCGGGTCGTCGCGGCGACGCTGGTGCCGTGCGCCGGGGAGGCCCGGTGCACGGCGGCCGTCGACGCGGAGCGGAGTGCGGTGAACGCGGCGCTGCGGCGGGGCGGGGCGGGCTTCGACGCCGTGCTCGACTTCGACGCGGTGCTTCGCGACCCTCAGCTGCCCGCGCGCCTGCTGCCGCGCTACGACAGCGGCGACCATCTGCATCCCGGCGACGCGGGCCTGGCCGCCCTTGCCGGGGCGGTGCCCCTGGAGGTGCTCCGGGGCTAGAGGTCGAGGTCCACGACCACCGGGGCGTGGTCCGAGGCGCCCTTGCCCTTGCGCTCCTCGCGGTCCACATAGGCGTCGCTCACGGCCTTGGCGAACGGCGCGTTGCCGTACACCAGGTCGATGCGCATGCCCTTGTTCTTGGGGAAGCCCAGCTCGCGGTAGTCCCAGTACGTGAAGGGGTGGTCGTACTTGAGGGGGCGCGGGACGACGTCCGTCAGGCCGGTCTCGCGGAGGGCGGCGAGGGCCGCGCGCTCGGCGGGGGTGACGTGCGTGAGGCCCTCGAACCTGGCCACGTCCCAGACGTCGTCGTCCGTCGGCGCGACGTTGTAGTCGCCGAGGACGGCGAAGGGGCGCGGGCCCGCGGCGTCGGCGGTGACGGCGGCCTTGAGGGCCTCGAACCACTGGAGCTTGTAGGCGTAGTGGGCGTGGTCGACCTCGCGGCCGTTCGGCACGTAGACCGACCAGGCGCGCAGGGGGCCGCAGGTGGCCGCGATGGACCGGGGCTCCTGCGCGCCGTCGTAGTCGGGGCCGCCGGGCAGGCCGGTGGTGACGTCCTCCAGGCCGACGCGGGAGAGCAGCGCGACGCCGTTCCACCGGCCGGTGGCGTTGACCGCCGACTCGTAGCCCAGCTCGCGCAGGGCCTCGGTGGGGAACTGCTCCGCGGTGCACTTGGTCTCCTGGACGCACAGGACGTCCGTGCCGCTCTTCTCCAGCCAGGCCAGGAGACGGGGCAGGCGGGCGGTGATCGAGTTCACGTTCCAGGTGGCGATGCGCATGACGGACAACCTACCTGCCGGGTGTGACAGCGGGCCGCCCGGCGGCGGTCACACCCGCGCGGACTGGCCCGGCGCGAGCCGCGTGTGCTCGGTGCCGCCGAGCCTGCCGATGTGCCCCTCGTAGATGGGCAGCGCCAGATCCGTGAGCAGCGCGTCGTGGACGTCGTACGCGCGCCGCGGCTTGACCTCGCGGACGTACTCGATGACCTCGGAGATCTTGTTCCAGGGAGCCATCACCGGGACCAGGAGGGTGTCCACGGGGTGCTCGGGGACGGTGAGCGCGTCACCAGGGTGGAACACGGCGCCGTCCACCAGGTAGCCGACGTTGGTGACGCGCGGGATGTCGGGGTGGATCACGGCGTGCAGCTCGCCGTGGACCTGGACGTCGAACCCGGCGGCCGTGAACGTGTCGCCGTGGCCGACCCGGTGCACACGGCCGGGGAAGGCCGCCGCGATCCGGTCGGCGACGGCCGCCAGGGTCCAGATCCCGGCGGCCGGGTTCGCCTCCATGGCGGCGCGCAGGCGGGCCTCGTCGAAGTGGTCGGGGTGCTCGTGGGTGACGAGGATCGCGTCGGCGCCGACGGCCGCGTCGGCCTCGCTGAAGCCTCCAGGGTCGACAACGAGCGTCCGGCCCTCCTTTTCGAGGCGCACGCACGCGTGGGACTGCTTGGTGAGCTTCATGCCGGTGCTACCGGTGGCCTTCGTCATGGACTCCCCTTCTCCGTTCCGTGGTCCCCATCCTGCTCGCCGCGGGGTCCCGCGCTACTCCTGGGGCGTCGTTTCCTCACGGATGACCGCCTGCGCGACCCGGAAGGCGCTGTTGGCCGCGGGCACGCCGCAGTACACGGCGGCCTGGAGCAGCACCTCCTTGATGTCGGGCGGGGTCAGGCCGTTGCGCAGCGCGGCGCGGACGTGGAAGGCCAGCTCCTCCAGGTGGCCGCCCGCGACGAGGGCCGTGAGCGTGACGCAGCTGCGGGTGCGGCGGTCCAGGCCGGGGCGGCTCCAGACCTCGCCCCAGGCGTAGCGCGTGAGGAGCTCCTGGAAGTCCTCGGCGAAGTCGTCGGCCGCGGCCAGGGCCTGGTCGACGTGCGCGTCCCCGAGGACCTCGCGGCGCACCTTCATGCCCGTGGCGTACGCGTCGGGGCGCTCGGCGCGCTCCTCGGGCCGCTCCACGGGCGCGATCTCGGCCGGGGGCGCGGCGGGCGGCGGGGCGAGCACGGGCTTGACGGGCGCCGCCGCGATCGCGTGCTGCCCGGTCGCGCCGATGTCCGGCGCGGCCTGCCAGGCGCTGCCGAAGTGGCGGACGAGCAGGTCGGTGACCGCGGCGGGCTGCTCGACGGGCGCGAGGTGGGATGCGCCGGGCACCACGGCGAGGCGGGCGTCGGGGATGCCCGCGACGAGCGTCCGGGCCTCGCCCTGGCCGGTCACCTGGTCCTCGGAGCCGACGAGGACCAGCGTGGGCACTCCTATGCTGCCGAGCTCGCCGCGGACGTCGAAGGCGGCGAGCGCCTCGCAGGCGGCGATGTAGCAGCCGGGGTCGGTGGTGCGCACCATCTGCACGGCCCAGTCGGTGATGGCGGGCTGGGCGGCGGCGAAGCCTGCCGTGAACCAGCGCTCGGGCGAGGTCCTGGCGACCGGGTCGAGGCCGTTGGTGCGGACGATCACGCCGCGCTGGCGCCACTCGTCGGCGGTGCCGAACCGCGGCGAGGTGGCGATCAGCGCGAGCGAGGCGACCCGCTGCGGGTTCCTGAGGGCCAGTTCCGCGCCGATGGCGCCGCCGAGCGAACAGCCCGCGTAGCCGAAGCGCTGCACGCCCACCTCGTCGAGCGTGGCCAGCACGCGGGCGGCGAGCTCACCGACGGAGGCCACGGGGTGGGCGGGGGCGCCGCCGTGTCCGGGCATGTCGAAGCGGAGCACCCGCCAGTGCTTGCTCAGCTCGGGCACCTGCCGGTCCCACATGTGCCATGTGGTGCCCAGTGAGGGACCCAAGACCAGGACCGGGGCGTCTTCTGGCCCGTCAAAGCGGTATTGCAGGGTGTTCATCGGCGTCTCACTCACCCGCCCGACCCTCTCATCAGTCACAAAAAGTCACACCGTCGGGGTGAACCTAGCGGGTCCTGGCTCGCTCGCGACGCGGGGCCGGGCACTGCCGGACCCTCCTGTCGCGCGCCCTCCGTCAGTCCCTCCTTGCCCGTAGGGCACGGCTTTCAGGGTGACTCAGGTGACGCACCAAGTTTGGTGACACGGACGAGGCTCGACGCGACCGGCCCGAAAACGTTCCACAATCTCCCCACCAGCAGCCCGAACACCACATGGTGAACAAGATCTGCACCCACCGGGTCGGCGACTTTGCCACAGCCGGGGGCGGCGGGCTCCCTCTCATCGCGAGGGAGTGGGGTCTCCCCCACGCCTACGATCAGAGGCATGCCGCACCCCGATTCCGCCAGGGCATCCCAGCCGAACAAGCAATCTGTGCCACCCCAAGTGTCGGCCACGGGTATGATTGAGAATTTTGCGG
>NZ_JBITXV010000008.1:54097-246814 GCF_044544845.1 Streptomyces sp. NPDC053474
CGGGCAGCGGGCAGCGGGCAGCGGGCAGCGGGCAGCGGGCAGCGGGCAGCGGGCAGCGGGCAGCGGGCAGCGGGCAGCGGGCAGCGGGCAGCGGGCAGCGGGCGGTACTGGTCGCGGTGCGATCGGCAGGTGCCCTGCACCGGCTTCTCGACGTCCTGCCGGCGTTCGACGGGGACAACCGGGTATCGACCCGGTTCACGCTGGTCCCGGGCTCGCGCTTCGACGTCGACGCGCTGTCGGCCTTGGAGCGGGCTGGCATACGGACGCTGTCCTGGGATGAGGCCCTTCGGACGCGGCACGACCTGGTCCTGGCCGCGAGCCCGAAGGGGCCGGTGGGGCAATTGCCGGGACTCCGTGCGCTGTTGCCACACGGCGCCGGTTTCAACAAGACAGTCGCCGAGGACGGCTCGCCCGGCGTCCCATCGGGTCTCGATCCCCACTACCTCCTGACCGAGGGCGAGCCCTGGGCCGACCTGCACGCCGTGGCACACGAGGAGCAGGTTTCCCGACTGGCACACCACTGCCCCGGCACCGCTCACCGGGCCGCTGTGGTCGGCGATCCCACCTTGGACCGGCTCCTGTCATCCGTCCCCCTGCGAACGGACTACCGTGCGGCCTTGGGCACGGGACCACGCAGACTCGTCGTCCTCTCGTCCACGTGGGGCCCGGAGTCACTGCTGGCCCGTCGCCCCGAACTGCCCGCCGACCTCAGCGCGCTCCTGCCGCACGACTCCTTCCAACTCGCTCTGGTCCTGCACCCCAACGAGTACAGCGGCAGCGGGAGCTTCGATCTCTCCCGATGGCTCGCCCCAGCCCTCGCGGCGGGGCTCGTTCTCCCCCGCCCTTACGAGGAATGGGCCGCGCTGCTGGTCGCGGCCGACGCGGTGGTCACCGACCACGGATCCACCGCGCTGTACGCCGCGGCCCTCGGCCGCCCGGTCATCAACGCGTACGACGGCGGTCATGAACTGCTCGCCGACAGCCCGATGGGACGATTGCTGGCCGCCGCTCCCCCACTCGCGACGGCCGCGGACCTGCCGGACGCTCTGCAAGCCTCCCTGGCGGTGGCCACACGGGACTACGCCGCCGACGCGTTCGCCCAGCGCGGCCAGGCGCTGCCGCTGCTCCAGCGGCACCTCTACCGCATGCTCGGACTGCGCCCACCGGCCCGCCCGCTGGAAGCCCGGGCGTTCCCCGTGCCCTCCGCGGCGCCCAGCCAGCCGAGGGCATTCGCCGTACGGGCCGAGGTGTCGGGTGACCGGGTCACCGTCGAGCGCTTTCCCGTCCACACGACGGAGTTCGTGCACCATGTGGCGGCCGAGTACCCCGGCGCCGGGCTCCGCCAGGTGCAGAGTGCGACCGTACTCTGGCGCCGAGCGCCGGATCCCGTCAGTCACACCCCCGCGACCGCGTGGACGGCGGAGGGGTGGACGGCCCACGTCCTGGCCGAGGCGCCGGGTTGCAGGACGGCGGTAGCCGTCCTGACGCGCACGCGATGCCTGCTCAGGCATCGTACGACCGGCCTGATCAGTCTCCGTTGGGAGCCTCACAAGGACGCGGGCCGGGTCACCTACCCGGATCCGGGTGCCGTGGCATCCGCGGTGCACGCCTGGCTGGGTGGCAACGCGACGCGGATCCTGCCGGTGTCGCTGCTGTGCGACACGGGGCCGGTCACCGTACGCGTGCGACTGGCCGCCGCGAGCACCGACGACCTCGACTACGAGCTCTGATCCTCACCGCCCACTGCCCCGCACTCGGCCGCGATGCTGCGGGCAGCCGTGCGATGTGCCTCGGCATCCCGTGCTTGGCCGACCATGTCCGCCAGCTCGGCCAACTCCTCCAAGACGCGTACCTCATCCGCGCGGGAGCCTCGCCTGCGAGCCCCGTCGAGCGCCTCCCTGACCAACGGACGGGCCTCATCGGGTCGGCCGCTCAGTCGCAGGGCGCGCCCCCATGCGAAGGCCGTTCTCGACACGATGCGCTCACGCTCCTGGAGCCGGGCCATGGCGTGGGCCTGGCTCAGCAGGGGCAGCGCCTCCTGGTACCGCCCGCTCCGCAGCGCGTTCCGGCCCAGGAGATACGTCTGCAGCAGCACTCCGTACTCGTTGCCGATCTCCGCGTGGACCGCCATCGACGCCTCGAAGTCCGCGGCGGCCCCGGACCAGTCCCCGGTCTCGGCCTTGAGCAGCCCGTGGAACTCCAACGTCGACGCCCGCAGCTTGCGCTCAGGAACCGACGCTCCCAGCCCCTGGGAGGCGCTGAGGGCATGCCGCAGGTGTTCGGCCGCCTCCTCGTGCAGCCCCTGCTCCCACAGCGGGCGGGCCAGCTGACATCTCATCCGCACCATGGCGGGCAGGTACTCGGTGCGGTCGGCGGCGGCCACCCCCGTACGGAACGCGTCCAGGACGTCCGCGTAGTGCGGGTGGTCGAGGAAGTGGGTCCACAGCGACTCGCACAGTGCCCAGGCGTCGTCGTACAGCCCGTCCTCGAAGGCCAATCGCACGCACCCGTACAAGGCGTGCCTCCTGGCCTCCAGCCATCGCAACCCTTCCGGCTTGCCTGCGAACTCGATGTCCGGAACGTCGGGAGCCAGCGCCTGTGGGATCTCCGCGAACGTCATCCTCGGCCCGGCGGCCAGCAGATCCGCGCGGGCGGCCTGGCGCCTGCACCAGACGATCAGTGAACGCCGTGCCCAAGCCCGCTCGGTACCGTCCGGATCCTCCCGCGGGGCACGGCGGTCGGCATGCCCGCGCAGGAGGCCATGCATGCGCCAGCCCTCGGCCCGGCCGTCGAGCAGGCCCGCGGACTCCAGTTCCTCCAGAGCGTCGCCCGCGGGGACGAGTCCCCGGCCGAGCAGAGCGGCGGCAGCCGTTTCCTCGATGCTCGGACCCGGCACTTGCGGCAGCAGGCGGTACAGACGCGCGGCCTCGGGGGTCAGAGCGGCGTACGCCGCGTCCCACACCGCTTCGACCATGGGAATGCCCTTCCCGTGCAACTCGGCGGTCAGGTCCGCGACGAGCCGGGAGAGGCTGCGTCTGCGGTACTTGCGCACCCACTGTCCGGCGACGTGGAGCGCCGCGGGCAGGCCGTCGCAGCCCCGCGCCAGGTCGAGCACCGCGTCGGGATCCGCGGTCAGCCGGGCGTCGTCCACGAGGTGCCCCAGCAGCCGCACGGCGTCGTCCACGGCAAGCGGCCCCACCGGCACCTCGACAGCGGCGGTGCCATCGAGGTCGTACAGGGCGCCCTGGCTGGTGACGATCACGAGACCACGGTCCGACGCCGGGAGGAGCGGGATCACCTCGGCTCCGAAGCGGGCGTTGTCGACGACCACGATGAGCCGCTTGTCCCTCGTCCTGGTCCACAGCTGCCGCGTGCGACCGCCGAGGGACCTTTCCAGCCACTCCGGCGACACACCCATCCCCGTCAAGAGTCCTCCGACGGCGTCCGAGACCTCGACGACACCGTCCCGGCGCAGATCGTCAAGGTCTACGTACAGCACTCCGTCGGGGTACCTGTCGGCAAGTTCGCGCACCACATGGAACCCAAGCGCGGTCTTGCCGATGCCGCCGATGCCGGTCAACGCGACGACCAGTGGACCGCGGCGCACCGGGTGGCTCTCGACCGCACGGATGATGCGTGCCCGCTCGTCGTGTCTGTTCTCGAAACGAGCCAGCATGGGCGGGACTTGGAAGGGCACCGGCAGGCCAGCGGCCGCCGCGCCGTGCAGGTGCTGGTGAACCGCCCCGATGCTTCCCGCTTGGACGACCACCTCCGCGCGGCCGTCCAGACTGTTCCGCGTCTCCTCAACCATGCGTCAACACTAGGGGCTCAGCCCCTACATGACGACGCGTGACCAGCACCAACGGCCGGGGGTCGGCTCCGGCTCTGGAGGTGCGGAGCGAACCCGGTCAGGGTCTCAGGCCGCCTCACAGTGCTGGCACCCACGGCAGCCGGGCTAGGGTGATCTTCAGCATCCCAGACGCCGCGCAGCCAGCAGGAGGTAGCACATGGGGGCGGCCGAGAGCCTGGCCGTGAGAGTGCCGGTCGGCGAGGACTCCCACCTGTGGACCAGCCGGTCGACGAGCCGCAGGGTGCTGCTGGTGGCGCACAACGTCACCTCCGCCGGGCGCTTGCGGGACATCCTGCCGCTGTTCCACGACGACTTCCGCGTACAGCTGCTGGCCACCTCGACGGAGTCGTCCGCCTTCCAGGCCGGGCTCACCCAGCTCTTCGCCGAGCTGGAACTGCCCGTCCTGCCGTGGGAGCAAGCCCAGAAGACTCCGGTCGACCTGGCGATCGCCGCGAGCTTCGGCGGCCAACTGCACCACCTGCACGGCAAATTGAGCATTTTGTCACACGGTGTGGGATACACTAAGAAGCTAGCGGAGCCGGGAGCCGGGAGCCGGGAGCCGGGAGCCGGGAGCCGGGAGCCGGGAGCCGGGAGCCGGGAGCCGGGAGCCGGGAGCCGGGAGCCGGGAGCCGACATTCGGACTGTCGCCGGAGTGGCTTCTGGCTGACGGCGAGCCCTTCGTGGACGGACTCGTCCTCTCCCACCCCGAACAGCTGGAGCGACTGCGTCGAGCGTGCCCCGAGGCCGAGGGATCCGCTGTGCTCGCCGGGGACCCCTGCTACGACCGCATGCTGGCCGCCCGCCCCCATCGTGAACGCTTCAGACGTGCTCTGGGCGTACGCCGCGGGCAGCGGCTCGTCGTGCTCAACTCCACCTGGAACCCGGAAGGGCTCTTCGGGAACGGAGGCGGGCAGGACGTGCTCCCGAGCCTGCTCCCGCGCCTCACCGCCGAGTTGCCAGCCGACGAGTACCGCCTGGCGGCGATCCTCCACCCGAACATCTGGTACGGACACGGCCCGGGGCAGATCCGGGCCTGGCTGGACCAAGCGCTCCGTAGCGGCCTGACCTTGATCGACCCGGTGCACGCCTGGCGGCAGGCACTGATGGCGGCGGACATCGTCCTGGGTGACTTCGGCGCGGTCTCCTACTACGCCGCGGCCCTGGGACTGCCCGTCCTCCTGGCGGCAGCCGCACAAGACCGGTTGGACCCCGACGCACCGCTCGCGTCGTTCGTACGGGACGCACCCCGGCTCGACCCGCACCGACTCCTGCGCGGGCAGATCGAACGGCTGCTGGTCGAACACCGCCCGCTCACCGAACCCGCCGAGTCCACCACCTCCGCACCCGGCGCCTCCGCGACCCTGCTGCGACGGCACTTC
Source organism: Streptomyces sp. NPDC053474 (assembly GCF_044544845.1). Classification (NCBI taxonomy): domain Bacteria; kingdom Bacillati; phylum Actinomycetota; class Actinomycetes; order Kitasatosporales; family Streptomycetaceae; genus Streptomyces; species Streptomyces sp. NPDC053474. Next base: position 59,327 of record NZ_JBITXV010000008.1, read on the forward strand.
TACACCTTGATGGACCTCCCGGAGCCCGGGACCCCCGCGTTGTTGAAACCACTGGCGCTCCCGCCCTACGCTCCGCCACAACGTACGGCCCCCCTGCACGTGTGGACACGCGTCCAGGGAGTGGACGTGAGGGTCGAACGCTCCACCAGACGCTCGAACCGAGCCGACGGGAACTCACACCTCGTCGTCCACGAGGACTGCCTGGACCCCAGCAGCCTGGAGTCAGCCGACGTGATCACACGTGACGGACAGCCTGACGATCCCCGACTGGGCGGCCCGCAGGCATGGACCTCCGAGGTGCTGCGCCGGTACCGGCACTGCCCCGTCGCCGCGTTCGTCACGAGTCCCCACACGTGCACCGTCCAGAGCCGGGACCACGGCATGTTCGAACTCGCCGCCCGTAGCGGCGCGGACGCCGATCCCACCGCCTACGCCTCCGCTCTGGCCGCGTGGCTCGCCGCAGGCAACAGGGTGCCAGAAGGGGGCATCACCCTCCGGATGCACACGTCCTACGGCATGCATCCGGTGGCCGTGCGGCGTGCGCTACCCGGCGACTTCGCAGCGCATGCGTAGGACCGCCAGGTAGCCCAGGTGCGGGATCGCGTTCGAGGGGAGGAGCCGTTCGGCTTCCGCGATCCTCACCAGCGCCTCGGAGTTCTCCCCCGCGTCGTGCAAGGTCTCAGCCAAATCCGTAAGGGCCCGGGCCTGGTTGTACGCCTCCCCCTGCTCCGCGAAGAACGCCGCCGACGCCAGCAGCAGGCCGCCCGACTCGTCGAACCGTCGCATGCCGCGCAGCGCCCTGCCCCGGTGCCGCCGGGACAGGGCCAAGGCGCGCGGCAGGTCTTCCTCGCCCTCGTCACCGGGCGCGATCCTGCGGTAGACGGCCTCGGCCGCCACGAACCGCGCGTAGGCCGCCTCGTACTGCCAGCGGTAGAGGTGAAGCAGGCCCTGCAGCTCCGTGGCGGATGCCTCACCGCGCAGGTGTCCGGCCCCGCGTTCGGCCCTGACGGCGGCGTCCGCTTCCTGGTGCGCCTCTTCCCAGCGGCCGAGTTCGCCCAGGCAGAGGCCGAGCTGGAAGTGCAGCGCGCCCGCCATACGGGAGCCCGGCAGCTCCTCGTCGGCAAGGCGGGCCGCGGCCCGGAGCGCGGGCAGCACCGTGTCCCAGTGTCCGGCCTTGAGCTGGAGGGGCCACAGCGCTCGGGCCAAGCGCAGCGCGGTGTCGGTCTGCCCGTACTCCTGGGCCAGGAACACGGAGCGAACGACGTTGTCCGCTTCGGCCGCGAGCGCCCCCACTCCCTGCTCTTCGTCGAGGTACGCCTCCCCGCGCGCGGGCACCGGCTCGGTTCGCCAGCTCTGGGGCAGAGCCGCGTGAGCCGCGTGCAGCGCCCTGTTCAACAGGGCTTCCAGGGTGCGGGCGACCGCCGCGGAGCACTCGGGAACTCCGTGCACCGACCCTGCCGTGTCCGCCAGGTAGCGCCGCACCTCGGGCCGGAACCGGTAGCGCCCGTCGGGAAGGGACTCCAGGAGTTGGGCGTCGGCGGCGTCGGCCAGAAGAAGAGCCGCCTCCGCCTCCGCGATCCCCGCCGCGGCCGCGGCAAGGTGGGTGGTGATGGTCGGCCAGCCGCCCAGGGCTGTCAACCGACAGAGCCGGGCGGTCTCCGGCCGGACCCGGAGGCAACCGATCCGCGCCGCCGTGCGCACCGGGTCGTCACCCCCTGACGCCTGAGGCACGGGTTCCGGCGCCTGCTCGTCCTCGTCCCTCAGGCGGATCGCTGAGGACCTGAGGGCGAACGCGTTGCCTCCACAGTGGGCCAGTACGTCCGCCTTGTGTCGCTTGGCCCGCGCGGCCTTCTGCTGACCGGCGATCTTCCCCACCATCTTCCACGCGTCCCGGTCGCCCAGCGGTGACACCGGAACCAGCTCCGCTTCCAGGGCGACTGGCGAGCCGGACACGACGACCAGCAAGAAGACTTCGGGGGTGGACGGAATGAGGCCACGCACCTGCGCCACCGAGGTCACGTGGTCGATCACCACCATCGCCCTTCGACCGGCGGTGAGCCGACGGTAGAGGTCTTCCCGGCCTGCTTCGGTGGGCGGAATCCGGTCGGGTTCGACGCCCATGCGCCGCAGGAGGCGCAGCAGGACGGCCGCGGGGGCCGGTCCCGTGTCTCCCGGGCCGTCACGAAGGTCGACGTAGAACTGCCCATCAGGGAAGAGGTCGTGACACGTGGCGCCCAGGTGCAGCGCTGTCTCGGTGGTGCCGATTCCTGGCGGGCCGTGCAGCAGGGCCACCCGTGGTCTGCCTCCGGCGGGGCGGGTCGCCTCACGCCTCAGTTGACTGACGACTTGCTTGCGGTCGGTGAAGTGCCGTGTAGCGGGGGGAAGCCCGCTGCCTGAAGGCAGCTCCGTCGCACGGCGCGCGAAGCTCCGCAGGAGCAGTGCCCACTCCTGAGCCTGCCGAGGGTCATCGCCCAGCCGGGCGTGCACATGGGCCGCCAGCGCCTCCCAGCCCTCGCGGTCGGTCGGCAGCGGTGTGTCCCTCCCGGTTGCCCTTCTCGCGAGCGCACCCGTCGACAGCAGGAGCTGTTTGCCCATCTCACCGGCCGCGCCGTTGCCCACCGAGGCGAGGAAGACGGTCAGCGTACTCAGCGCCACGGTCTCCAGCATGTCGGCCCTTCCCCCACGTCTTCCCGTCCACCACTGGCCGGACTGTATCCTCGCGCCGCTGACGCGCAGAAGCATTTCAGACAGCAGGAACCACACTGCGGCTCATCGGGCCCCTCCGCCCCGTGTACGGCATCAGTGCGCATGCGACTGCGGTCTTGTTGTGGCTCGTCGCGCGGACCTCGCGTCCCTTCGGGGAACTCCCGTACGGGGTTTCCGGTGGGGTGGGTTCGGTGAGGATCACCGGATGAGTCCACAGTCTGTCTCCGCGGAGCCTCCTAGGGACCCCCTGGAGTCTTCAGGGAATCTCCTCCTCCACATCGGCGCCGACGCCGTCGCCCGGCTCGTTCCCATGGCCGCCGCTGTCGACGCCGTCGAGGCCGCGCTGGCCGGGGGCGGTCTCGATCCGGAGGCGGAGCCCGCGCGGGCCGTGGTCGGGGTGCCGGGTGGGCAGCTGCTCCTGATGCCCTCGGCCACGGCGGCGTACGCGGGTGTGAAGGTCGCCTCCGTCACGCCGGACAACCCCGCGCGCGGGCTGCCGCGCATCCAGGGTCTCTACCTCCTCCTCGACGGGGTGACCCACACCCCGCTGGCCCTGCTCGACGGCATCGCGCTGACGTCGCTGCGCACGCCCGCCGTGTCGGGAGCGGCGCTGCGGCACCTGGCCGTGCCCGGGGCGCGGCGGCTGCTGGTGTTCGGGACGGGACCGCAGGCCTGGGGGCACGTGGAGGCGGTGCGGGCGGTGCGGCCCGGGCTCGCGCACGTGGACGTGGTGGGCCGGGACCCGGGGCGGCGCGCGGCGTTCGTGGAGCGCTGCCGGGGCGCGGGGCTCACGGCGGCGGCCGCGACGCCCGAGGACGTCGCGCACGCCGACGTGGTGTGCTGCTGCACGACGGCGCGCGAGCCGCTGTTCGACAGCGCGCTGCTCGCGCCGCACGCGGCCGTCGCGGCGGTCGGCTCGCACGAGCCCGACGCGCGCGAGGTGGACGAGCGGCTCGTGGGCCGGGCCACGGTCGTCGCCGAGGCCAGGGCCGTGGCGCTGCGCGAGTGCGGCGACCTCGTCCAGGCCGTCGCCGCGGGCGCCTTCGACCCGCGACGGCTGCGCACGCTCGGCGAGTTGGTGCGCGGCGAGGTGCCGGTCGCCCAGGACCGGCCGCGCCTGTTCAAGTCGGCGGGGATGGCGTGGCAGGACCTGGCGGTGGCCGTGGCGGCGTACGAGAGGCGGGGCGCGGGCCCGCAGGGCTGAGGGGGCTCACACCACCGTCACCGGGTGGCGTACGACGGCGTCGAACAGGTAGCCCTGGCTGTTGTGCGGCGTCGTGGGCGGCTGGGTGCGGCCCGTCGCGTCGGTGGCGCGGGCGAGCAGCGTGGCCCGTCCCGTGGCGCGCGGGCGCCAGGTCGTGCTCCAGCGCACCCAGGAGCCGCGGCGCGGCTCGTCGCGCAGCCGGGCCGGGTGCCAGGTGGCGCCGCCGTCGGTGCTGACGTCGACGCGGGTGACGGCCGCCGCGCCGGACCAGGCGCGGCCGGTGAGGCGGTGCCGGACGCCCGCGGCCAGTGGCGCGTTCCAGGGCAGCTCGAAGGCGGACTTGAGGGTCTGGCGGGTGAGCGGCGCGGAGCCCTCGGCCGGGTGGCCGGGGCCGAACAGGCGGTAGAAGTCGGTGTTCCAGGGCGAGTAGAGCGGGGTCGCCGAGACCTCGATGTCGCCCACCCACTTGATGGACGCGACGCCGATCCAGGAGGGCACGAGGACGCGCACCGGGTGGCCGTGGTCGGCGGGCAGCGGCTCGCCGTTCATCTCGTACGCGAGGAGTACGTCGTCCAGGGCCTTGGCGAGGGGCAGCGGGCGGCGCACCCGGCCGAGGTTCGTGCCGTCCGCCGTCACGTAGTCGCCGTCGAGGCCGCGGGGCATGACGTCGACGGCGTCGCGGGCGAGGCCCGCCCGGCGCAGCACGTCGGCGAGGCGCACACCGCACCAGCGCGCCTGGCCGATGGCGCCGAGCGTCCAGGGCGTGCCGGAGACCTGCTGACCCTGCTGGGCGGTGAACAGGCTGCGGCCGTTGCCCGCGCACTCGACGAACGCGGTGCGGGTCGTCGACGGCAGGCGGTGGAGGTCGGCGAGGGTGAACTCCCGGGGGCCGCCGGTGAGTCCGTCGCCCCAGACGGTGAGTTTCCAGCTGTCGGCGGTGAGTTGGGGTGTGGCGGTGTGGTTGCGGACGAAGAAGTGGGACGCGGGGGTGAGGTGGCCCGTCCCCGCGAGGGCCTCGAACTTCGTCTCGGCGTTCGTGCCACGCGGGGTGAACAGCTCGTCGGGCAGCGCCTTGACGATGCCGGGGGCGGTGGCGGCGTGGGCGCGCGGGGCGCTCCAGATGCCCGGCGCCAAGGCCGTGAGGCCCGCGGCGGACGCGAGGCGCAGCAGGTCGCGGCGGGCCACGCCGTCGGCGCGGGCCTCGCCCGCGAGCCACTGGCGCAGCCTGCGCCGGTCGTGGTCGGCTTCGGTCAAGGAGGGGTGGGGCAGCGTCATGGGGCGGCCTTCCGCGCGGCGTGACGTGACAGGAGGGGTGCGGCGTGGCGCGTACGCCGGACCAGGCGGAGGTCACACGGCGTACGGGACGTGCTCGGCGGGGGTGCGCTGGAGGATCAACAACAGCCGCGCGAAGGCAGCGCACGGGCCCGGTGGGCACCGGGGGCGAAGCTGCCGCGGCCGAGGATCACGGCGCCATGCTACGAGGCCGCGGCGGAACCCGCCACGGCCTCTTCCTGTCCTTGCGGTCGCTGCCTAGGGCGTCGTCGCGGAGACCACGTAGACCATCGGGTGCTTGGGGTTGGCGCGGCTCACCACGATGTCCTGGGTGGGGGCCGGGTTGTCCTGGTCGTGGGTCACGCCCCACCAGGGGCCGGGGCCCGTGAACTCCCAGCCGACGACGTTCTGGTCGCGCTTGCTGATGGTGATGTCGTCCTTCTTCAGCTCGCTCGCGCTGGTGCCGGTCTCCTTGAGGAACTTCTCCAGGCCTTCGTTGCTGGTGAGGAACTGGACGTACAGCCTGCTGGTGCGCCAGTTGTTCGTCTCGTAGTAGGCGACCTCCGCCGAGTACGGCGGCACCGCCACGTCGTACAGGCGGCGCTGGACCTTGGAGGGCCAGCCCGCGGTGAGGCCGGTCGCGGAGTACTTCTTCTCCTTGTCGCGGCCGCTGTCGCGGGACTGGTTCGCGGAGATAAGGAGATAGACCGCGGGCACGCCGATGAGCAGCACGATGATCGTCGCGGTGAGCCAGCGGCGGCGGAGCATGTGGCGGCGGTCCTCGGGGCGCGGCTCCGGCTCCGCGGGCCCGGGCAGGTCCGGGGACGAGGGCTGGCGGGGGACGGTCATCTACTGGCTTCCCTGGGCGGTGCGGTCATTGGCGCGGCGGGCCTCGGCGTAGCGCTCGTAGCGTTCGTAGCGCTCGACGCGGCGGCGGTTGGCGCGGCGGAAGCGGCGGGCGACGAGCCGGGCCAGGTCGGCGGCGCCGACCATCCCGGCCTCGGGGCCGAGCTGGGCGCGGGCGATGCGGGCCTCGGGGCGGTAGCCGCGCCCGGTGAGGTGGCGGCGGAAGGCGTCGCGGGCGGGGCCGATCAGCAGGTCGTCGGCGGCGCTGACGCCGCCGCCGATGACGAAGCAGGACGGGTCGAGGGCCGCGGCGAGGTTCGCGATGCCGACGCCGAGCCACTGGCCGATGTCCTGGAGCAGCTCGACGCACATGGCGTCGCCCTCGCGGGCCAGCTCGGTGATGAGGGGCCCGGTGATGTCGGGCACGTTGCCCTTGACGCGCTCGATGATGCCGTACGCGACCGGGGAGTCGGCGGCGGCCAGCTCGCGGGCCTCGCGGACGAGCGCGTTGCCGGAGCTGTACTGCTCCCAGCAGCCGCGGTTGCCGCACGGGCAGCGGTGTCCGCCGGGCACGACCTGCATGTGGCCGAACTCGCCCGCGACGCCGAACTTGCCGCGCTTGACCTGGCCGTCCTCCAGGATCGCGCCGCCGATGCCGGTGCCCAGGGTGATCATGACCAGGTGGTCCTCGCCGCGGCCCGCGCCGAAGCGCCACTCGGCCCAGGCGGCGGTGTTCGCGTCGTTGTCGACCATGACGGGCACCGCGAGACGGCCGGAGATGCGGTCCCGGAGGGGTTCGTTGCGCCAGGACAGGTGCGGGGCGAACAGGACGCGGTTGCGGTCCGCGTCGACCCAGCCCGCGGCGCCGATGCCGACGGCGTGCACGTCGTGGCGGTCGGACAGGTCGAGGACCAGCTCGACGATGGTGTCCTCGACGACCTTGGGGCTCTTGGACTTGTCCGGCGTCTCGGTGCGCAGGGTCTCCAGGATGTTGCCGTCGGCGTCCACGACGCCCGCCATCACCTTCGTGCCGCCGATGTCGATGCCGACCGTGGGGACGCGGGGGGCCGTCAGGTGCGAACGGCGCTCACGCGTGCCCACGGTCCGCAGAACGGTGGCTCGGGCGGAGCCGCGGTGCGTGAGGTCGCGGTAGGTGCTCATCGCGCCGATTCTGCCTCACGCTCGCGGGGGCGCGCACAACGGGGACCCGGGGCGCGGCCGCCCCGGGCTTCCCGCCCGGGCTGGGGGAGGTGCCCCTCCAGGGGCGCGGGGCTGTGTCGATGTGCGGCTCCGCCGCGTGGGCGCGCTCAGCGCGCGAAAAGCCGCAGACGCGTCTGCTCAGTACTCGGCAGATGCGTCTGCGGCTTCGTTGTGGCTGGTCGCACAGTTCCCCGCGCCCCTTAGGGGGCGGTGTTCCCCGGGGAGCGTTCCAGTTCATGACGGAGGTCATCCAGCTCGGAGCCGCCCGCCATCTGGCGGGTCAGTTCGTCGAGGGTGACGTCGGCTCGCGAGTAGGAGCCGGACATCCGGCCGCGCTTGAGGAGGACGAAGCGGTCGCCGACGAGGTAGGCGTGGTGGGGGTTGTGGGTGATCAGGACCACGCCGAGCCCCGCGTCCCGCGCCGCGGCCACGTACTTCAGGACGACGCCGGACTGCTTCACGCCGAGCGCCGCCGTCGGCTCGTCCAGGACGAGGACCTTCGCGCCGAAGTAGACGGCGCGGGCGATCGCCACGCACTGGCGCTCGCCGCCGGAGAGGGTGCCGATGGGCTGGTCGACGTCGCGCAGGTCGATGCCCATGCGCAGGAGCTCGGCGTGGGTGGTCCTGCGCATGAACTCCACGTCCAGGCGCTTGAACGGGCCCGCGCCCTTGGTGGGCTCGGAGCCGAGGAAGAAGTTCCGCCACACCGGCATGAGCGGGACGACCGCCAGGTCCTGGTAGACGGTGGCGATGCCGCGGTCCAGGGCCTCGCGGGGGCTGGCGAGCCGGGTCTCCTCGCCCTCGATGCGGAAGGTGCCCGCGTCGTGCCGGTGCAGACCCGCGACGATCTTGATGAGCGTCGACTTGCCCGCGCCGTTGTCGCCGAGCACGCAGGAGATCTCCCCCGCGTGCACCTCCAGGGAGACGCCTTCGAGGGCGCGGATGTTGCCGTAGTACTTGCTGACGTCGTCGAGCTCGACGAGCGGCGTACCGTCCGCGGGGGCCGTGGCGTCCTTGGGTACGGCCTCAGTCGTCATTTCGTCGCCTCCGCGCGCTTGCGGACCCAGGCGTTCAGCAGGGTCGCGAGGAGCAGCATCGCTCCGAGGAAGAACTTGAACCAGTCCGGGTTCCACTCGGCGTAGACGATGCCCTTGCTGGTCATGCCGAAGATCAGCGCGCCGACGGCGGCGCCGACCGCCGAGCCGTAGCCTCCGGTGATCAGACAGCCGCCGATGACGGCCGCGATGATGTAGATCAGCTCGTTGCCGACGCCCTCGCCGGACTGGACGACGTCGTAGTTGAACAGCAGGTGCTGGCCGGAGACCCAGGCGCCGAAGGCGACGCCCATGTAGAGGCCGATCTTGGTCTTGCCGACGGGGACGCCGACCGCGCGGGCGGCCTGCTCGCCGCCGCCGACCGCGAAGATCCAGTTGCCCGCGCGGGTGCGCAGCAGGATCCAGGTGGCGATCGCGACCATCGCGAGCCACCACACGATCGTGATCTTGAAGTCGACGCCGCCGATGGTGATCGTCGAGGCGAAGACGTCCTTGGCGGAGGCGAAGCCCTCCATGTCGGAGATCGACTTGGTGGAGACCGTGCCGCTGATCAGCTTGGTGAAGCCGAGGTTCATGCCGGTCAGCATCAGGAAGGTGCCGAGCGTGATGATGAAGCTCGGCGGGTCGGTGCGGATCAGCATGACGCCGTTGAACACGCCGATGGCGAGCGTCGCGAGCAGCGAGACGCCGACGCCGACCCAGACGTTCGCGGTCATCTGGTAGCTGAACATCGACGACATCAGCGCGGACGTCGTCACCATCACGCCCGCTGACAGGTCGAACTCGCCGCCGATCATGAGCAGCGCCACCGGGACCGCCATGATGCCGATCGTGGAGGCCGCGTACAGGACGGTGGCGATGCTGGTGGCCTGGAGGAAGCTGTCCGCGATGATCGCGAAGAACAGGAAGACGGCCACAGCGCCGACCACCGAGCCCAGCTCGGGGCGGCCAAGGAGCTTCTTCAGCGGCGAGGTCGTCAGGAGGCGCTCGTCCGCGGCCTTCGCGGGCTGGTGCGGTGCCGGTGCGGTCGCGCTCATCGGGTGCCCCGCTTCGCGTAGTCCTCAAGCTCGTCCGCCTGGTCCTTGGTGACGATCTGCGGGCCGGTGAGGACCGGCTTGCCGCCGCCGAGGACGTCGGCGTTGTACTTGTAGAGCCACAGCAGGTCCACGGCCTCGTAGCCCTGGAGGTAGGGCTGCTGGTCGACGGCGAAGCCGAGCGTGCCGGACTTCAGGCCCCCGGCGACCTTCTCGTTCAGGTCGAAGGTGTCGATCTCCGCCTTGCTGCCCGCGCCCTCCTTCGCCTTCACCGCGGTGTCGGCGAACGGGGCGCCCAGCGTGACGACCGCGTCGATGTCCTTGTCGGCCTGGAGCTTGGCCTCGATGCCGGACTGCACGTCGGGCATGTTGGTGCCCTCCACGTACAGGTTCTTCATCTCGCCGTCGAAGGTCTTCTTGGCGCCTTCGCAGCGCTGCTCGTGGCCCACGTTGCCCTGTTCGTGCAGGACGCACAGGGCCTTCTTCTTGCCCCGCTTGTTCAGCTCCTCGCCGACGGCCTCGCCCGCGATCCGCTCGTCCTGGCCGATGTGGGTCAGGGCGCCGAACGCCTTGGACTCCTCCGAGCCCGAGTTCACGGTCACCACCGGGATGCCCGCCTTGCGGGCGCGGGCCACGGCGGCCTTCATCGCGTCCGGCTTGGCGAGCGTGACGATGATGCCGTCGACCTTCTTGTCGATGGCCGCGTCCACGAGCTGGGCCTGCTGCTGCGCCTCGTCGTGGTGCGAGTACAGGAACTTGATGTTGTCCTTGACGGCGGCCTGCTTCGCGCCGTTCTGGACGATGTCCCAGAACGTGTCGCCGTCGCCCGAGTGGGTGATCATCGCGAAGGTCCAGCGCGGCGTGTCCACCGCGGCCCTGCCCGACGCCTGCGCCGCCTTGCGCGCGTCCTCGGCGCGCTTGCCGCCGGTGCTGCTGCATCCCACGAGGGACGCCCCGAGCACCGCAACCAGCACGGCACCCACCGCACGTACTCCCGTTCGAACCCTTGCCACGTCGCCGTGCCCTTCTTGCTGTGCCGTGCTTGCAGTGCCTGCCGAGATCGCCGCGTTCGCGGTGTGCACAGTGTGCCGCGCCCCGCCGAGCCTCTCGTGCCGCTGGGCCCGGTGACCGGACCCAGCCGCCCAAGTATCGGTCACGCCGTCGCCCCGCATGGTCATCGGGTACCGCGGGCGGTGTACTTCTCCAGCTTCGGAACGTCCTTCCCGGTGACCACGGCGGGCCCGGTCAGGACCGGTTTGCCGCCGCCGACGACGTTCGCGTTGGTCCGGTAGGGCCACAGCTCGTCGACCGCGAGGTAGCCCTGGAGGTAGGGCTGCTGGTCGACGGCGAAGCCGACCTCCTTCGCCCTGAGCCACCGGACGACCTCGGCGTTCAGGTCGAAGGTGTCGATCTCCGCCTTGCTGCCCGCGCCCTCCTTGGCCGTCACGGAGACGGCCGCGACCGGCGCGCCGAGCGTGACGACCGCGTCGATGCCCTGGGCGGCCTGGAGCTTCGCGCTGATGGACGACTGGGCGCCGGGCTGGTTGGTGCCGTCGACGTTCAGGTTCTCCACCGAGCCCCCGAAGGTCTTCCGCACCCCCGCGCAGCGCTGCTCCAAGGAGACGTTGCCCTGCTCGTGGATCACACACAGAGCCTTCTTCCTGCCGCGGCTGTTCAGCTCGTCGCCGACGGCCTCGCCCGCGACGGCCTCGTCCTGCCCGATGTCCCAGAACGTGTCGCCCTCGCCGGAGTGCGTGACCATCGCGATCTTCAGGCGCGGGGTGCCTGCGGCCTGCCCGCCGGAGCCGCCGCCCTTGCCGTCCGCGCCGTCCTCTTCGTGCTTGCCGCCGGAGGTTGTACGCATGGTGGTGCCACCCTTCTCCCGGCTTGCTCCCGGCCGCCGCTCCTGTGCGGCTGGAGGGAGTTGTAGCCGGGGGCGCGGCCCACCGTCAATGACTTTGTCAGAACATTCTTACTTCTGCGGCGCCGGGCGAGGTCAGGGGCGTACGAGAAGCTGGAACTCGAAGGAGTACCGCGAGGCGCGGTAGATGTGCGAGCCGTACTCGACCGCGCGGCCGGTGTCGTCGAAGGTCGTGCGCCGCATGGTGAGCACCGGCGCGCCCTCCGGCTCGGCGAGCAGCTCCGCCTCCTCCCCCGCGGCGGCGCGGGCGCCCACGGACTGCCGGGCGCTGTGCAGCGTGATACCCGCGGCCCGCATCAGCCGGTACAGGCCGGTGGCCTCCAGGGCCGCGGTGTCGAGCGTGAGCAGCCCGGCCGGGATGTGGTTGCGCAGCCGGGCCATGGGCTCGCCGTGCGCGAGCCGGAGGCGCTCGACCAGGTGGACGTCGCTGCCCTCGGCCACGCCGAGGGCAGCCGCGGTCTCGGCGGACGCGGGCTCGACCACGTTGCGCAGGACCCGGGTCTCGGGGCGCTGGCCCGCCGCCTCCAGGTCGTCGTACAGGCTGCTGAGCTCCAGGGGGCGCTTGACCTGGCTGTGCACGACCTGGGTGCCGACGCCCCTGCGGCGCACGAGCAGGCCCTTGTCGACGAGCGACTGGATGGCCTGGCGGACGGTGGGCCGGGAGAGGCCGAGGCGCCCGGCGAGCTCGATCTCGTTGCCGAGCAGGCTTCCGGGCGTCAGGGCACCGCGCTCGATCGCCGCCTCCAGCTGCTGGGACAGCTGGAAGTAGAGCGGGACCGGGCTGCTGCGGTCGACGCCGAGGTGCAGGGCCACGGTGGGGTCCACGGCCGGTTTCGCGGCTTTGGCTGCTCCTTGTTCGGTCACGGAGCGAGCGTAGTCCGGGGAGATGATGACGGGAAGTTCGGAAGTTCTGTTGTCAGGACAAAGCATTGACAGGAGCGCGGGTGCGTCGCGAGGGTGGGGCCCATGCGCATCGGACTGATCGGAACGGGACGTATCGGCACCTTCCACGCGGCGGCCCTCGTCCGCCGTCCGGAGGTGGAATCGCTCGTCGTCGCGGACGTGGACACCGCGCGGGCGGCGGACCTCGCGGCGCGGCTCGGGGCGACGGCGGCCCCTTCGGTGGACGCGCTGTTCCCGGGCGGGGCCTCGGGTCCCGGCGTGGACGCGCTGGTCGTCACGGCGGCGACGGCCGCGCACGCGCCGCTCATCGCCCGGGGGGCGCGGGCGGGCCTGCCGGTGTTCTGCGAGAAGCCCATCGCGCTCGACCTGCCGGGCACCCTCGCCGCGCTCGCCGAGGTCGAGTCCGCCGGAACGATCCTCCAGCTCGGTTTCCAGCGCCGCTTCGACGCCGGGTACGCGGCGGCGCGCGCGGCCGTGCGCGCCGGGAAGCTCGGGCGGCTGCACACCGTACGCGCCATGACCTCGGACCCGGCGCCGCCGCCCGCCGCGTATCTGCCGCTGTCGGGGGGCCTGTACCGGGACTGCCTCGTGCACGACTTCGACATCCTGCGCTGGGTGACGGGGCGCGAAGTGACCGAGGTGTACGCGACGGGGTCCGACGCCGGTCCCGCGATGTTCCGCGAGACGGGCGACGTCGACACGGCGGCCGTGCTGCTCACCCTCGACGACGGCACCCTGGCCACGGCGACCGCGACCCGCTGCAACGGCGCGGGCTACGACGTCCGCATGGAGCTGGCCGGGGAGGCCGACCAGATCGCGGTCGGCGTGACCGCCCGCACCCCGCTCACCTCCGCCGAGCCGGACGGGCCCGGCGGCCCCGACAAGCCGTGGCCCGGCTTCCTGGAGCGCTTCGCCCCCGCGTACGAGGCGGAGCTCGCCGCGTTCGTCGACGTCGTGCGCGGCGAGCTCGCCAACCCCTGCGACGGCCGGGAGGCGCTGCACGCGCTGCGCATCGCCGAGGCGTGCGAGCTGTCGCGGGCCGAGCGGCGGCCCGTGCGGCTCACGGAGATCCCCGGGGCCTGAGCCCCGGCCCGCCCCTCCTCGGGCCGGGGCTCAGCCCGTCGCGCGGACCGTGCCCTGGGCCAGGGCGCAGAGCGTCTCGGCGCCCTGGTCGTCGACGGTCAGCAGGTCGCACCGGACGACGGCCTGACGGCGGCTCGCGTGGGCGACCGTGGCGCGGGCAAGCAGCCGGACGCCGGTGGCCGGGCGCACGTACTGGATGGAGAAGCCGGAGGTCAGGACCGCCGGGCCGAGGGCCGTGCCCGCGGCGAACGTGATGCCGTTGTCCGCCGCGTACGACAGGACGCCGCCATGTACGAAGCCGTTCTGCTGGAGCAGTTCGGGGCGCAGGGGGATCTCCAGGGTGGCCGCGCCGTCGCCGAACGCGGTGAGCTCGGCTCCGACGAAGCGGCTGAACGGCTGGGCGGCGAGGGTCTGCTGAGCGAGGGTCAGGTCCAGGGGCGGGGCGTGTTCCACGGCTTCGGTCATGGCAGGACTTCTACCACTCGGTAACTCCTGCTGCCTATGCCTGGGCCGGGGTGGCGGGGGCCTGACGGATCACCCGGGCGGGTGCTACCAGCGGACGTCCAGGCGGCGCAGGCCCCGCATCAGCAGGCCCGGGCGCCAGTCCGTCGCGGGGCCGTCCAGGGCGAGGTCCGGGCAGCGTTCAAGGAGCGAGGCGAGGGCGATCCGGCCCTCGACGCGGGCCAGCGGGGCGCCCAGGCAGAAGTGGATGCCGTGCCCGAAGGCGACGTGGCCCTGCGGGGCGCGGTGGAGGTCGAAGTCGTCCGGCGCCCCGTACTTGCCCGGGTCGCGGTCGGCGGCGGTGAGGCTCACCACGACGATGGCACCGGCCGGGATCAGCGTGCCCGCTATCTCCGTGGGCTCGGTGGTGAAGCGGTACGTGGAGTTCTCCACCGGGCCCTCGTGGCGCAGGCCTTCCTCGATCGCGCCGTCCAGGAGGCCCGGGTCGGCCCGCAGCGCGGCCAGCTGGGCGGGGCGGGTGAGCAGGGCGTGCACGGTGTTGGTGATGAGGTGGACCGTCGTCTCGTGTCCCGCGATGAGCAGGAGGTACGCCATGCCGCGCAGCTCTTCATGGGAGAGCCGGTCGCCGTCCTCCGCGCGGGTGCGGATCAGGGCGCTGAGCAGGTCGTCGCCGGGGAGCGCGCGCTTGGCCTCGATCAGCTCGTCCAAATAGGCGGCGAGGGCGACGAAGACCGTCTCCTCCCATTCCTCGGTGGTGGGCGAGGTGGCCTCGTTCGACAGCTGGCGGAAGCGCTCGCGGTCCAGGTCGGGGACGCCGAGCAGTTCGCAGATGACCGTCATCGGCAGCGGGAACGCGAGCGCCTCCACCAGGTCGGCGCGGCTTCCCTTGGCGAGCATCCCGTCCAGGAGGCCGTCCGTGATCTCCTGGATCCGCGGGCGCAGCGCCTGGACGCGGCGGGCGGTGAACTCCCGGGCGATCAGGGAGCGCAGCCGGGTGTGGTGCGGCGGGTCGACGGTGAGCAGGTGCGGGCCGATCAGCGCCTCGTCCGGTAACGCCACGTCGATGCCCGTGCTCGACTTGGTGAGGCGGGGGTCGGCGAGGGCGGCGCGGGCGGCTTCGTATCCCACCACCAAGTAGTGGTCGCTGTCGTGGTCCGGGGGTGGGAAGCGGACGCGGTGGACGGGGCCCTTGGCTCTCAACTCGGCGTAGGCCCGGTGGGGGTTGGTGGTGAAGTCGTGGTAGGAGGCGAGGTCGATGACTGCGGCTGTCATGGGGCGTCCCCTCTTGCGGGTTACCTGGTGTTCGCGGAACGAACGGGACGACCGGGCCGTTCCCTCGCGGTGCGCCCCAGACCCGCCCCTTCCCGATCCGGGGGCTCCGCCCCCGTACCCCCGTTTTTCGGCGCTCCGCGCCTCGTCCTCAAACGCCGGACGGGCTGAACGTCTCCGGCTCGGGCCGTAGGTATTCAGCCCGTCCGGCGTTTGAGGACGAGCGCGCCAGCGCGATGAAGGGCGGGGTGCCAGGGGCGGCAGCCCATGGTTCGGGAAGGGGCGGGTCTGGGGCGCCACCGCGAGGGTCAGGGCTGGTCCAGGAGGTCTGCGTCGTGGACCAAGAGGGCGATCTGCACGCGGTTGTTGAGGTCGAGCTTCGTCAGGATGCGGGAGACGTGGGCCTTCACCGTGGCCACGCTCAGGAACAGCTCCGCCGCGATGTCCGCGTTGGAGGCGCCCCGGCCCACCGCCACGGCGACCTCCCGCTCCCGCTCCCCGAGGGCACCGAGGCGCGCGAGGGCGCGCCGCCGTCGGTCGAGCTGCGGCCCGCCCCCGGTCACCTGGGAGATGAGCTGCTGCGTCACCGTGGGCGAGAGCACGGGCTCCCCCGCGGCCACGGCCCGTACCGCCGCGACGATCTCGGCGGGCGCGGTGTCCTTGAGGACGAACCCGGCGGCCCCGGCGCGCAGCGCCCGCAGCACCTGCTCGTCGGCGTGGAACGTGGTGAGGACGATGACCTCGGGGGCGTCGGGGCGCTTGCGCAGGAGCTCGGTGGCGGCGAGGCCGTCCATCGTGGGCATCCGGATGTCCATGAGGACGACGTCCGGGCGCACCTCACCGACCAGCGCGGCGACTTCGCCGCCGTCCCCCGCCTCGCCCACGATCTCGATGTCGTCGGCGCCGCCGAGCATGAAGGAGAGTCCGGCGCGGACCAGCGGGTCGTCGTCGACGAGCAGGAGCCTGATCGGTTTCATGCGCCCTACCGTAGCGATCCCGGTCACCGGCCCCGGCCGGGGTCCGGGTCGGGGGGCGGTCACCGGGGCAGCCGGATCCGCAGCGGGCCGCAGCCCACGCGGTCGGCCTCCGCCGCCACGTAACGGGGCATCAGCGCGCGGAGGTCGGCGGCGCGCTCCCCGTCGTCGGCCCGGATCAGGAAGGTGACGTCGCCGGTCTGGCACTCGGCCTGGTAGAGGGCCATGTCGTCGCGGAGGAAGCCGTGTCCCCGGGAGTTCCCGCGGGTGTCGCCCTCGGCGGTGATGCGCCGCTGCCCGCCGTCGTAGGAGAGGTCCTTGTAGAGCACGGCGAGGCGCGGGTCCGCGACCGTCATCAGGCGCAGCGACGGATGGCCGAAGAGGACGTCGCGGTCGCAGGTGCGCACGGGGGCGTCGCCCGCGGTGACCAGGGGGCGGCGGTAGTGGTCGGCGTCCTTTCCGTCGTGCGTGCGCAGGCCCTTGACGCCGCAGATCGCGTCGGGCTTCTCGTCGGTGAAGCGCGCGGGGGCGCCGAGCCGCTCGGTCGGGTCGGCGAGGGTGCGGGTGCAGCCCTGGTCCGCCATGTAGTCGTTGACGAGGGTGACCACGGCGCGGGCGAGCCGGGCCCGTTCGTCGGTGTCGACCTCGTCGTCGTACACCGTCCAGCCGGTCTCCATGTCGACGACGAGCGGGCCGTCGTCCTCGCGCTGGCGGCCGACGCAGCCTTCGGGGACCGCGAGCCACGCGCGCGTGTCGGACACCATGCCGAGCAGTCCGCCGCCGAGGGGCGTCATGCGCGCGGACAGGTACTCGTCGGCCCAGGTGTCGCCCGCGCCGCCGAAGCGTACGTCCAACTGGTGCAGCCGGGCGGTGACGCGGGCCCCGCGCGGGGACGTCAACCGGCAGAGCCCAAAGGGCCCTTCGGAGCCGGTCCTGCTGGTGGTGACGGGCACCTCGGAGGCCTCGATGTCCCGCTTGCCCTGGAACAGGTCGGCCACGTCGTCCTCGTCGAACGCGCCCCAGCAGGCCCGTTCCTCGGCGAACGGTCCTGCCTGCGCCTGCCAGGCCACGCCCGTGCCGCCGAGCAGCGCCCCGGCGAGGGCGGCGGCGAGCGCGGGCCGCAGGCGGCCGCGCGTGAGCTGGCGCCAGTGCCACCAGGGGCGGCGCGGCGCGGCCGTCGCGACGGCGGCCGCCACGTCGCCCCCGCCGTCCGCGGTGTCCGCCGCGGCCGTCGTGCGGTGCTCGCTCATCGGTGCTCCCCAGCGGCAGGAGGCGACTTCGGCGCGAGGGGCGCGCACCCCAGGCGTCGCGTCACCGCGTCGGTGAACGTGGTGAAGTAGCCCTCGGTGTCGCGCGCCGACGAGCCGAGCATCAGGAACGTCGTGGGGCGGCCCGCGCACCGGGCGCGTACGACCTGGTGCCCGGCGGCGAAGACGCCGGTGCCGCGCCAGCCGCGCGCGGGCGGCCTGCTCCCGGTCACGCCGTCGAGCAGCGCGCCGATGCGTGGCTCGCGGATCATCAGGGCGTCGAAGATCCGGGTGTCCTCGCGCTCGCCGAGCCGCGGGGAGCGGCCGATCCGTACGGAGCAGGCCTGTCTGTCCGGGGTGACCGCGCCGACCTGGGCGACGAGCCGCAGGGCCGCTTCCCTGCCGAGGCCGGATCCGACGTCGAGACCCGGGATGCGGCAGACGGCGCTCGACGGGCTGGTGTCGTCCTTCTCCGGGAGCCTGAGCAGGGGCGAGGTGACGCGCGGCGGCCGCGCCGGGGCGCAGCCCGCGGCCCGCATGCCCTGGTCGGCGGCGGCCAGGAGGAGTTCGACGGCGGCGTCGGCGCCGCCGAGGTCCGTGCCGCCGATGACGTCGTCCGGCTCCTTCTCCTCGGCGCGCAGGGTGACGGCGGTGGGCCGCCCGTCGCGGGTGTCGCAGCGCTTGGGCAGCACCAGCAGGCCGTGGCTGCCGTCGACGGCGCCGGGCAGCCCCTCGGGCAGCGGCATCGCGCGGCCGCCGACGAAGGTGTTGATCCACTCCAGGCGGGCGGCGGCCTTCGCGGGCGCCGGTCCGTACGTCACCGTCACCCGGGTGTCCTGCACGCCCTTGTCGCCGTCGCTGAAGGTGTGCTCGGAGCGCACGGCGAGCACGCACCGCCCCTGGGGCCGGGCCCGGGTGGGCGCGGTCTCCTCGGCCGTGCGGCTGTGGGCGTCGTCCCCGTCGAAGGCCTCGTCGCCGAGGATGCCGGGGCCGCTGTCCTGCTCCCAGGCGCCCCAGCAGTAGCGGTCGTGGCCGTCGAAGGGGCAGGTGTCCGTGGCCCAGGTGCCGAGGCCCGCGGCGAGCAGCGTGACCACGGTGCCGACCGCGAGCGCGCCGCGCCGGGCCTTAAGGCGTTGCCGTATGCGTATGAACCGTTTGCCCTCTTGTGGGCGGCCGGTGTCGTCCGGCGCGCTCTCCCCCGTCACTGCCTTCACCTCTCCGGTACCGAGCCGTCACGGCCCGCCCCTGCTGTGGGGCCTTTGCTTCTGTGCGGCGGCCGATCGTAGCCGGGCGGCGGACTCGCCTCCAGGGCCGGGCCCCTCAGGGCCTCACCCCCAGGGCAGCCATGCCTCGACGACGAAGCCGCCGCCCTGCCGGGGGCCGTGGGAGAGCCGTCCGCCCGCGAGCGACGCCCGTTCGGTGAGCCCGATGAGCCCCTGGCCCGAGCCGGGCACGGGCGGCACCTCGCCGGGGGGCGCCGGGTTGCGGACGGTCACGGTCAGGCCCTCGTCGGGCGCGCCCGCGACGGCGACGGTGACCTCGGCGCCCGGCGCGTGCTTGCGGGCGTTGGTCAGGGCTTCCTGGGCGATGCGGTACGCGGTGCGGCCGATCGCGGCGGGCACCGCCCCGGGGTCGGCCACGCGCAGGTCGAGCGCCACCTTCATGCCCGCGTCGCGGGACTCGGCGACGAGCGTGTCCAGGGCCGCGAGGGTGGGCTGGGGCCGCCCGGAGGAGGTCTCCGCCGCGCCGCCGCGCAGCACCCCGATGACCTGGCGCAGGTCCTGGAGGGCCTCGTGCGCGCTCTCCCGGATGACGCCCGCGGCGCGGGCGATCTCCGCCTGGGGGGCGTCGGGCCGGAACTCCAGGGCGCCCGCGTGCACGCTGAGCAGCGTCAGGCGGTGCGCGAGCACGTCGTGCATCTCGCGCGCGATGGCCTCGCGGGCGAGCCGCTGGGCCTGCTCGGCGCGGAGCGCGGCCTCGTTCTCGGCGCGCCGGGCCCGGTCGCGCAGGGCGATCAGGAGCTGGCGCCGGGAGCGTACGAGCATGCCCCAGGCGAGGACGACGAGGATGAGCATCGAGGTCAGCACGACCGACACCAGGTACGGCGTCTCGCCGTCGGGCCGCACCCAGAAGAAGACCGGGAGCGTGGCCACCCCGAGGCCGCCGATCAGCGCGCTGTACTTGAACGGCCGGTGCACGGCGAGCGTGAAGTAGGCGACGAGCGCGGTGCCGCCCGCGGAGTCGGACACGAGGCCGACGAGCAGCATCGCCACGGCGAGGCCGACCGGCCAGCGCCTGCGCAGCCACACGGCGGCGCAGGACGCGGCGCCGATGAGCTGGTCGAGCGCGACCGTGTTGTCGGAGAGGGCCGGGTTCTTGGCGACGCTGTCCGCGCCGATGAGGCCGATGACGACGGCGACCAGGAAGAAGCCGAAGTCGACGACCCAGTCCCGCAGGGTGCGCCGCACGCGCCCGCCCGCGCCGTCGCGGCGGTCCGGGTCCAGCTCGGCGGTGACGGCCGAGGGCAGGAACCAGGTGCTGGACATCACGGGCTCGGCCCCTCCTGGGGGCTCTGTCGCGGCTTGGCGGTCCACGCCGACCGGCCGTCCCCCGTCGACGGCCGGTCGTGTGGCAGCGCTGTCGTTCACAAGCGACAAATCTACGCACCGTCCGGTCGGATGGCTTCCCACCAGCGGTGATCGTCGACCAAAGTCACGTCACGCGCGACTTTGGGCGCATCCCGGCGGGCGCCGGCGCGGCCGCCCGACGGAGTGGCCCTCGCCCCGCGGCCGATGTCCGTGGGGGGTCCGCGGGACGAGGATCGGTGCCATGAAGAAGCTTCTCGAAGGGATCGGTTTCCTGCTGCTCGTCCAGGGGGCCGCGGGCCTTGTGCACGAGTTCACCGGCTGGGCGCGCGGCTGGGGCGTGATCCAGCACCTGGGCTTCGCCGACGGCTACGAGCTGTATCTGAGCATCGCGCTCGTGGTGCTCGCGGTCGCCCTGTTCGCGGCGGCGGAGAGCACCGAGAAGACCCGGTGAGCCCCCTGGGCGCCGGTCAGCAGCCCCGGTCGATCAGGTCGAACGTCCGGTAGTGGTCGGCGGTGTAGTAGTCCTCCTGGCTGCGCTCGCCGGTGACGACGCGCCGGGCGCCACGGGTCGAGGAGCCCGGGGTCTTGACGGTGTACTCGTGGTAGTAGCCGGTGCTCTGCTTCGGCAGGACGCCCTCCCGGTTCTGGAAGACGGTGCCGTCCTGCGGGTACGGGAACGGCCCGTTCTCCGCTATCAGGCGGAGCGTGTCGTGGGCCTGCGAGGGCAGGGCCGAGTAGCAGATGTCGCCAACCGAGGCGACGGAGAACCCGGCCGGGCCGACGACGGCCGGGACCGGCTGCGGGGCGGCGTTCGCGACGCCGGTGACGGAGCCGCCGACGAGGAACGCGGCGGCGAGGGCGGACACACTGACGAGACGGCTGATCCGTGGGGGGATTCGCATGGGCCCAGTGTGACGCGCGTAGAGGTTGATGTGTCAATGACAATGGAGCATAAGTCCGGGGAATTTCCCTGGAGTTAACCGGGCCCGGCCGCCCGCCACGGACGGCCTCGCCCGTGGCGCCGCCCAGGACCTGCCCGAGGGAGCGGCCCTGGTGACTGGGGAGCGGCCCGAGTACCTAGTAACTCCCGTACTCCGGACGGCCCGCGCGGTCGTACGAGGTGATCACGACGCCCTTGGACGTCGTCCGGGACGCGGTGTGCCGGAACGCCGTGGGCAGGCCGCCCTCGGCGAACAGGCGCTTGCCGGTGCCGAGGACCACCGGGAACGTCAGCAGGTGCAGCGTGTCGATCAGGTCGTGCGCCAGCAGGCTCCGCGCGAGGTCCGCGCTGCCGTGCAGCTGGAGCTCGCGGCCGGGCCGCTCCTTGAGCGCGCCCACGTCCCGCAGCAGGTCGTCACGGCCGATGATCTCGGTGCCCGCCCAGTCGGCGCCGGTCAGCGTGCGGCTCGCCACGTACTTGGGCAGCGCGTTGAGCCGGGAGGCGATCGGGTCGGCGGGGTCGGTCATCTTCGGCCAGTACCCCGCGAAGATCTCGTACGTGCGCCTGCCCAGGAGGAAGGCGTCCACCCGGCCGAACACCTCCTCGACGAAGCGGCCGAAGTCGTCGTCCCCGTACGGCACCGACCAGCCGCCGTGCGGGAAGCCGTCGCTGGTGTCCTCCTCGGGGCCGCCCGGGGCCTGGATGACGCCGTCGAGGGTCTGGAACTGCGTGAGCGTGATCTTCATGGCGACCGCCTTCTGTCTCGTGCCGCGTGGCCGACGGGGCGCCGTGCGCGCCCGCCCTCACCTCTTGTCGACCCTCGCACCGCCCGGAACTCATCGCTCTGCGGGCGCCGTCCGGCACCCCGTGCCTCGGCGTCCGTTTCCCGCTAGCTCCGGTGCGCGCCCGCGACTTTGATGGAGCACGCAAGCACGGGGCCGCCACCGGCGGCCACCAGGAACCCATGTGAAAGCGCGGTACGGACATGTCTTCACTCACCGGTAAGAAGGCCCTGGTCACCGGCGGCAGCCGCGGCATAGGCGCGGCGATCGCCCTGCGTCTGGCCCAGGACGGCGCCGATGTGGCGATCACCTATGTGCGGGGCGAGGACGCGGCCCGTGAGGTCGTCGCCAAGATCGAGGCGGCCGGGCGGCGCGGCTTCGCGATCCGGGCCGACGCGGCCGACGCCGGGGACGCAGCGGGCTGCGTCGCCCGGGCCGCGGACGACCTGGGCGGCCTCGACATCCTGGTCAACAACGCGGGCGCCGGTGTCATCGCGCCGCTGGAGTCCCTCAGCCTCGCCGACGTCGACCGCGTCCTGTCCGTGAACGTCCGGGCGGCGTTCCTCGCCTCCCAGGCGGCGGCCGCGCGCCTGCCGCGCGGCGGGCGCATCGTCTCCATCGGCAGCTGCATGGCCCAGCGGGTGCCGGGTCCCGGCGGGACGCTGTACGCCACCAGCAAGGCGGCGCTCATCGGCCTCACCAAGGCGTTGGCGCGGGAGCTGGGTGAGCGGGGCGTCACGGCGAACCTGGTGCACCCCGGGCCCGTCGACACCGACATGAACCCGGCCGACGGGCCCTACGCGGCGGCCCAGGCCGCGGACACCGCCCTGGGGCGCTACGGGAGCCCCGCCGAGGTGGCCTCGATGGTGGCGTATCTCGTCGGGGACGAGGCGGCGTACGTGACCGGGGCGGAGCTGTCGGTCGACGGCGGCCACGCCGCGTAGCCCTCGCGGGGGGGGCGCCCCAGACCCGCCCCTTCCCGCTTCCTGGGGGCTCCGCCCCCAGACCCCCGCTCCTCAAACGCCGGAGGGGCTGATTCTTACGCTGGCCCGAGCCGGAGATCTTTCAGCCCGTCCGGCGTTTGAGGACGAGGCGCGCAGCGCCGAAAGAGCGCGGGGCTCAGCCCAGTTCGCGGTGGCGGGCGCGGAGCGTCGTGGCGCCCGTCTCCGTCAGGCGGCCGTAGAGGCGGAGCCGGGAGATGCCCCCGTCGGGGAAGATGTCCACGCGCGCGTGGGTGCCGACGGCGGTCTCGGGCAGCACGAAGCGGTGGTTCGTGTCCGGCTGCAGCCGGGTGCGCGGCAGGACCTCCACCCACGCGCCGTCGTCGCCGTCGCGCACGGACACGGCGGCCCACCCCGCCGAGTTCCCCTTGAGGTACGCCGTGTCGATCTCCAGGGCCCGCACGGAGGCCTGCGCCACGAGCCGGTAGCGGATCCAGTCGTGCCCCTGGTCGCGCCGCCGCCGCGTCTCCCACCCGTCGTCCATCTTGCGTGAGCGCCCGGGCTGGATGGTGTTGGTGGCGGGCGAGTAGAAGCGGTCGGAGGCGTCCTCGACCTGCCCGCCGTTCTCCAGGGCGACGACGTCGAAGGTGCCGAGCGCGGCGAGCCAGTCGGGGTCGGCGATGACCTCGCCGTACACGCGCAGCCGGGCGATGCCGCCGTCGGGGTGCTGGTTGACGCGCAGGTGGGTGAACCGCTGCGCGATGTCCACGGCGAAGCCGTTCGCGGCGTGGCCCCCGACGGGCGTGCGCGGGACGAGCACGGTCCACTTGACGTCGTCGGCGAGGAGTTCCTCGGGCGTCGGCGAGCCCTCGACGGCCGTGCCCTCGATGGACACCGCCTGCGGGTAGTTGCCCCGGAAGTGGGCGGTGTCGACGACGACGCCGTGGACGACGCCGGGCGCGCCGAGGCGGACGAGGGCCCAGTCGTGGTCGTCCTCGGTGGGCCAGGGCCGCTCGGCGGACACGCCCCGGCGGCGCCGGGTCTCCCAGCCGTCCATGACCTTGCCCTTGTGGCCGAAGTGCTCGGGGTCGAACTCGGCGGCCCCCGGCAGGAGCAGGTTCTCGCGCATCGCGAAGAACTCGTCGTTGGCGGCGATGACTCCGGCGCCGAGCTGCCGGTCGGCGAGGTTGGCGTACTGGGTGAAGGGGAAGTCGGCGGTGCGGTAGTCGGCGTAGGGCTCGCCGCCGCCGTAGGGGTTCGCGTCGCCGGTGAAGCTCGGTATCGCCGTCACGGTGATCAGTTCTTCCTTTCCAGTAGGAGGCCCGAGGGGGCGGTGAACTCGCCCTCGGACACGATGCGTTGCCCCCGCAGCCAGGTGGACTTGACGACGCCGCTGAGGGTTCTGCCCGCGTACGCGGTGACGCGGTTGCGGTGCTGGAGCCGGGCGGGGTCCACGGTGAAGGTCTCGTCGGGCGCGAGGACCGCGAAGTCGGCGTCGCGGCCGGGCTCGATGGCGCCCTTGCGGTCCAGGCCGACCAGGCGCGCGGTGTGGGTGGACATCCAGCGCACCACGTCCTCCAGGCCGTGGCCGCGCGCGCGGGCCGCCGTCCACACGGCGGGCAGGCTGAGCTGGAGCCCGGAGATGCCGCCCCAGGCGGTGGCGAAGTCCGGCGTCTTGAGCTCGGCGGTGGACGGGGAGTGGTCGGTGACGACGCAGTCGATGGTGCCGTCGGCGAGCGCCTGCCACAGCAGGTCCTGGTTGGCGGCCTCGCGGATGGGCGGGCAGCACTTGAACTCGCTGGCCCCGTCCGGGACTTCCTCGGCGGTGAGCGTGAGGTAGTGCGGGCAGGTCTCGACGGTCAGCTTGACGCCCTCGCGCTTGGCGGCGGCGATCAGCGGCAGCGCGTCGGACGACGACAGGTGCAGCACGTGCACGCGGGCGCCGATGCGCCGGGCCAGGGCGATGAGGCCCTCGATGGCGGTGTCCTCACAGACGCGCGGCCGTGTCGCCAGGTAGTCCGCGTACTTGGGTCCGCCGCGGGCGGGCGCCGCGGCCAGCTCGCGCGGGTCCTCGGCGTGCACGATGAGCAGCCCGCCGAACCCGGCGATCTCCCCCATGGAGGCGGCCAGTTGGTTCTGGTCGAGCTCCGGGAACTCGTCCACGCCCGAGGGCGAGAGGAAGCACTTGAAGCCGTACACGCCCGCGTCGTGCAGGGCCCTGAGGTCCTTCACGTTGTCGGGCAGCGCGCCGCCCCAGAAGCCGACGTCGACGTGCGCCTTGGGCCGGGCGACGGCTTGCTTCGTACGGAGGTGGCCGACGGTCGTCGTCGGCGGCAGGGAGTTGAGCGGCATGTCGACGAGCGTGGTGATGCCACCGGCCGCGGCCGCGCGCGTGGCCGTCCAGAACCCCTCCCACTCGGTGCGGCCGGGGTCGTTGACGTGGACGTGCGTGTCGACGAGCCCGGGCAGCAGCGCGTGGTCGCCGACGTCCTCCAGGCGGGCGCCGGGCTCCACGGGCGCGTCGTGGGGGCGGACCGCCACGATCGTGCCGCCGCTGACGGCGACGGACGCGGCGCGCGTCCCCTCGGGGGTGATGACGCGCGTCGAGCGCAGCACCAGTTCGACGTCGGACACCGCGACCCCTCTCTCCTGCGGCCCTACCGGCCGACCAGCGGAATTCAACGTTCTGTTGAAGGAGTTTTCACTCCGCCGCGAGCCGCGTCAAGGGTCTATACGTTTCCACAAAGTGGAAGTACAATTCCGTATTTCAGAACGTAGCTATGTACGACGCATACCGTCGAAGGCGCTCCGACCGCCTCGCGGGAGACCGGACAAACACGCACTGACCGGCACGGACGTCCCGCCCGCGCCGGATACGTCCCCGCAGGCGCCCGGTAGGCTGCATACCGCCTGCCAGTCGAAAGGAACGCGCCGTGCCGACGTCCAGCGCCAGCACCACCGACGCCGCGAAGTCCTCCACTCCCGCGCCCGCGAGCGGGGGCGTCCAGTCCCTCGAGCGCGCCTTCGACCTCCTGGAGCGGATGGCCGACGCCGGGGGCGAGGTCGGCCTCAGCGAGCTGTCCGCGAGCAGCGGCCTGCCGCTGCCGACCATCCACCGCCTCATGCGTACGCTCGTCGCCTGCGGATACGTCCGCCAGCAGCCCAACCGGCGGTACGCGCTCGGGCCCCGCCTGATCCGCCTCGGCGAGTCCGCGTCCCGGCTGCTCGGCACCTGGGCGCGCCCCTACCTCGCCCGCCTCGTCGAGGAGACCGGCGAGACGGCGAACATGGCCCTGCTCGACGGCGACGAGGTCGTGTACGTGGCGCAGGTGCCGTCCAAGCACTCCATGCGGATGTTCACCGAGGTGGGGCGGCGGGTCCTGCCGCACTCCACCGGGGTGGGCAAGGCGCTGCTCGCGCACACGCCGCCGGACGAGGTGCGGGCGCTGCTCGCGCGGACGGGGATGCCCGCCGCCACGGAGAAGACCATCACCACGGCCGACGGCTTCCTCGCCGCGCTCGACGAGGTCCGCCGAGCGGGGTACGCGGTCGACGACAACGAACAGGAGATCGGTGTGCGCTGCCTCGCCGTCTCCGTCCCCGACTCCCCCACGGCCGCGGCGATCTCCATCTCGGGCCCCGCGGGCCGCGTCACCGACGAGGCCACGCGCCTCATCGTCCCCGTCCTCCAGCAGGTCGCGGCCGAACTCTCCACGGCCCTGGCCAGCTCGGCCCCGTCGGCCTGACCCCCTTTCGGCGCCGGACGGGCCATGAATAGCCCCTCCGGCGTTTGAGGAGCGGGGTCCGGGGCGGAGCCCCAGTTCGGGAAGGGGCGGGTCTGGGGCGCACCGCGAAGTCCGCGGGGCTGGCCCGGCGCAGGGCCCGCCGCAAGGCGACCGGTACCGCCGGGGCGGGCACGACCAGGACGGGACACCCGGCGTGCGCCTCGGCGTAGCGCCGGATCCGCCCCCGCCACCACCCGCCCCGCGCCCCCACGACCAACAGATCCTCGGGCCGAGAGGCCACCCGGCACAGCGCGGGCCCCACCCGCCCCCGCACCAGCCGCCGCTCCACCGTCACCCCCGGCGGCCCCCCGCCGAACGCCTCGTCGAAGGCCCCCGCGAGCCGCGCCCGCGCCACGCCCCGCCAGTGCGCGGCCCACGCCGGGTCGGGGTGGCGCAGATACAGCACCTCCCCCTCCGGCGGCTCCCACGCGAGCACCGCGACCAGCGCCCGCCCACTGCGCCGCGCCTCCCGCGCGGCGACCCACAGCGCGGCGAGGCTCGCCAGCGAGTTCCCGCCGACCCCGACCACCACCCGCCCGGGCCCTGCCGTCTCTTCGTCCCGCTCGCCGTTCACGTCGTCTCCTCGTACGTCTCTCCTACCGCCGCCAGGCCAGCACGTCGGCCAAAACGGCGGCTGATCCCGAGTGTGTAGGGTGATTGGCCTGGACAGCAGGGCCAATCGGGAGGATCTGGCATGGCGGAGGCGCACGTGGTCCACTCCGTGGACCGGCGGCTCGGCGGGGCGCGGCTCGCCGGTCTGGTGACGGACCTGGCCGGGGACCGGCCGGGCTACCGCGCCCTCGCCCAGGCGGTCCGCACCCTGCTGCTCGACGGCCGCGTCCCGCTGCACACCCGGCTGCCCGCCGAGCGCGAGCTGGCGACGGCACTGGGTGTCAGCCGGGCCACGGTCACGGCGGCGTACGACCTGCTGCGCGACGGCGGGTTCGCGCGCAGCCGCCGGGGCGCGAGCACCTGGACGGAGCTGCCGGAGGGCCGCCGCCCGGCCAGCGTGGCGGCGTTCCCCGTCGGCGACGGGATCATCGACCTGGCGGTGGCCGCGCCGCCCGCGCCCCAGGCGGAGCTGAGCGCGGCGCTCGCGGCGGCCGCCGCCCGGCTGCCCGAGCACGTCCCGACGGCGGGCTACCACCCCTACGGGCTACCGGAGTTGCGCGCGGCGGTCGCGGAGCGGTTCACGCGCCGGGGCCTGCCGACGCTGCCGGACCAGATCCTCATCACGACCGGCGCCCAGCACGCGATCTCCCTCGCCCTCGCGCTGCTCGGGCGCCCCGGCGACCGGGCCCTGGTCGAGAACCCGTCGTACCCCAACGCGCTCGACGCGATCCGGCGTGCGGGCCTGCGCGCCACGCCCGTGCC
This sequence comes from Streptomyces sp. NPDC053474, assembly GCF_044544845.1. Taxonomy (NCBI): domain Bacteria; kingdom Bacillati; phylum Actinomycetota; class Actinomycetes; order Kitasatosporales; family Streptomycetaceae; genus Streptomyces; species Streptomyces sp. NPDC053474. Next base: position 86,913 of record NZ_JBITXV010000008.1, read on the forward strand.
CGTCACCGACGCGGGCTGGGACACCGACCTGATCGAGTCGACGCTGCGGCAGGCGGCGCCCCGCATCGCCTACCTCGTACCGGACTTCCAGAATCCGACGGGGGCCCTGATGGGCCGGGAGCAGCGGGTGCGGATCCTTCAGGCCGCCCGTGCGACGGGCACCTGGCTGCTCGTCGACGAGACCATCGCCGACATCGCCCTGGACGTGCCGCCGCCCGCGCCGTTCGCCTCGCTCGCGCCGCACGGCGCGGCCGAACAGGTCGTCACCGTGGGGTCGTTGAGCAAGTCGCACTGGGGCGGCCTGCGCATCGGGTGGGTGCGGGCCGGGTCCCGTCTGATCACGGAGCTGGCCATGGCGCGGGTGCCGTCGGACATGGCCACGCCGGTGATCGAGCAACTCGTGGCGCTGCACCTGCTCGACGGCATGGACGCGACGCTGCGCGCGCGGATCGCCGCGCTGCGGGCCTCGCGGGCGGCGCTCGCGGCGGCCCTGGCCCGGCACCTGCCCGAGTGGCGCTGGCAGCTGCCGCCCGGCGGGCTCTCCTTGTGGGTGGACCTGGGGGCGCCGGTCGCCTCCGCGGTGGCTCGGGCCGCGCTGGGGCAGGGGGTGCGGATCGAGGGGGGCTCGCGGTTCGGTGCGGATCCCGGTACGCATGAGCACCGGCTGCGGATTCCCTTCACGCTGCCGCCCCAGCAGTGCGACGACGCGGCCACTCGCCTGGCCGCCGCCTTCTCGGGCGACCTCGAGGCCCCGCTGGGCACGCCCCGGCCCGGCGACTGGGTGGCGTAGCCCGCGCGGGCGGCGCCCGCTTCCTGGGGGCTCCGCCCCCAGACCCCCGCTCCTCAAACGCCGGAGAGGCTGATTCTTACGCTGGCTCGAGCCGGAGATCTTTCAGCCCGTCCGGCGTTTGAGGACGAGGCGCGCAGCGCCGAAAAAAGCGGGGGCACGGGGGCGGCAGCCCCCGGATCGGGAAGGGGCGGGTCTGGGGCGCACCCGCGAGGGATCAGGCACGGGGCTCGCGGAACCGCTCCACCGCGCCACGCACCCCACCCAACGCCCCCGTCAAGGCACTGACCGAGCCGATCGACCCCGCGACCAGTAAGAGGGACCTCCGCAACCGGCGGAGATCGGGCGCCCCCGCCGCCGCCATCGCGGCCAGCGCCGCCAGCTCGTCCTCGGCGATCGCCCGATCGGGGAACTCCCCGGGGTAGGAGGCCAGTTCACGGCGCAGCCGGGACACCGCGGCGCGCAGCTCCGTCACCCGCGGATCCTCGCAGCCGCCCGTCGCCACTCTCCGCCCCACGCTCCGCAACACAGCTCTCCCCCTCGCACGTCGTTGTGCGGCAGCCGCATCTTTCGGCCACGCCCCGGCCGGAACAGGGTCCCCAGAAGGCATGCGGTAAGCAAGGGTCATGACCGAATCACTGTCACCCACCCCGTCCGCCCCCGCCGCCGAGGTCGCCGGGCTCCTGCTCGCCGCGGGCGGCGGGCGGCGCCTGGGCGGCTGCCCGAAGGCCCTGCTCGAACACCGCGGGGAGCTGTTCGTGGAGCGCGCCGCGCGGGCCCTGCGCGAGGGCGGCTGCACCCGCGTGCACATCGTGCTCGGGGCCACCGCCGACGTCGTACGGGAGCAGGCGACGCTCCCGGGATGCGCACTCGTGGACAACCCGGACTGGCGGGAGGGGATGGGGAGTTCGCTGCGCGCGGGCCTGGCGTCGCTGTCCGGCACCGAGGCGCGGGCGGCGCTGGTGACGCTCGTGGACCAGCCCGGCGTCGGCGCGGCCGCGGTGGCCCGGCTGCTCGCCGCGCACCGCTCCCCCGCGGACCTCGCGGCGGCCGCGTACGGCGGCGAGCGCGGGCATCCGGTCCTTTTCGGCGCGGACCACTGGGACGGCGTCGCGGCGGCCGCGACGGGCGACCAGGGGGCGCGCGCCTACCTCAAGGAGCACGCGGGCGCGCTCACGCTCGTGGAGTGCGGCGACATCGCGGAGCCGTACGACATCGACACGTTCTCGGACCTGGAGCGGCTGGAGTGACGGGCGGGGCGCCGGTGCCCCCTGGCCGCCCCGGCGGAGCCCTGGTCCACTGGGAGTGACGGCGGTGGCACTCTGCGCCGCGTTCTGTCGACGAAGAGAATCTCGACATCAACAAACGATTGAACTTCCACTATGAGGAAACTAGTATCCACTGTTCAGAAGCGCCTGACCCGGTGGGCGGCGCCCGCGGCCGTGTCCCGGCACCGTGGCACGCGGTGCCACGGTGCCGGGCCGACGGCCGTCCCGCCCCCACGGCCGCGCCGCCCGTGAAGCCCGCTCGCTGAAGGAAGTGACAGCTCATGTCCGCACCAGCGCCGTCCCCGCTGGCCATCGTCGACGCCGAGCCCCTGCCCCGGCAGGAAGAGGTCCTCACCCCGGCGGCCCTCGCCTTCGTGGCCGAGCTGCACCGGCGGTTCACGCCGCGCCGCGACGAGCTCCTGGCCCGCCGCGCCGAGCGGCGCGCCGAGATCGCCCGTACGTCGTCCCTGGACTTCCTGCCCCAGACCGCCGCCGTCCGCGCGGACGACTCCTGGAGGGTGGCGCCCGCCCCGGCCGCCCTGAACGACCGCCGGGTGGAGATCACCGGCCCCACCGACCGCAAGATGACCATCAACGCGCTCAACTCGGGCGCGAAGGTCTGGCTCGCCGACTTCGAGGACGCCTCCGCCCCCACCTGGGAGAACGTGGTCCTCGGCCAGCTCAACCTCACCGACGCCTACGAGCGCCGCATCGACTTCACCGACGAACGCACCGGCAAGTCGTACGCCCTCAAGGACGCGGACTCGCTCGCCACGGTCGTGATGCGGCCGCGCGGCTGGCACCTGGACGAGCGCCACCTCACGGACGAGGCGGGACGCGCCGTGCCGGGCGCCCTCGTCGACTTCGGCCTGTACTTCTTCCACAACGCCCGGCGCCTGCTCGACCTCGGCAAGGGCCCGTACTTCTACCTCCCGAAGACGGAGTCGCACCTGGAGGCCCGCCTCTGGAACGAGATCTTCGTCTTCGCGCAGGACTACGTCGGCATCCCTCAGGGCACCGTGCGCGCCACCGTCCTCATCGAGACGATCACGGCCGCGTACGAGATGGAGGAGATCCTCTACGAACTGCGCGACCACGCGTCGGGCCTGAACGCGGGCCGCTGGGACTACCTCTTCTCCATCGTCAAGAACTTCCGTGACGGCGGCCAGAAGTTCGTCCTGCCGGACCGCAACGCGGTCACGATGACGGCCCCGTTCATGCGCGCCTACACCGAACTGCTCGTGCGCACCTGCCACAAGCGCGGCGCGCACGCCATCGGCGGCATGGCGGCCTTCATCCCGTCCCGCAAGGACGCCGAGGTCAACAAGGTCGCCTTCGAGAAGGTCCGCGCCGACAAGGACCGCGAGGCGGGCGACGGCTTCGACGGCTCCTGGGTCGCCCACCCCGACCTCGTGCCGATCGCCATGGAGTCCTTCGACAAGGTCCTCGGCGACAAGCCGAACCAGAAGGACCGCCTCCGCGAGGACGTGTCCGTCGCCGCCGGTGACCTGATCGCCATCGACTCGCTCGACGCCAGGCCCACGTACGCGGGCCTGGTCAACGCCGTGCAGGTCGGCATCCGCTACATCGAGGCCTGGCTGCGCGGCCTCGGCGCGGTCGCCATCTTCCACCTCATGGAGGACGCGGCCACCGCCGAGATCTCCCGCTCCCAGATCTGGCAGTGGATCAACGCGGGCGTCGTCTTCGAGACGGGCCAGACCGCCACCGCCGACCTCACCCGCGAGGTCGCCGCCGCCGAACTGGCCGCGATCCGCGCCGACCTCGGCGAGGCCGCCTTCGCGGCGGGCAAGTGGCAGGAGGCCCACGACCTCCTCCTCCAGGTGTCCCTGGACGCCGACTACGCGGACTTCCTGACGCTGCCCGCGTACGAGCGGCTGCGCTGAGCCCGCGCCGGACCCATACCGTCCCCGGTGCCGCCCTGCGCCGGGGACGGACGCGTCGTCAGGTCCCCTCCAGCTGCGGGCCGAACCGCCTGCGCTCCTCGGCGGTCAGGGCCCGCGGGGCGTCGGCTGCGGACTCCAGGAGGGACGCGCCCACGGCCGCGTCGCAGCGCTCGGGCAGCGACCACGTGTACCGGACGTGGTCCTCGCCGGTCACCGCGAAGCGGCGGCTGTCGAGCCAGCGGGCGTCGAGGGCCACCGCGACCTCCACCAGCCCCACCGCCAGGCACTCCCCCGTGGCGGCCAGCCAGAACCGCACCCGACGGATACCGGTGGTCGCCAAGTAGCGGCCGTCCGGCGACCACGCCACGCGTGCGGCGCCACTGCCGCCGCGGACCGAGCGGACGAGTGCGTCGCCCGAGTCCACGTCGTAGACGCTGACGTGGCAGTCCTGCCCCAGCAGAGCGACCGCCCGGCTCTCGGGAGCCCAGCACAGCGCGCTCACCGCGCCGGCCGCGGTCCGGACGGCGGCCGTCCGATCCCCCGTCCGCGGGTCCCATACGAGGAGCAGCCCGTCCCGCGTCGCCCCGGCGAGCGCGCTGCCGTCCGGACACCACGCCAGGGCACCGCTCAGCCGGTCCTCGCCGTCCATGACCGCGACGCGGTGTCCCGTCACGGGGTCCCACACCTCGACGCGGGGAGCCTCCCGCAGCCAGAAGTCCCGCCCCAGCGTGGCCAGTGCCGTGCCGTCCGGGGACCACGCGCAGACCGCGGGCACGTTCGAGACCGGGTGGAGCAGGGCGGTGCGTGTCCTCGGTGCCGTGTCCCAGATCTCGACCCGGTCCTTGAACGCGACGGCGAGGAGGTCACCGACCGGCTGCCATGCCACCCCGGCCGGTCGGGGGTCTTCCGCCGCCATGACCCGCACGGGTCTCGACGAGGTTCCCGTACGGACGATCCGTACGGTCCCGGAGCGCCCCGCGGTGACGGCCACGCGGTCTCCGTTCCAGGACACGCCCCTCAACGTCCCGGTGGCGAGGGCGTTCCGGTACCCGGTGGACACCTCCCAGACTCCGACGTCGGCGCCCGACACCCATACCAACCGCGTGGCGTCACCGCTCCACAGGACGGCGTCGACACGCTCGCGCAGGGCGACCGTCCCGCACTCCGCCAGGGAGGTGGCATCACACACCTGAATGCGGGTGCCGGACGCCGACGCCTCGGCGACCGCGAGGAACTGGCCGTCGGGGGACCAAGCGAGGGCCAGGATCGCCCCGGCCGTCGTCCGTTCCACGGCGGTCCCACCGTCCCGGACGGACACGACGCCGAGGGCCTGACCGGCCCCCGACACGACCTTCTCGCCGTCCGGGGACCAGTCGACGCAGGTTTCCCGGAGCAGCCCGCGGGTGCCGCGCGGGGGGAGCGTCCAGAGCGTCGTCGCGTCCGCTCTCCGCACCATGCGCAGCGTGTCGTACTCGATGACCAACAGGTGGGTCGCGTCGGGTGACCACGTCAGCCCCGACGCCCCCTGGACGTCCAGGGTCCACCTGGATGCCGGGCCGTCAGCGGTGGCGGCGAGTTCCGTCACGGAGATGCTGGAGCCGCAGGCCGCGACCCACCGGCCGTCGCGCGAGACCGCCACCGCGTTCGGCCCGAAGGCGTCCGTCGTCACCACGGGTCCGGCTGCTCCGAACCGCCGGACCGCCACCAGCCCCGGCCGCCGCGCCGCCGCCCAGTACGTGTCGCCACCGCCGAACCCGGCCTTGACCAACTGGCCGAGCCCCACGTCCTCCTGGCCGACGAGGTCGCCCTCGAGCGTCCACGTGGCGAGCTGCCCGTCCTCGCCGATGGTCCGCAGTGTCCTGGATGCCCGGTCCCAGCCGAGCGCGAGGATCCGCCCGGCGTGTCCGAGGGCGAGGCGCTCGGTCTCGGGTGGCCGGAGGGCGGCCCAGAGCGTCAGCACAGCTGCCGGTGTGGCGCTGACCTCGCGCACGGCGGTCGCGGCCAGGGCGAGCGCGAGGGCCGGGTCCTCCCCGGCGGCGTACACCTGTTGAGCCGACACGGCCAGGGCGTCCGCCCGCTCGTCGGCCTCGCGCTGCTGCTGCCGCCGGGAGGCCGCGACCAAGTCGCGGACCGCGGCCGACACGTCGTGCTCGGCCGTCACCTCCCCGGCCCGGGCGAGGTGACGGCCGCGCAGCAGGTCTTCCGCGGTCCTGCCCTGCGCCAGCCAGGCGGCCGCCCGGCGTTCGAGGTCCGTGATCAGGCGCAGCGTCTCCTCGTGCCGGGTGATGAGGGCGCGCAGGCGCGGCCAGTGCCGCAGGACGGCCTCGTGCACGAAGTCGAAGGCGTCGCCGGAGGCGGTCTCCGCGAGCAGGCGGGCGTCGCGCAGCGCGTCGACGATCTCCCGCTGCGCTCCGTCCAGGACGTCCGCGGCCACGAACCGGCGCGCACAGTCGCGTTCGTCCCAGGAGACGAACCTCAGCAGGAGCGCGTCGATCGCCTCCGGCGGGTGGTCCTCGGCGATGCGCAGGTACGCGGCTTCCGCGTGACGCCCGATGGCCTCGGCCAACGGCCCTCTGTCAGCGAGGAGTTCGAGACCGATGACGGAGCGGGGCGCCGCCGCCTCGTAGAGGTCGCGCAGCAGCTGGCCGAGGAGCGGCAGGGTGTTGCCCGCGGTCGCCTCGGCGGCGAGGAGTTCCACCACTTCGGCGTCGATGTCCACTCCGGCCGCCCGAGCGGGGCCGGTGATCACCGCACGGGTCTGCACCGCGCCCAGGGGAGGGAGCAGCACCCGGGCGCGGAAGAGGTCCGCGTACGGGCCCGTGGCCGCCTCGCGCAGGTTCTCAGTGGGCAGCGCGGCGAGGACGTGGAGCTGGGGGTGGGTCCGCAGCGCCGCCCGCAGCAGGCCGAGGAAGAGGGCGCACTCGTCCTCCGGCACCAGACGGAAGACGTCCTCCAGCTGGTCCACGGCCAGAACGGTGCGGCCCCCGTGCCCCTGGGCCGTCAAGAGAGCGGCGGACAGGGCGGTGGGGTGGTGTCGGCCCGGCGCGGCTGCCAGGGCCAGGGCTTCGGCGCGCAGGCCGGTGGCGAGCCGCCGCACTTCGTCCGGAGCGGTCGGGTGACCTGCGAGCAGAGCGTGGGCGAGGGCGAGGAAGGGCACGGTGCCCGGGCGCAACGGCCCGAGCACCGTGCGGTGGTGCCGCAGGCGCGGCAGGACTCCTGCGGCGATGAGGGACGACTTTCCGCTGCCGGAAGGGCCGACGACGGTGACCCAGCGCTGCCCCGCCGCGCGGCCCTCGGTCAGCAGGGCCACGGCCTCGTCCGTCTCCGCCTCGCGGCCGAAGAACACCTCCGCCCGGCCCGGCCCGTAGGGTTCGAGTCCCGGGTACGGGCTCTCCGTCCGGGGCCAGGGCACGCGGCGCCGCTCCGCTCGGCGCCGTGTCAGTTCCACCGTGACGACCGCCCCTATGCCGAGCGGGAGCCAGACGGCGGCGTACCGCTCGACCAGCGGCAGCGGCCCCCACCATCCGGCGGGGTCCGCCGTCACGAGGTTCGTACCGAAGCCGATGACCACGCCGACGAGCAGCGCGGCCAGATCCAGCGGTGTCCTGCGCGACGTCCTGCGCGCCGCCCTCACCCCCGCCCCCTCTCGGGCGACCCCATCCTCGCGCCCCCTCCCACGCGTCCGGTGCCGCTGCCCGCCCCCGCTCCGCGCGGTCGGCTCCGGGAAGCCCCGCTCCTTACGGTCCCCCGCGGTCCCGTCGCCCACACGTACGCGGGCACCGCCGGGACCGGTCCGTCACGGATACCGCTTCGCGGGACGCGGGTCGGGCTTGCCGTGGAGGTTCGGCACCCTCTTCAGCCAGGCCGGGCGGGCCGCCTCCGTGGCGCGGGCGCGGAGGGCGTCCTCGGCGGCGAGTTGGGCGCGGGGTGGGAAGTCGGTGGGGAGCCAGGTCGCGGAGGCGCGGGCGCGGGCCGTCAGGTAGGTGACGTAGGCCTCGCGCAGCGCGTCGGGGGTCGCGAAGCCCGGTTCGTCGGCGAGCCAGGCGTCGGGGACGTCCGCGGTGATCGCGCGCAGCAGGTCCTCGGTCACCAGCGGCGCGAGCTCCGCGTCGGCCGCGCGCGTGTCGGGGCCGTAGCGGCCGAGTGCGTGTTGGCGGAAGTCGTACGGCTTCTCGGCGGTGGCGAGGACCGACGTGGCGTCCCAGCGGTGGTGGAAGACGAGGGCGGCGCCGTGGTCGATGAGCCACAGGCGCGGCGGGCGGACGCCGAACGTGGGCCAGACCATGAGGTTCGAGCTGTGCACGGTGCGGTCGACGTTCGCGGTGAGGGCGTCGAGCCAGACCACCTTGCCCGCCTCCAGCGGGTCCACGGCGAGGTCGGTGTCCGGGGTGAAGTCGTGCGCCCCGGGCAGGTAGTCCATGCCCAGGTTGAGGCCCGCGCTGCGGTGCAGCAGGTCCCGGACCTCCTGGTGCGGCTCGTGCGCGCCGAGGGCCGGGTCGAAGTGGGCGAGGACGAGCTCGGGCACGCGCAGGCCGAGGCGGCGGGCCAGCTCCCCGACGACGATCTCGGCGACGAGCGCCTTGCGGCCCTGCGCGGAGCCGGTGAACTTCAGGACGTAGGTCCCGAGGTCGTCGGCCTCGACGACGCCGGGCACGGAGCCGCCCGCCCGCAGGGGTTCCAGATATCGGACAGCCGTCACTTCTCGCAGCACACCAGCCACCCTAACCGGCGCCCTCAACTGCTTTTTTGGAGCGGACCCGCCTTGATCCATAGGATCCGCTGATGATCACCAGAAAACGGCTCGCGGCGGGGCTCTGTGCCCTGTTCGCGGCCCTGAGCATGGGCATCGCGCCCACCGTCGCCCACGCGGCCGACGAACCGGACGACAGCGAGGGCGGGGCGAAGCCCAAGGTCGAGCTGCTCCTCGACGTGAGCGGCTCGATGCGGGCCCGCGACATCGACGGCAAGAGCCGGATGGCCGCGGCGAAGCAGGCCTTCAACGAGGTGCTCGACGCCACCCCCGAGGACGTCGAGCTCGGCATCCGCACCCTCGGCGCCAACTACCACGGCGACGACCGCAAGACGGGCTGCAAGGACACCGAGCAGCTCTACCCGGTGGGCCCGCTGGACCGCACGGACGCCAAGACCGCGGTCGCCACGCTCTCGCCGACCGGCTGGACCCCGATCGGCCCGGCCCTCCTGAAGGCCGCCGACGACCTGAAGGGCGACGAGGGCTCGCGCCGCATCGTCCTCATCAGCGACGGCGAGGACACCTGCCAGCCGCTCGACCCGTGCGAGGTGGCGCGGGAGATCGCGGCCAAGGGCATCAACCTGACCGTCGACACCCTGGGCCTGGTCCCGAACACCAAGATGCGCGCGCAGCTGAGCTGCATCGCCGAGGCCACCGGCGGCACGTACACCTCCGTCCGGCACACCGACGAGCTCACCGACCGGGTGGGCCAGCTGGTGGACCGCGCGGCCGACCCGGTCGTCAACCCCGTGGCCGTCGACGGCGCCGCCAGCTGCTCGGCCGCGCCGGAGCTCAAGCCCGGCCTGTACACCGACCGCGCCGGGTTCGGCGAGCACCGCTGGTACCGCGTGGACGTGGCGCCCGGCAAGGAGCTGCGCGCGTCGGTGAGCGTGGGCGCCGACCGGGCCGTGAGCAACGACTACGGCGTGCTCCTGCGGGCCGTGACGAAGCACGACCGCGAGATCGTGCGCGGCTCGGAGGCGGGCGACGGCCGCACGGACGTGATCTCCACGGGCCTCCGGTATCCGAAGCCGGAGCGGGACGACTCCGACGACGACGCCGACGAGAAGGAGACCGTCTGCCTTCAGGTGTCCCACTCCTTCGCTCCCGCCGCCGGGGCCGCGGCCAAGGGCAAGCCCGGTCTGCCCCTCGAACTGGCCGTCGACGTCGTGGACGCGCCCGACGGCTCGTCCGACGTGGCGGCCTTCGGCCTCGGCCGCGGCTGGTGGCTGCTCGGCGCGCTCGTGCTCACCGGCTTCGTGGGTGGTGTGCTGTGGGGCTGGATCTCGCGCTGGCGCGTCGCCGTCTGGAGGACCAACTGATGCGTAGGACACGTCTGTTGGCGGCCGCTGGCCTGCTCGGCCTCGGCGCGCTGCTGGCCTCGGGACCGGCGTTCGCGGCCTCCGGTGACGATGGCAAGGAGCGGACCGACGCGGGCACTTCCTTCCGTACCGCGACGGAGATCGAGCAGGGCCACAAGGCCACGGCGAGCGCATCGACCGGTGACTACCTGTACTGGTCCTTCCCCGCGGACTCCGGCCAGCGGCCCACGGTCAAGGCGACAGTGAAGCTGCCCGGGTCCGCCGCGGAGGCGTCCGGCGCCAAGTGGCGGATCGACGTGTACGACGGCCTTCGGCGCCGCCAGTCCTGCATGTACGGCATGCAGGCGCGCAAGGCGGCGGGCGAGTCGGTCGAGCTCGCCTGCACCCTGCGCACGGTGCGCGCCTGGTCGGAGCCGTGGGCCAACGACCCGCTGCCGGGCACGTACTACGTGCGCCTGACGGCGACCGGCCTGCGCACCGCCGACCTGGGCCAGCCGGTCACCGCCGAGGTCGAGGCCACGTCGAAGGACGTCGGCGGCTCGGCGGCGGTGGACGGCACCTTGGGCGATCCGCTGGTGCCGGGCTCCAAGCCCTCCGCCGCCGAGCCCGAGGACGGCTGGTCCTCGGGCTGGTGGACGGACCGCTGGGTCTGGACGGGCGTCGGCGGCGTCCTCGCCGCGCTGGCGGGCGTGGGCGGCTACGCCCTGACGCGCGGCAACGGCAGGCCTCCCACGAGCCCGTCCGGCGTGTGAGGGCGAGCCGCGAAGCGGGGGTCCTAGGGGGCAAAGCGCCCTAGGTTTCGGGAAGGGGTGGGCCTGGGGCGCCCCACGAGGGCACCAGGCCCACCCCCGCACCAGGCCCACCCCTCACCCGTCCCGCAGCGCCTTGGCCAGCGGGCTGTCCCCGGTCACGGCAATACGCCCGTCCCGCACCCCATCAGCCACACTCAACACACCCTGCCCCACGAGCACGGCCGTCCCCGCGTCCAGCGTCATCCGCGCATCGGGCGCCGAGGGCGCGGCCCCGTCCCCGTACGAGACAACCCCGTCGCCGTCTATCCGTACGTGGAACTCCCCCTCCTCCAGGCTCAGCTCAAGCAGCCCCTCCGCCAGGGCGACGGCGTCGAGGAGCGGCAGCGCGAACCAGTGGGCGCGGACCGCGTCGGTGGGGCGGCGCTCGGCGAGTTCGGGGGCGCCCCAGGCCGCGAGGGCGCGCAGGACAGGTGTCAGCTCCCGGCCGCGCGCGGTGAGTTCGTACACGGACGCGGCGGCGGGCGGCGGCAGTCTGCGGCGGGTGGCGAGGCCCGACTGCTCCAGGTCCTTCAGGCGCGAGGCGAGCACGTCGGTGCTGACGCCCGGCAGGTCGGCGTGCAGATCGGTGTAGCGGCGCGGGCCGAGGAGGAGTTCGCGGACGATCAGCAGGGTCCAGCGGTCGCCGACGGCGTCGAGGGCACGGGCGGCGGCACAGAACTGGTCGTAGCTACGGCGCGGTCGATATGGCATGCGTCGCAGTCTAGACAAGCTGTTGGACTTTCCAAGCTCCCGCTTGGTAAAACCAAGGAACCCACGCTACGGGAGGCACACCGCATGGAGTTCCGGCAGTCCAGCAAGCTCAGCGAGGTCTGTTACGAGATCCGGGGCCCGGTCATCGAGCACGCGAACGCCCTGGAGGAGGCGGGCCACAGCGTGCTGCGGCTGAACACCGGCAACCCCGCCCTGTTCGGCTTCGAGGCGCCCGAGGAGATCGTCCAGGACATGATCCGGATGCTCCCGAGCGCCCACGGCTACACGGACTCCCGAGGCGTCCTGTCCGCCCGCCGCGCGGTGGCGCAGCGCTATCAGGCGCTGGGCATCGACGACGTCTCCGTAGACGACATCTTCCTCGGCAACGGCGTGTCCGAGCTGGTCACCATGGCCGTGCAGGCGCTCCTGGAGGACGGCGACGAAGTCCTCATCCCGGCCCCCGACTTCCCGCTGTGGACGGCCGTGACCACCCTCTCCGGGGGCAAGGCCGTGCACTACCTGTGCGACGAGCAGGCCGACTGGTACCCCGACCTCGACGACATGGCCGCGAAGATCACCGACCGCACCAAGGCCGTCGTGATCATCAACCCGAACAACCCGACGGGCGCCGTCTACCCGCGCGAGGTCCTCGAAGGCATCCTCGACCTGGCGCGCCGCCACGGCCTGATGGTGTTCGCCGACGAGATCTACGACCAGATCCTGTACGACGACGCGGTGCACCACAGCGTCGCCGCGCTGGCCCCCGACCTGGTGGTGCTCACCTTCTGCGGGCTCTCCAAGACGTACCGGGTGGCGGGCTTCCGCTCCGGCTGGCTGGTCGTGACGGGCCCGAAGCAGCACGCGCGGGACTATCTGGAGGGCCTGACGATGCTGGCCTCCATGCGGCTGTGCGCCAACGCGCCCGCCCAGTACGCGATCCAGGCGGCGCTCGGCGGCCGGCAGTCCATCCACGAGCTGACCGCGCCGGGCGGCCGCCTGCGCGAGCAGCGCGACCGCGCCTGGCAGAAGCTCAACGAGATCCCCGGGGTCAGCTGTGTGAAGCCGAAGGGCGCCCTGTACGCCTTCGCGCGCCTGGACCCCAAGGTGCACGCCATCCACGACGACGAGAAGTTCGTCCTGGACCTGCTGCTCCAGGAGAAGATCCAGGTCGTCCAGGGCACCGGCTTCAACTGGCCGCACCCGGACCACTTCCGCATCCTGACGCTCCCGTACGCTGACGACCTCGACGCGGCGATCAGCCGCATCGGCCGCTTCCTGAGCGGTTATCGCCAGTAGCCCCGCGCGGCCCCGGCGCCGGGGCCGCCACCGCGACGAGGAGCATGCCCGTGGCCGACTGCCCCACCTGCCGGGTCCCGTCCCTGACCCAGTTCGCCTCGCCCGGCCTGGTCGGGAAGATCGTGTACGAGGCCCACGACGCGGCCGACGACCCCGCCTGGCGCGATTCGGGCGCGGCCACGCTCGACGACTACGCGCGCTGGTGCAAGCACCTGTGCGGGCTCACCTGTCTGCGGATGGCCCTCGGCGAGGGCGCGCCCTCGCTCTTCGAGCTGCGCGACGGGGCCCTCAAGTACGGCGCGTACACGGAGGACCCCGGCGACGGCACGATCAAGGGCCTGATCTACGCGCCGTTCGTCGAGTACGTGCGCGAGACGCACGGCATGGAAGCGGCGGTGCACCGGCACCTGACGCTCGACGAGGTGGGCGACCTCGTCGACTCCGGGCACACGGTGATCACGTCCGTGCACTTCGAGATCCGCCGCCCGGGGCGCCCGGCGCCCGGCCGCGGCGGGCATCTGGTCCTGGTCACGGCGCGCACGGCGGACGGGAGCCTGCACTTCCACAACCCCTCGGGGATCGACGCGCCCACGCGCACGGCACAGCTCCCGCGCGCGGAGTTCGAGCCGTTCTTCGCCGGACGCGGTGTATCCATGCGCTGACCGATGGTCATGACAGGACGTCACCCGCCCTGTCAGGATGGCGCGATGATGCATTCGGGCAGGGTCGCCGTGGTGGGCGGCAGCGTCGCGGGCTGCGCGTCCGCACTGGCCGCGCACCGGGGCGGCGCGGACGAGATCACCGTGTACGAGCGGGCGGCGGGCCGCCTCGCCGACCGGGGCGTGGGTCTTGCCGTCCACAACTCCCGCTACGCGGAGCTGGAGTCGGCGGGCTATCTGGACGCGGACATGCAGTGGGTGCAGCTCGTCAGGCGCCGCTGGTACGTGCGCGACGACGCGGCACCGGACCCGCGCGGGCACGCGATCGCGGTGACGCCCTTCCCGTTCCGGACGTACAACTGGGGCCCGCTGTGGGGCGAGTTGCGGCGCCGGGTGCCCGAGACGGTCACGTTCCGCACCGCCACGGCGGTCACCGGGGTGCGGGCCTGTCCGGGCGGGGCCGTGGTGGAGACGGACGACGGCACGGAGCGGTTCGACGTGGTGGTCGGCGCGGACGGCTACCGCTCGGTGGTGCGCGAGTCGGCCTTCCCCGGCCTGCGGGCCGCGTACGCGGGCTATCTGGCCTGGCGCGGCGCGTACCCCGAGGAGCGGCTTCCCGATCCGGAGCTGTGGGGCGCCGAGGACTGCGTGTACGCCGTGTTCGACGGCGGCCACCTGATCCTCTACCGCATCCCCGACGGCATGGGCGGGCGCCGCGTGAACTGGGTGCTGTACACGGCGCCGCCGCGCGGCCTGGACGCGGACCTGGCCTTCGACGATCCCCGGAGCCTGCCGCCCGGCGGCCTCACCGACACCCTCAGGGGCCATCTGTCGTACGTCGCCGACGTGCTCCTGCCGCCCTACTGGGGCGCGGTGGTACGCGCCACCGCACCGGCCGAGCTCTTCCTCCAGCCCATGTACGACTACACCGCGCCGCGCTACACCCAGGGCCGGGTGCTGCTCGCGGGCGACGCGGCGACGGTGGCCCGGCCGCACACGGGCGCGGGCGCGGTGAAGGCCCTCCAGGACGCCACCGTCCTGGAGTCCGCCATCACCACGGCGGTGACCTGGCCCGACGCCCTGGAGTCCTACGACGCCGACCGCACGGTCGCGGGCCGCACGATGGTCGACCTGGGGCGGCGCCTGGGCCGCGCCTTCGTGCAGGAGACCCCCGACTGGCGCTCCCTCGGGCAGGCGGGCCTTGAGGCGTGGTGGCAGCGGGCGGACGGCGCGGGGGCGTTCGGGGGGCGGGAGCTGCGGCGGAGGTGACGGCTGCGGCGCCGGTGGACCGATCATGGAATACGGCCACCGCCGCGACGGTTCTCACCAGGCAGAACCGAGCAGAACGGAACGCGCGCATGGGTGACCTCCTCCTGGTCCGGCACGGCGAGACCGCGTGGTCGCTGTCCGGCCAGCACACCAGCTGGACCGACATTCCCCTCACCGACCACGGCCGCGAGCAGGCGCGGGCCCTCGCGCCGCTGGTCGGGAAGTACCGGGTCGACGCCGCGTTCACCAGCCCGCGCCAGCGGGCGCGGGAGACCGCCGCGCTCACGGGCTTCGCGGACGCGCGCGTGGACGACGATCTCGCCGAGTGGGACTACGGGGCGTACGAGGGCGTGACGACGGTGGAGATCCACCGGACGCGGCCCGACTGGTTCCTCTTCACGGACGGCGTGGCGGCGGGGTCCCCGGAGCATCCGGGGGAGTCTCCGGCGCAGGTCGGGGCGCGGGCCGACCGGATGCTGGCCAAGGTCGACGCGGCCCTCGCCAACACGGAGGGGAGCGTGCTCCTGGTCGCCCACGGGCACTTCCTGCGCGTCCTGGCCGCGCGGCGGCTGGGGCTTCCCGCGGCGGCGGGGGCGCACTTCCAGCTGGCCACGGGCACGGTCAGTCGCCTCAGCTTCGAGCACGGCCGCCCAGTAGTAGCCACCTGGAACCTACGCCCCTCGGCATAGCGCCCCCTCACCTCCGCCGCGCTGCCTCTCCCCCACCCACCCGCCCTCCATTCGCCCTCCGGGCTCGCCCTCAATCGCCGGGCGGGCTCTTCCCCACCCACCCGCCCCTCCATCGCGCTGGCGCGCTCGTCCTCAAACGCCGGACGGGCTGGATGGTGCCGGTGCGGGCCGGATCTCGACTGCGGATCGCGTCTCGGCCGCAGACGGAATCCGGCCCGCACCGGAGACTTTCAGCCCGTCGAGGGGGTACCCCCTGCTCCTTAAGAGCTTGGGGGAGTTTGAGGACGAGGCGCGGAGCGCCGACAAACGGGGGCACGGGGGCGGAGCCCCCGGATCGGGAAGGGGCGGGTCTGGGGCGCCACCGCGAGGGCTAGGCGCGGCGTGGGGACACCAGCAGAAACCGGCGCCCCGTCCGCGCGTCGCCATGCTCGCTGACCAGCCACCCCACCCGCTCAAGCACCGCACCGCAGGCCCGCACCCCCTCCCCCGAGGCCTCCCACACCTCCACCACCCCCGGCTGCACCGCGTCCACCACGCGATACCCCTCCCGGCCCGCCGCCTCCAGGGCTATCGCCACGGCCCGCACCCGGTGCGCCCGCTCCCACGCGCAGGGGACCTCCCGGTCACCGCCGGGGTTCGTCATGCGCCGCATCTCGACGATGCCGAGCCAGGCGCTCCGCACCTCGCGGGCTCGCGCGGCCCCGTCCTCGACAGGCGGGTCCTGCGCGGCGCCGGTGCGGGGCGTGAAGACACCGGCAGGCGCCTCCACGGGCGCCGTCTCGGGGACGGCCGCCACCGGCTCCTCGCGCACACGGTGGCCCGCGGGCGTCAGGAAGTACGCGTGCGGCGGGCGGGGGTGCCGGAAGGCGAGCCGCAACCGCACGAGCGCGGCGAGCTGCGCCTCAGTCCCCCGCAACCGCCCCGTCACGGGATCCGCGCCCGCGATGATCCGCCGCTGCCCTGCTGTCATCGGCTTGGCCATGCTGGTGATGGTGCCGCACGGCACTGACAGTCAGCCGCTTGCCGGTGGAACGAAGGTGGGCCGCAGCGCGGGTGGAAGGTCGGCCATGGTTCCGAACACCAGAACGCTGTCAGGGTTCGCGCTGTCGTTGTCCGGTGTCGCGATGATTCCCGATGTCAGCAGGATCTGGATCAAGGGGCTCTGCATATGGAGCCCTACCGTCCCGGGGTACCGGACGACCGGCGCTTCGGGGTTCCCGGCGGTGAGACTGTCGACGGCGGCCTGGACCACGGCGGGGTCGCATCTCCACACCACCGATACAGAAGCCGAGGCCGTCTCACCGTCGGGGTCGACGTGGACCACGGCCCCGGGCCGGTCTTCCGTACCCGCTTCCCCTTCGCGGAAGGCAGGCAGACCGGCACTGTGGAGTGCCTGGACCACCTGGGCGGCCAGCGCGTTCCGGGCAGCGAGGACTTCAGGGGACGCGCGAACAAATCCGTACTCAGACATAGCACCCTTCTTCACTGACAGAGCGTGGTGGGCGCCCCTCGGACGCCCACCACTCACACGAGGTCCCTACTGCTCAGCGGACCGCGGCGCCAGCTTCCTCCCTCCGAACCCCCGGATCATCCGGTAGAGGAGGTCTGACGAACCGGGGCCTTCGGGGACGGACCAAGAGATCGGGGTCCCCGCGGCGAGTTTGTCCTCCAGCAAGGGCCCACACACCGAGCAGGGGCTCCGTTCGGTGTAGAACTCCGTGATCTTAGACGGCTTGACGTCCTTCGCCGCCAGCTGGTCCAGGATGTGGTTCTCCGAGTGGTAGCCGCCCCCCTTGCTGAAACCGACCACGAGGTCACCGGTCTTGGGGTCGTTCCACCCGGGGACCCGCGCGACCGCCACGTTCCGGCCGGACGTGAAGCCAGCCGCGGTTCTGGCCTTGTACGCCATGCGACTGAGGTCGGTACTGCCGTAGACGATCATCCCCGCACACGGATCGCCGCCGCGTGCGGCCGACGCGCGGATCCCGGTCCGGGTGCACGCCTTGACGAAGCCGTCAAGGAGCTTCGAACCGATGCCCTCGACCGCCTCATCGCTGAGGCCCGCACCCCTCAAGCCGTCCCAGGCACCGGCGATGTCGTCGCCCGACTTGAGCGCCCGGTCCAGCTTGGTGATGGCCCGGACGGCGTCTTCGATCTTCTTGCCGGGAACGAAGTTCGCCGCGGCCCAGGCGCAGCCGTCGGCGCTGCCGTGCCAGCAGTCGACGAAGTCCTTGATGAGGAGGTCGTACGCGAACTTCGCGATGACCTTGGCGATGCCTTCGAGGATCTCCAGCTTGGTGAAGTTGCGGGTGATCTTCTTGGAGAGGTTCTTGAAGGTCTGCGTGCCCAGGAAGGCGGTGTCCTTCGACGGGCAGCCGGCCTTGGTGGCGGGCACCTCCGGGTTGGTGCACAGGTAGAAGTCGACGGTGGCGTCGAAGGTCACCTTGAAGTCGACGGTGCAACCGCCGAGTCCGATGTCGATGACGCAGTCGTTGAGCTGCTTCGGGTCGCCGGACAGCTCGATGCCGTCGACGACGTAGAAGGCGTTGCCGATGCCGGTACCGGCCCCGTCCTTGACCTGTTTGTTGGCCTTCTTGCGTGCGGCCTCCTCGGCTGCCTGCTGGGCCTCGTCCGCGTACTTCTGGGCGTCCTTGGCGGCTTGTTCGGCCGCTGCGGCGTCCTCCGCGGCCCGGTCGGCGGCCTGGCGGGCCTCCTTCGCCGCCGCCTCGGCCTGGGCCGCGGCCTCGCGGGCCGCTTCGGCGTCGAGTGCGGCCTGGTCGGCGGAGTCGCGGGCGTCCTTGGCGTGGTTCTCGGCGCGGGTCGCGGCCCGGTCGGCGGCCGCGGCGTCCTCGGTCGCCTGTCGGTCGTATTCGATGGTGCGCGCCAGGGAGGCCGCGGCCTTGGACGCCGCGTCCGCTGCCTCGGCGGCGTACGTGATCGCGTTCTTGGCGGACTTCCGGGCGTCCGCGGCGTGACCGGCGGCCTTGGCGGCCCAGACATAGGCGGCTTTCGCGTCGCCGGTGGCCGCGTTCGCGAGGCTGTCGGCCTGCTTGGCGTTCTCCTCCGCGTTGTCCGCGTGCGCCTGGGCGACGGCCCGCTGCTGTTCCGCGATCGTCTTCGACGACTGGCCGGTCAGTACGGCGAGACCGGCCGCGGCGTCCCTGGTGATGTACGGGGAGCCGAGTTGGACGGCGTCGTTGGCCGGGGCGGCGACCTGTTGGGCGGAGTGACCGGCCGCGACGGCGGCCTGCGCCGTGACGTAGGCGTGCCCGGCGGCGTCCGCGGACGCGGAGATGGCCTTGGCCGCCTCCTTCTTCGCCGCGTCGGCGTTGCTCTTGGCCGTCTTGGCCTGCTCCTCGGCCTTGTCGGCGAGTTCGACGGCGGTCTTGGCCGCCGTCGCCGCCGCGCCTGCCGCGCTGATGGCGTCGGCTGCGGCACTCGTGGCGGTCTTCACCGCCGCGTCGGCCTTCAGCTTCGCGGCCTGGGCCGCGTCGGAGTCGGAGCGGGCGCGCTTGGCCGCGGCCTCCGCGCGCGTGGCGGCCGCGTCGGCCTCCGCGGCCGCCTTGGTGGCCGCGTCCGCGTCCGCCCGGGCCTTGCCCGCTTCGGATTCGGCCTTGTCGGCTGCGGCGTCGGCCGCGTCGGCGGCTTCCCGGGCGCCCTTGGCGTCGTCCGACGAGTCGTGTGCTTGGGCGTACGCTTCCTTCGCGTCCGCCTTGGCGCGTTTGGAGTCGGCCTTCTGCTCGGCGTCCCACGCGTCGTCGCGGGCCTCGCGCGCCTTGTCGCTGGCCTCTTCGGCGCTCTTGCGCTTGGTCGCCGCGGTGGAGGCCGCGGACTCCGCCTTGTCCTTGGCGTCCTTGGCCTTCGTGGCGTGCTCTTGTGCGCTGGTCTTGTGCTTGGACGCCTCGGCCTGCTTCGCGGCGGCGGTCAGCTTCTCCGCCTTCGCCGTGGCCTCTTCCTTCTCGGCGGCCACCCGCTTGGCGTGCGCCGTCGCCGCGGCGGCCTTCGCGTCGGCCTCGGCGTCCTCCGTCTCCTTGAGCTTGGCCCTGGCGGTGTTCCGCTCCTCCTTGGCGATCTTCTCCTGCTCGGCCGCGCCCTCCGCCGCGTCCTTGGCCTGCTGTTCGGCCTCCTTGGCCGCGGCGTTGCGGAACTGGGCCTTGACCGCGGACGCTTGGGCGCGGGCCCGGTCGGCGATCGTCGCGCTGTCCGAGGCGGACGCCTTGGTGGCCTGGTAGGCGGTCTTCCCCGCTTCGACCATCGCCTGGAGGGCCGCGAGGGACGCCTGGGTCACCTGCGCCTTCTGCTCGCCCACGATGAGCCCTCGGCCGCGGGGCGCCCCGTGGGAGTCAGCGATCTTGTAGGACGCGCGCTTGGCCAGCTCGGTCCGGGTGGCGGCCTTGGAGGCGATCACCAACTGGGCGTTGAGCACGCCGAGCTGGCGCTTGGCTTCTTCCTCGGCGTCCGCGATGCCCTTCTTCGCCTGCGCGAACTGGGGCTTCGTGGGGTATTCGAGGTCGCCGGTGCCGTTGTTCCCGGACGGCTTGACGTCGAACTCCTGGTGCCCGGTGCCGCCGCAGTCCCACAGCCGTGCGTTGGACCCGTTCTCGTACTTGGGCAGGTCGAGGCAGTTTCCGGTGCCCACGTTCTTGAGCGTGCTCGTCCCGCGCGTGGAGTACTGCCACCTCTGTGCCGCCGAGCCGTTGCACCGCCAGATCTGCGCGGCCGCGCCGTTGGCCGTGCTGGCGCCCTTGACGTCGAGGCACTTGCCGGAGTTGACGTTCCGCAGGCGCTCCCCGTCGATCTGCCACTTCTGTGCGGGCGAGCCGTTGCACGTGTACAGCTGCACCGGGGTGCCGTTGGCCTTGCCTCCCCCTTGGACGTCGAGGCACTTGCCTTGGGCGTCGTGCACGTACACGACCATGGGGCTGTCGCCGATCGCCCCCGGGCCTCCCAGGGACCAGTAGTTCTGCCAGCGGGTGAGGTGGTCGGCCGCCCAGGACTGGCCCAGCATCTCGCCCAGGGCCTGGCTGCCCGTGGACAGCGCCTGTGTCGTCTCCTTGTTCGCGGTCAGGATGTCGTCGCGCTGGGTGGCCTGGGAGGCGATCTCCTCCTGCCACTCCTTCGTCGCGGTGGCGACCTCCTTGCCCAGCACGCGGCTCGGGTCGAACGGGCCCTGCCACGCGCAGGCGCCGAACCGCGTCTTCAGGTCCTCCACCGCCACCCGGAACGGCAGGCTGCCCTCTTCGGAGGCGACGCGCGTGAACCCACCGGTCGTCAGGAACAGCCGGGCGTCGTCGGCCGACAGCGGGCGGAACGTGTCCTTGGTGAGGGCCTCCCACGCCTCGTGCTCGGCGTACGCCTTCCGCCACTCGTCGGTGGGGAGCGACGCATCCGGGTCCTTCCCGTACAGCGGGCCGCCCAGTTCGCGGACCTTCGCGGCCTCCGTCTTCCCGGCCTTCGGCGTCGGGTCGTCGTAGAAGCCCCCTTCGTCCTTCCAGAACTGCTCGCTGATCCACGAGAGGTAGCCGACCTGGTTGAAGAAGCTCTTCTCGCCGTCGGGGGCCCAGTGGAATCCGCTCTCCGTGAAGCCCCCGGGAGTGGGCAGCCCGCTGAGGGGCTCCTCCCAGACGTCCGCCCGCTCGTCGAGTTCGTCGGCCTTCTTGTCCGCCGCCGCCTTGTCCTTCGCGAACGCCTTGCTGAGGGGGGTGCCCTCCCAGTAGTCGCGGTTCGCCGCCACCCGCAGCTTGTCCGGTGACTGCCCGAGCGCCTCCTGTGCGGTGGCGAACATGCTCGGTCCGCCCATCCGCAGCACTTCGGCCATCAGGCACTGGTCCTGCCGGAGTTGGTCGGCCCCCTTGGGGTCGAACCCGTCGTAGGAGTCCGCCACGGGAGCGCCACGGTCGCGCGTCGTCAGGTCCGGGTGGACGGCGAGCGTCGCCAGAACGGCCAGGGCCAGGAGCAAGGGAAGCAAGAAGACGTACGTACGTCTCTTCCGCCCCCGAGTCGGCAAGAGGTGTCTTACGGAACCCACGAAGATCCCTTCACAAGTGGAGTGAAGGCACACCGGGGGAAGGCATGAAGGCGTACGGAGGCATCAAGCCGGGTGCGCGCGGCACGCCCCCCGGTGTGCCGGTCCAGTCGGCGCCGGTGCGACAGGGTGGTCCAGACCTGCGAGGCGCCGGAGTCACCTTAGGTAGATGCCACTAGCACTTAACAAGGGGTAACGGCGTATGCGCGGTCGGTTGACGCGAAGGGATCGCTCGTCCGCCCCCAGTCGAGCTTGTGTGAATTCCGTGTCCTGCCTGACCACATTCCGTGAAGCATGTGTGAACCTCGACAGATCGCACCGTGGTGGCGGCGAGCCGCGGTTGGCTGGAAAGGTGTGTCTGTCGGCGGCCAGCTTCGCCGACGCAAAGGGTTGCTCCCGGGTGGGGCGGGCTCGGGCAGCGTGGTCAGGAATGCCCGGTGGCCGTGGGGAGTTGAACGCCCTGCAAGTCGTGTACCGGACAGGAGAGGGAGCACCGTGGCGCAGCAGCAGGGGGAGTCCGGGGTGGGGGTGTACTCCGTCGGGATCACCGTCCGTGGGTACGAGACGGATACGCAGGGGCATCTGAACCAGGCCGTGTACCTCCAGTACGCGGAGCACGCGCGGTGGTCGATCCTGATGGCGGCGGGGATCCGGCAGGCGGACCTGATCGAGAAGGGCGTCGGGCCGGTCGCCTTGGAGAACACGCTGCGGTACCGCAGTGAGCTGCGGGCCGGGGAGGAGGTCTCCGTGTCGTGCCGGTTCCTGTGGGGCGAGCGGAAGACCTTCCGGATCGAGCAGGTCTTCACCAAGCCGGACGGCACGGTCGCCGCGGAGCTGACCGGTGTGGCCGGGCTGCTCGACCTGAAGGAGCGGCGGATGGTCGACGACCCGACGGAGTACTTCCGGGCGCTCGCGACGGACGCCCGGGTCCTCGGCCTGTAGACCTCAGGCGGTCAGGCCGCGCCCAGTGCCGTCAGGTCCTCCGTGTCCAGGGTGAGCGCGGCCGCCGCCACGTTCTCCTCCAGGTGCGCGAGCGACGACGTGCCGGGGATGGCGAGGACCGCCGGGGACACGGAGAGCGACCAGGCGAGCCCGACCTGCGCGGCGCTTGCGCCGTGCCGTTCGGCGACCTTGCGCAGCGCGGCGAGGTGCGGCGCGCCCGCGCCGCCGAGGGGGAAGAACGGCACGAAGGCGATGCCCTGGCGGGCGCACAGCTCGACCAGGGCGTCGGCCTCGGCGTCGCGGGACACCGGGCTGTAGCGGTTCTGCACGGCGGCGACCGGCGCGATCCGCTGGGCCTCGGCGAGTTGCGCGGCGGTGGCGTTGCTGACGCCGAGGTGCCGGATGAGGCCTTCCTCGCGCAGTGCGGCGAGGGCTTCGAAGCGGCCGTCGCCGGGGCCGTCCTTGCTGAGGAAGCGCAGGTAGACGAGGTCGAGGCGGTCGACGCCGAGCTGGCGCAGGTTCCGGTGCACGTCGGCCTTGAGCTTCTCGGGGCCCGCGGCGTCCAGCCAGTCGTGGTCCGGGGAGCGGTCGGGGCCGACCTTCGTGGCGATCACCAGGTCGTCCGGGTAGGGGTGCAGGGCCTGCCGGATGAACGCGTTGGCCGACAGGTCCTTGTAGAAGTAGAACGCGGCGGTGTCGATGTGGTCGACGCCGAGTTCGACGGCCCGGCGCAGCACGGCGACGGCCGCCTCGGGGTCCCCCGCGGGGCCCTCCCAGGTGCGGCCGGGCAGCCGCATCGCGCCGAAGCCCATGCGGTTCACGGGCAGGTCGCCGCCCAGGTTCCAGCGCCCGGCGGCGGCAGCGGGCGACTTCGTCTCGTGCGGGGTGGTGTTCTCGTGCGGCATGGGGACAATTCTGGAGCCGGTGCGGACCGGGGCGGGGAGGGTGGCAGGTTGTTGCCAGCCGGAGCGCGAGCCGGGAGAGGCCGGGGAGAGAGGGGCCGGGGAGAGAGGTGGGCGGGATGAGCGAGGGCCACGAGGACGTCGTCACCCTGCGCGGAGAGCGGGAGCTGGTGCTGCGCGCCGGGGACCTGTTCGCCGCCGCGCGCGAGGAGTTCCTGTGCGGGGCCGCCGACCTCGTCACCTGGTCGGGCGGCGTCAACGCCGTCTTCGCCGAGGGCAAGCGCCCGCCCCTGCCGAAGCCCGCGCCGCGCGACGGCCTCGCCATGCGCAAGGTGTACACGCGGCGGGCCCTCGGCGACGCGTACTCGGAGCGGCGGCTCGCGGCGATCGCCGCCTCCGGCGCGGACGTGCGGATCTCGTCCGCGCCCCTCGCCCGCGAGGCCATCGTCATCGACCGGCGCATCGCCGTCCTCGCCGGGTCGGAGTCCCGCGGCCCCCGTACGTACACGGTGGTACGGGTGCCCGAAGTCGTCGACGGAGTGCGGTCCTTGCTGTACGCGACCTGGGAGGCGGCCGAGCCCCTCGCCGACGCGCTGCGGGCGTCCGGGCCCGCGCTCGACGAGGAGGCTCGGCTGGTGCTCGGGGCGCTGACCGACGGGCTGACCGACGAGGCCGGGGCCCGGCGGCTCGGGATGTCCCTGCGGACGTATCGGCGGCGGGTGGCGGAGCTGATGGCGGGGGTGGGGGCGACGTCTCGCTTCCAGGCGGGGGTGCGGGTGCGGGGGCGGTAGGCCTCGCGGGGGCGCCCCAGGCCCGCCCCTTCCCGATCCGGGGGGGGGGGGGGGGGGGGGGGGGGGGGGGGGGGGGGGGGGGGGGGGGGGGGGGGCGGGGCGGGCGGCGCGGGGGGGGGGGCGGGGGGGGCGGGGTTTGCCGGGGGGCATTTATGGGGGGGGGGGGGGGGTGGGGGGGGGGGGGGGGGGGGCCCGGCCGGGCTCCCGGGGGGGGGGGGGGGGGGGGGGGCGGTAGGCCTCGCGGGGGCGCCCCAGGCCCGCCCCTTCCCGATCCGGGGGGCTTCGCCCCCCGCGCCCCCCGTTATCGGCGCTTCGCGCCTCGTCCTCAAACGCCGGACGGGCTTGATGGTCGCGCTGCGGGCTCGTTCTCAGGCGCCGGACGGCTTGATGGTCGTCTGCTCAGGGTCGCCCATACCGTCTTGCCGATCTCTCGGCTCTCCACGCCCCACTCCTCGGCGAGCGCCGCTACGAGGACCAGGCCCCTGCCCGACTCCGCCTCCTCCGGCGGCAGCCGGACCTCCAGCGGCGGGCCGCACTCCGCCCGGGTGTCCGACGCCTCGATCCGCAGCGTCCCCGCGAGCAGCAGCAGCCTCAGCTCGAAGCTGCGCCCGGGGACCCGCCCGTGCGTCGCCGCGTTGGCCGCCAGTTCGGCGACGATCTGGGCCGCCGCGTCGGACAGTTCGCTTCCGTAAGGGATTCCCCAGCCGTTCAGCTGGTCGCGGGCGAGCGTTCTCGCCTGCCGGGCCCCTCGCGGGCTGGCGTTGACACGCCGTGTGAACACATGTGCTGGTGTGGGGGTTTGTACCTGGGGTGGCATGCGATCCACGGTGACCGTGTGAACGCGCAGTTCGGGAGGCACAAAACTCGTACGCTCCGTAAGTGTACGAGTGCGAAACGTAGACAGCGGGGGTAACTGCCCGTAAGCATGGGCGCGTTGGCGGGGACGGTAAGCGAGCGTCAGGGGATACCCGTGATGTCGTCAAGCACGCCGGGCTCACAGGAGCCCGAACCGAGTGATGGTCTCAAGGCGTTCGGCGCCGCACTGAAGAGCTTCCGCAAGAGGGCCGGGTACACGCAAGAGACCCTGGCTCCCGAGATCGGCTACTCGACACACTTCATCGCGTCCATCGAGCAGGGCAGGCGCTTCCCGCCGCCGCGCTTCGTGGACCAGGCGGAGGCGACCCTGGACGCCTTCGGGACGCTGAGGCTGATGGTGAACCAGCTTTCGCGGCAGCGGGGGTTGGCCACGTGGTTCCGCCGGTGGGCCCAGCTTGAGCAGGAGGCCCTCAGCCTCTACACGTACGAATGCCGCCTGATCCCGGGCTTGTTGCAGACCAGGGCGTACGCGCGCACCCTGTTCGCCGAGCAGCTCCCGCCCCTCGGGGACGAACAGATCGAGGCGCAGTTGGCGGCCCGCACCGAGCGCCAGAAGTTGCTGACAGAGCGGCCGAACACGGCATACAGCTTCATCCTGGAGGAGCACTTGTTCCTGCGGTCCACCGGCGGTGCGGAAGTGACAAGGGAACTCATCGACCACGTGCTGCACCTTGGCGCGCGACGGAACATCGAGATCCAGGTCATGCCGCTGGTGAAGGAAAGTCACGCGGGACTGCACGGCCCGATCCGACTCCTAGAAACCCAGGACAACAAGTGGTTCGCCTACAACGAAGGGCAGGAAAGCGGGCAGTTCATCGCCGACCCGAAGGTGGTCAGCGTGCTCCAGATGCGGTATGCCAGGATGCGCTCACAGGCTCTCTCCCTCGAAGACTCGGTGAGCCTGCTGGAGCGGATGCGAGGAGCATGATGAGCACCCCCGAACTGGCGTGGTTCAAGAGCAGCTACAGCGGCGGTGACGGTGACGACTGCGTAGAAGTCGCCCTCGCCTGGCACAAGTCCAGCTACAGCAGCGGGTCCGGCGACGACTGCGTAGAGGTCGCCACCTGCCCCACCACCATCCACATCCGCGACTCCAAGCACCGGGCCGGGCCCCAGCTGACCGTCGCCCCGGGGGCGTGGGCCGACTTCGTGTCGTACGCGAGCGGCGCTCAGTAGCCCACGCGGAGCCCGTGCGCGCTGAGCACGGGCACCAGGGGCTGGTAGTACGTCGCCCCGCCCAAGGTGCAGTTGCCGCTGCCGCCCACCAGGAAGCCGAGCCCGGCGTCGCCGCCGAAGGCGGGACCTCCGGAGTCGCCGGGCTCGGCGCAGATGGTGGTGCGGAAGAGGCCGTGGACGGTGCCCTGCGGGTAGGTGACGGAGACGTTCACGGCCTGGACGGTGCCGCAGTGCGTCCCTGTCGTGGGTCCGACGCGGCACGCGGACTGGCCCACGACGGGGTTCGCGGCGCGGTTGACGCGGATGACCTGCACACCGGCGGCGATCTCGCTCGGATACGTGTAGTCGGGGTTGGTGAAGCGGACCAGCGCGTAGTCCTGGCCGGGGAAGACGGCCGCCTCGGTGACGCCGACCGGGATGGTCAGGCGCGGGTCGGCGTACCACTGGGTGCCCACGGCGGTGGCGCAGTGGCCCGCCATGATCCCGTAGTAGCGGGTGCCGTTGGTGGCGTTGAAGGCGACCATGCACCGGCCGGACGGGCTGTAGAGCATCGTGCCGCCGCGCAGCGGTGTCTGCGCCGGGGCGGCGGTGGCGCTCGCGGCGGGGGCCGCCACCAGGGCGAGAGTGCCGAGGAGTACGGCACACAGGAGCTGGGACACGGCGGTGCGGAGCCTCATGGCGCGCCTCCGGCGGGGGAAGGGTGGGGGCGCCGCCATTGTGGCGGAGCCGCCGTGCGCGGGCGATCGGGCGGACGTCGACCGTTACAGAAGCGGGCGCGGCCTCGCGTGGTGATCGTCTCGCTTGGGCGAAAGGCATTGCTGCCGGGCGAGTCGGCGAACAATGCTGAGGCGTACCAGGAAGATCCACGCGCAGACCGACCGAAAGGCAGCTCCCATGGACGACGTCGTCGCGATCGGACCGGCATGACAGCGGTAGTCACGGACCTCATCACGTATCCGGTCAAGGGATGCGCCGGGGTGGCGCTCACCGAGAGCGACCTGACACCGGCGGGCCTCGCGCACGACCGCGCGTTCATGGTGACCGACGACTCCGGGGTGTACCGCACCCAGCGCAAGGACGCCCGGCTCGCGGTCATCCGGCCCGAGGTCAGCTGGGACGGCGGGCGCCTGACGCTGCGGGCGCCGGACGTGGAGCCGCTGGAGATCGAGGTCGACACCGAGTCGCCGCGCCGTGACGTGGATCTGTTCGGGGCGCCGTTCAAGGCCATCGACCAGGGCGCGGAGGCGGCCCGGTGGCTGTCGGACGTGCTCGGCACGGACTGCCGCCTCGTGCGGGTGCCGCCGGAGCACGACCGGGTCACCGACGGGCTCAACCCCGGCACGTCCGGGTTCGCCGACAGCGGCGCGCTGCACCTGCTGTCCCGGGCCTCGTACGACGACCTCAACGCCCGCATCGAGGCGGCGGGGCGCGCCCCGATCACCCTGAGCCGTCTGCGGCCCAACGTCGTCGTCGACGGGTGGGACGCGCCGCACACGGAGGACTCCGTCCGGAACGTGGGCATCGGCAACGCCGAGTTGGGCTTCGCGAAGCTCGCGCTGCGCTGCGCCGTCACTCTCGTGGACCAGGTGTCGGGGGAGCGGGCTGGGCCGGAGCCTTTGCGTACGTTGGCCACGTATCGGCGGCAGGCCGGGGGTGGGGTGGCCCTGGGGGCCAAGTTCTCGGTGCTGCGCACCGGCAAGCTTGCCTTGGGCGATGAACTGGACGTCACCGTCTGGGAGTCCGCCGAGTAGTCACCTGCGGGTGCGTGGGGGTTGCTCGCGCAGTTCCCCGCGCCCCTTACGGGGCGTGCTACCGTCCACCTTAGTTTTGGAGCGACTGCTTCAAAACCATGTACACGCATTAGGGAGGGACACCCATGCCGCTCGCGGTCTACGTGTTGGCGCTCGGCATCTTTACGCAAGGGACATCGGAGTTCATGCTGTCCGGCCTGTTGCCGGGGATGGCGGAGGACTTGGGGGTGTCCATTCCCGACGCGGGGCTGCTGATCTCGGCGTTCGCGATCGGCATGGTCGTCGGGGCGCCGCTGCTCGCGGTGGCGACGCTGCGGTGGCCGCGCCGGACGGCCCTGGTGATCCTGCAAGCCGTGTTCGTGGCGGGGCACGTGGTGGGCGCGGTGGCGCCCGGGTACGGCCTGCTCTTCGTGACGCGGGTCGTCAGCGCGCTCGCGTACGCGGGCTTCTGGGGCGTGGCCGTGGCGACGGCCGTGGCGCTCGTGCCCGAGGAGGCGAAGAGCAGGGCGGTGGCCCTGGTCGCGGGCGGTCTGACCCTGGCGACGATCGTCGGCGTGCCCGCGGGCACCGTCCTGAGCCAGTCGGCGGGGTGGCGGGCCGCGTTCTGGGCGGTCGCGGCGGCGACGGTGGTCAGCCTGGTGTGCACGGTCGCGGCCGTGCCGGGCGGCGGGCGGGGCGAGGCGCCCTCCGTGCGGGCGGAGCTGCGCGGCATGGCGCGCCCGCAGCTGTGGCTCTCGTACGCCGTCACGGCCTTCGCCTTCGGCGCGGTGATCGTGACCTTCAGCTATCTGGCCGCGCTGCTCACCGACGAGACGGGCCTGGGCGAGGGGTGGGTGCCCGCGGTGCTCGCGCTGTTCGGGGCGGGCGGCATGCTCGGCCTGGTCATCGGCGGCCGGACGGCCCGGACGCACGCGGTCGCCACGCTGGCGTGGGGGCTCGGCGCGCTCGCGGCGGTCTCGGCGGTGCTCGCGCTGACCGCGGGCTCGGCGGTGGCCGTCGTGGTGGCGCTCGTCTTCCTGCTCGGCATGGCGGGGTACGTCACCAACCCCGCCCTCCAGTCACGGGTGTTCACGCTCGCGCCGGATGCGCCCACGCTGGTCGGCGCCACCAACACGGCCGCGTTCAACGTCGGCAACACCCTCGCGCCGCTGCTCGGCGGCCTCGCCATCGACGCGGGCTACGGATACGCGGCCGTCGCCTGGGTCGGGGCCGGGCTCGCGGCGCTCGGCTGCGCGGCCGCCGTGTGGGCCGGGCTCCTGGAGCGACGGGCCGCGGCGGCACCCCCCGCTCCGCCGTCGGCTAGTTTTGAGAAGGTATTCCAAAACGGGTAGGGTCCGCCCATGGCCAGGCCACGACAGTTCGACGAGGACCGCGTCATCACCGCGGCCATGGAGACCTTCTGGAGCCGCGGGTACGAGGGCACGTCGACGCGCGACCTGTGCGAGTCGACGGGCCTCGGCCCGTCGAGCCTCTACAACACCTTCGGCGGCAAGCGCGAGCTGTACCTGCGCGCGCTCGACCGCTACTACGACACGGTCACCGCCGCACAGGTCGAGCGGCTCCAGGGCCCCGGCTCCGCCAAGGAGCGGCTGCGGGCGATGATGCTGCTCTCCCTGGACAGCGACCTGGACGCGGACGACGGCCGGGGCTGCTTCGCCATCAACGCGGCCATCGAACGGGCCGGGCTCGACGGCGACGTGCGCCGGGCGGTGCGGCGCGGCTTCGACCGCGTCGAGGACGAGGTGTGCGCGGTGACCCGGGCCGGGCAGGCCGCCGGGGAGATCTCGCGCGGGCGCGACCCGCGCGAGGTGGCGCGGCTTGTGCAGAGCACGTACTACGGTCTGCGGGTGCTGGCCCGGGTGCGGGGTGAGCGTGCCGCTCTGGTGGCCACGGTGGACTCCGTCCTGGAGGGGTTGTGACCTTCGTCTGCGGGTTCGGGGGGCTTGTCGCGCCCGCGCGGCGGAGCCGCATATAGGTACAGCCCCGCGCCCCTTAACGGCTCGTCGTTGCCTGCGGGTCGTTCGTGGCTGGGCGCGCAGTTCCCCGCGCCCCTTTGGGGCGCTGGTCAGCTCGTCCGTAGTTGTGTTGACGGGATGATTTCCTGGGGCTGGTTTGGGCTGGACCACAGGAGTTTGAGGTGGGCCTCGCCGGTCCGCTCCGCGTAGTCGACGCGGATCGCGTGCCGCCTGCCCGCCTCAAGGCGCACCTGGGCCTTGTCGACTTTGGGCTCGTGCGGGCTCCAGGAGTCGATGACCAGCTTGCCGTCGATCCAGACGCGCACGACGTCGTCGGAGACCGTGGTGAGCGTGTACGTCTCCGAGCGGCGCGGCTCGACCGACCCCGTCCAGCGCACCCCGAACCGGTCCGCCGGGACGGACGGGTGCGGTGAACCCGTGTACTTCCAGGCGTGGTTGACCGTGGGGTCGGTGCGGGTGACCTTCGGGGTGCCGGACAGCTCCGGATTGTCGAAGACCTCTTGCTTGAGGCCCTTGCCGTCGCCGGGGCGGGACGCGCGGCCGGGGTCGACCCTCAGCTCGATCACGGTGGCGGTGGGGTTGGTGGCCGCCCCGGACGGCGTGAGGTCGTAGCCGTCGCCGGACTTGGCGACGGTGACCTCCTGCGAACTGCCAAGGACCCGGGCCGACTTGACCGTGAAGTCCGTGCGGGCCCTCAGGTGCAGGGACTCCCCCGCGCCCGGCCAGCGCGTGACCGCCGCGTACAGGGTGTCGCCCTTGCGGCTGACCGTGCCCCAGTCCGGCTCCTCGACCAGGCCGCCGTAGCGGGCGCCGAAGACCGCCTCGCCCTGGCCCGCCGTGCGCAGCCAGGTGCCCATCTCCTTGAGCCGGTCCACGGAGGGCCGCGGGATGCGGCCGCGCGCGTCGGGGCCGACGTTCAGGAGGTAGTTGCCGCTGCGCGAGGTCGTGGCGAGGAGGTTGCGCACCAGCGCCCCGCCGGACTTCCAGTTCTGGTCGTAGCGGGCGAAGCCCCAGTGGTCGTTCAGGGTCATGCAGGACTCCCAGAGCTGGCCGTCCACCGGGGCGTCGGGGATCTCCTGCTCGGGCGTGCCGTAGTCGCCGTCGACCACGCGGCGCTTGCCGACGCGGTTGTTGATGACCAGGTCGGGGTTCAGGCCGCGCAGATACGCCTCTAGGCGCTCGCCGTCGCGGGCGGTCCAGGGGTTGTGCGGCTCCTCGGTGTCCCACTCGCCGTCGAACCAGAGCAGCGCCGGGTCGTAGCTGTCGATCAGCTCCTTGAGCTGCGCGTACATGCGCTTCTCGTACTTCGGGAAGGTCGCCGGGTCGGAGAAGTCCGGGTCGTGCCAGTCCCAGATGGAGTAGTAGAAGCCGAGTTTGATGCCCGCCGCGTCGGCGGCGCGCTTCAGCTCGGCGAGGATGTCGCGCTTCTTGTCGAACGACGAATGGTCGCGCAAGTTCCAGGAGTTGACCTTCGTCGGCCACATCGCGTAGCCCTCGTGGTGCTTGGACGTGATCACGATGTACTTCATCCCGGCGTCCTTCGCCGCCTTCACGACGGCCCGGGCGTCGAAGTCGGCCGGATCGAACGACCGCGCCCGCCGCTCGTACTCGGCCGTCGGGATCTTGCACTGGCGCTTGATCCACTCGGCGTTGCGGCAGACCGTGCCGTCGGGGCGCGCGTACTCGCCCTCCAGCTGGGAGTACGCGCCGAAGTGGATGAACATGCCGAACCGGTCCTGGCGGAACCACTGGGTGCGCTCGGCCGTGAAGGGGTCGTCGGTGGCGTGGTCCGTGCCGGGGCCCGCGGCCCGCTGGGGCCGGGTCTCCCCCTGCGCGGGCGTCACGGCGGACAGCGGCAGGGCGGCGGCGGTGAGGAGCAGGGCGAGCGTGGTGACTCTTCGTCGCATGAGCGGCTCCTGTTCGTCTACGGACGCTCGGGTTCAGCTATGGGACGCTCGGGAACGTAGGAGCGGATACATCGGATGTCAATGGGGTCTGCTTGCTCTCTTCTGCAAACGATCCACTCCTTCCGGGCGTTCTGATCCGATGAATCGCCTCGCTTGTCGGTGTCGCGCGTGCAGCGGATTCGGTGTGACGCCTGCCGCGGGTTCGGTGGGGCGCGTGCCGCTGGTTCCCTGACGGGTGGTTAGGAGATGGGGGCCTCCGGGGCAGGAGTCACCTCGGTGTCCGCCCCGCCCGCCCGACCCCGGGAGCCCCGATGTCACCCCTGCCCCGCCGCACTCTGCTGACCGCCCTCGCCAGCACGGCCGGGGCCGCTGCGGCCTGCTCCGGAGGGCACGCCGACGGCGCGTCGCGGGCGGCCGTGGGCCCGAGCGGAGAGCCCGGGGAAGCCGCGGCCGCCGCGCGGCGACTGCTCCCCCGGCACGCCGAGCAGATCGCGTTCGAGGTGTCCGGCGCCCCGGACACCTACCGCGTCTCCGGGTCGCGCGGCCGTCTCACCGTCGCGGGACCGACCCCGGCCGTCCAGCTCAAGGGCCTGTACCACTACCTGAAGCACGTCTGCCACGCCAACCTCACCTGGGCGGGCCACCAGCTCGCCCTGCCGAAGCTGCTGCCCGCGCCCGGCGCGCCGCTCACCGGCCGCGCCAACTCCCCGCACCGCTTCGCCCTCAACGACACCAACGACGGCTACACGAACGCCTACCACGACTGGACCTACTGGGAGCGCGAGATCGACGTGCTCGCGCTGCACGGCTACAACGAGGTCCTGGTGTACACGGGCGCGGACGCCGTCCACCACCGGGTGTTCCAGGAGTTCGGATACGGGGACGAGGAGCTGCGGGCCTGGGTCCCGGGGCCCGCGCACCAGCCGTGGTGGCTGCTGCAGAACATGGCGTCCTTCCCGCACCCGGTCTCGCGGCAGCTCCTGGAGCACCGCGCCCGGCTCGGGCGACGCATCGCGGACCGGCTGCGCGCGCTCGGCATGACGCCCGTGTTCCCCGGCTACTTCGGCACCGTCCCGCCGGGCTTCGCCGCGCGGAACCCGGGCGCGCGGACCGTGCCGCAGGGAAACTGGGTGGGCTTCGCGCGGCCCGACTGGCTGGATCCGCGCACCGGCCCCTTCGCGCGGGTCGCCGCCGCCTTCTACCGCGTCCAGGGCGAACTCCTGGGGCCGTCCACGATGTACAAGATGGACCTGCTCCACGAGGGCGGGAAACCCGGTGACGTGCCGGTGGGCGAGGCCGCGCGGGCCGTCGAGCGGGCGCTGCGGACCGCGCGCCCTGACGCCCTGTGGGTGATCCTCGGCTGGCAGCACAACCCGCCGAAGGCCCTCACGGACGCCGTCGACAAGGGCCGCATGCTCGTCGTCGACGGCCTGTCCGACCGCTTCCCGTACGTCACCGACCGCGAGGCCGACTGGGGCGGTACGCCGTACGCCTTCGGCTCGATCTGGAACTTCGGCGGGCACACCGCGCTCGGCGCGAACACGCCCGACTGGGCGGAGCTGTACGAGCGGTGGCGCACCAAGGACGGCAGCGCCCTGCGCGGCATCGCCCTGCTGCCGGAGGCCGCCGACAACAACCCGGCCGCCTTCGAGCTGTTCTCCGAACTCGCCTGGAGACAGGGCGAGTTGGACCTCAAGGAGTGGTTCACGCAGTGGGCCACCAGCCGGTACGGCGGCGCCGACGCGCATGCCGCGCGCGCCTGGGACGTGCTGCGGCGCACCTGCTACGGCACCACCCGCGCCGACGCGTGGGCCGAGGGCGCCGACGGGCTGTTCGGCGCCCGGCCCGGCCTGACCGTGCGCTCCGCCGCCTCCTGGTCACCGAAGGAGCTCCGCTACCGGGCCGCGGACTTCGAGGCCGCGCTCGACGCACTCCTTTTGGTACGGCGGGAGTTGAGGGGCTCGGCGGCGTACCGGCGGGACCTGCTCGACGTGGCACGGCAGGCGCTGTCCAACCGGAGCCGGGTGCTGCTGCCCCGGATCAAGGCCGCGTACGACGCGCGGGACACCGCCCGCTTCGAGCGGCACACCCGCACCTGGCTGCGCCTGCTCGGCCTGCTCGACCGGCTCGCCGCCACCGACGCCGGGCAGCTGCTCGGGCGGTGGGTCGCGGACGCCCGGGCGTGGGGCGCCGACGAGCGCGAGCGGGACCAACTGGCCTATGACCAGCTGTCGTTGGTCACCGTATGGGGCACCCGCGCCGGGGCCGACGCGGGCCTGAAGGACTACGCCAACCGCGAGTGGGCGGGCCTCGTCGGCGGCCTGTACCGGCTGCGCTGGACGACGTACTTCGACACGCTGCGGGCCGCCCTGGACGAGGGCCGCGCGCCGGAGAGCGTCGACTGGTTCGCCCTGGAGGACCGGTGGCTCCGCGACCCCGGACGCCTCGCCGTGGCCCCCACCGGAGACACGTACGCGATCGCGAAGAAGGTGCGCGACGTACTCGACGGGACCCGCTGACGCGGGGCCCGTCGCCGCGCCTCCGGACGGCGGTCGGCCCCGCCGGAGGCACGGCCCCCTCACCAGGAACTAGCTGGTCAGCACCTCAGCCGAGCCGGATCAGCGCGGGCACTCCTTCCACTTCACGCGGTAGATCGTGCTGATGGCCCCGTCGGTGGAGTCCATCGTCATGAAGCTGGTCTTGGTGCGGTCCGAGGTGCCGACGTCCACCCGCAGCTCGGTGTTGATGTTGAAGTTGCGCTTCTTGCCGCAGGGCGCCCAGACCAGCTGGGTGACCTCGGTCTCGTCGGTGGCCTGCCAGTTGTCCGCGACCGGGCCGGAGAAGGCGTGGGACTTGGCACCGGTGTCCGGCGAGCCCTGGAAGTAGTACGAGGCCTTCTCGGTGCCCTTGGCGCCCCGCTCCAGCGAGGCGAAGCCGCGGTAGTCGGCGCTCGCGATCGCGTAGGTGAAGCCCTGCGGGACGTGCACGATCAGGCTGAGCTGGCAGTTCTTGCGGAACGCCGTGGGGGCGGAGCTGCCGCCCGCCTGGGCGAGGTAGTCGCTGTAGGTGACGGTGAACGCCGTGTTGTCCTCGGAGACGGCGACGGCCGCCGTCCCTCTGGGGCAGCCCGAGCCGTTCACGGTCGCGATCTCGATCACGATCTTGTCGGGCGGCGGGTCACTGATCTCGGTCGGGTCGTGAGCGGGCAGACCCGCGGCGAGCAGGGTGGCGAGGGCGCCACCGGCGAGCAGTGCAGCGGACATGTTCGTGGTTCTCCCATCGAGTGCTTCGGCCCGTGACGGCACGCACGCAGGGCGTGCCGCCGCGAGGTGGGGGATGGAGCGTGTGCTGGGAGGAACTGACTCAGCCATCGCACGGGCCCGCTCACGCGGTCCGCTCACGGGTCGGCGACCGGTCGGCGTGCGATGAGCGGAGGCTGAGGGTGTTGGGATCGTACGGACCAGCGTGAGCAGCGACTAGGGCGATGACCGGCCATGTACGAGCGTGCTCCTGGGCCCTCTGGGACACGCGCTCGTGCCGCCTTGAGGGACCGCCGTGACTCCTGTGCCGCGAAGCGGGCCGGGCCGGGCGGCGGACCGGGGGCGCGCCGGACGCGCCCCGGCGGCGCACTGGCGGCGCGCCGGGCCGCGCACGGGGCCGCGCACTGGACTGTGCTTGACGGGTATACGTCATCTTCGATTTCTGGTAGGAAACCTTCCTAACAAAGCACGGCCCCGCACGGCACCACGAACTCCCCCCCTTTGGAGGTTCCGTTGCACTCCCACCCCACCCCCCACCGCACCAGCACGCGGCGCACCGTCATCGGCCTGATCGGCGCCGCCCTGATAGCGAGCCCCCTGATAGCCACCCAGACCGCGGGCGCCGCGCCCGCGCCCCGCGCCACCGCCCCCGCGAGCTCCGCCGCCGTCGGCCTGGACGACCCGGCGAAGAAGGAGATCGCCATGAAGCTGGTCTCCAGCGCGGAGAACTCCTCGCTCGACTGGAAGGCGCAGTACAAGTACATCGAGGACATCGGTGACAAGCGCGGCTACACCGCGGGGATCATCGGCTTCTGTTCCGGCACCGGCGACATGCTCGACCTCGTCGAGCTCTACGCCAAGCGCAAGCCCGGCAACGTCCTGGAGAAGTACCTGCCCGCGCTGCGCCGCGTGAACGGCTCCGACTCGCACGCGGGCCTGGACCCCAACTACACCAAGGACTGGGAGAAGGCCGCCAAGGACCCGGCCTTCCAGCAGGCGCAGAACGACGAGCGCGACCGCGTCTACTTCAACCCGGCCGTCAAGCAGGGCAAGGCCGACGGCATCGGCGCGCTCGGCCAGTTCGCGTACTACGACGCGATCGTCATGCACGGCGACGGCGGCGACAGCACCAGCTTCAGCAGCATCCGCAAGCGCGCCCTGCGCACCGCCAAGCCCCCGGCGCAGGGCGGCGACGAGACCAAGTACCTCCACGCCTTCCTCGACGCCCGCGTCTGGGCCATGAAGCAGGAGGAAGCCCACGAGGACACCAGCCGCGTGGACACCGCCCAGCGCGTCTTCCTCAACAAGAAGAACCTGAACCTGGACCCGCCGCTGGCCTGGAAGGTCTACGGCGAGTCGTACCGCATCGACCGCTGAGCAACGCCCCGCCGCGGGGCGCGGGGTGCGCACGGTCCGTGGGGGGCCGCGCGCACCTCGCGCCACATCTGCCCCAAAGGCTCTTGTCGGCACCCGTCCGGACTGTCTACGTTCGCGACCATGACTGACCGGAGGAACATCCTGCGCGGCGGTATCGGCGCGGCCACGGGCGCCGTGGCGCTAGGGCTCACGGCGGCCGGGCCCGCCGCGGGCGCGACCACCGCCGCGCGCACCTACGTCCTGGTGCACGGCACCAACAGCGCGGGCGCCTTCTGGGCCCCCATCGCCCGGGAGTTGACCCTGCGCGGGCACCGCGTCATCGCGGTGGACCAGCCCTACCACGGGGCGGAGGCGTACCTTCCCGCCTCCTACCAGACACAGGACCTGGCGGCGTTCGCCACCGAGCCGACGCCGCTCGGGCGGATCGGACTCGACGACTTCGAGCGGCGGGTCACCGGCGTCGTGCGCCGGGCGGCCCGCCACGCGCGCGGCGGCAAGGTGGTGCTCGTCGGGCACAGCATGGGCGGCGTCTCCGTCAGCCGGGTCGCCGACGCCGTGCCCGAACTCCTGGAGCACCTCGTCTACATGGCGGCGTACTGCCCGGCCCCCGCCTTCCCCACCATCGCCGCCTGCATGGGCACCCCCGAGGCCGCCGACGCGATCGTGCCCGACGAACAGGTCATCGGCGACCCGGCCACCCTGGGGGTGATCCGGCTCAACCTCCGCACCGGCGACGCCAAGGACCTCGCGCTGTTCAAGGAGATGGTCTGCGCGGACTACCCCGACGCCGCCTTCCGGAACGTGCTCGCCGGGCTCCAGCCCGACGAGTCGGACCGGGTGGCCACCGACCGCGCCGTCGGCGGGGCCGGGACCTGGGGCCGGGTGCCGCGCACGTATCTGCGCTTCGGCAAGGACCGCCTCATCACCCCGGCGCTCCAGGACCTCATGATCGCCGCCGCGGACGAGCGGACGCCCGGCAACCCCTTCCGCGTACGGAACTTCCCGACGGCCTCGCACGTCGGCCCGCTCGACCCCGAGCCGGTGGTGGCCGCGCTCGCCGAGCTGGGGCGCTGAGGGGGCGGGGCGCCGCCCCGGCGCCGGGCGGTCAGTGTGCGGTCGCCCGCTTGGGGACCCGGGACTCCGAGATCTCGTCGCCGGGTTCCATCGGGGCGGTGACCTCGTCGTCCTCGCGGCCGCTGCCGATGTGGTTGAAGAGGAGGTTGAGGACCACCGCGGCGACGCAGCCCGTGGAGATGCCGGAGTCCAGGATGATCCTCGCGGTCTCCGGGAACGCGTGGTAGAACTCCGGCGCCGAGATCGGGATCAGGCCGACGGCGAGGGACACCGCGACGATCAGGACGTTGTTGTCCTTGTCCAGGCCCGCCTTGACCAGGGTCTGGATGCCGCTGGCGGCCACCGAGCCGAACAGGACGACGCCCGCGCCGCCGAGGACCGGCCGGGGCACGACCGCGATCAGCGAGGCCGCCATCGGGCACAGGCCCATCAGGACGAGGAAGCCGCCGCCGGTCGCCACGACGTAGCGGCTGCGGATCTTGGTCATCGCCACCAGGCCGATGTTCTGCGCGAAGGCGCTGCACATGAAGCCGTTGAACAGCGGGCTGACCGCCGAGCCGAGGGTGTCGGCGCGCAGGCCCGCCGCGATGGTCTTCTCGTCGGCGGGCCGGTCGACGATCTCGCCGAGCGCGAGCATGTCGGCCGTGGACTCCGTCATGGAGACGACCATGACGACGCACAGGGAGACGATCGCGGCCGCCGTGAACTGCGGGGCGCCGAAGTGGAACGGCGTCGGGAAGCCGACCACGTCCGCCTGCGTGACCGGGTCGAAGTCCGTCACGCCGAACGGGATCGCCACGAGCGTGCCGACGACCAGGCCGAGCAGGACGGCGATCTGCTTGACGAAGCCGCGCGTGAACCGGCGCAGCAGCAGCACGATCAGCAGCGTGATGCCCGCGAGGGCCAGGAACTTCCGCGAACCGTAGTCGTCGGCCGCGGGGTTCGGGCCCTGGGCCCAGCCGAAGGCCACCGGCATCAGGGAGATGCCGATGAGGGTAATGACCGTGCCCGTGACGACGGGCGGGAAGAAGCGGACCGCCTTGGAGAAGAACGGGGCTGCGACGAAGCCGAGGATCCCGGCGACGATCACCGCGCCGAAGATGACGGGCAGCGCGTCGTCCTTGTCCTTGGTGGAGTCCACCACGGCGAGCATCGGCGCGACACCCGCGAAGGTCACGCCGTTGACGAAGGGAAGGCGGGCGCCGATGTTCCAGACGCCGAGGGTCTGCAGGAACGTGGCCAGGCCCGCGGTGAACAGACAGGCCCCGGTGAGGAAGGTCAGCTCGGTGGCGGACAGGCCCACCGCCGCGCCGACGATCAGCGGCGGCGCCACGACGCCCGCGTACATCGCGGCGACGTGCTGAAGGCCGGTGGTGGCCATCTTGAGCGCGGGGAGGCGCTCGTCAACTGGGTGCTGCGCAGCGGCAGTCGCTGCGTCCTTGCGGGAACTTGGCTTGGCCACGGCGGACCCTCCGGTCGGTTACACGTCACCGGGTGACGCGGGTATCAGGGAGGCGGTGCAGTGGAACAGGGAGGAGATGAGGGTCCGGGGGCGCGCACGCCGTGCGCGCCCCCGGCCACAGTGCCCCGCGGACCCCGCTCGGGTCCACGGGCGCCGGCTGAGGGCCGTCCCCCTCAGCCGGACGTCTGCGCTCGCCCGCGCGGTCAGCGCTCCGCGGTGATGCGCGCGAGTCGCTGGGCCTCGTCCCGCGCGGCGCGGGCAATGGCGTCCTCGTCGGCCGTCAGCAGACGGCCGTGCTCGACCACCGGCTCGCCGTCGACGAGGGAGAGGGTCACCGGCGCGGCGGCGCCGAAGACGAGTGCGGTGACCGGGTCGGCGATCGTGGAGTGTCCGATGCCGTCGATCTTCCACAGGACCAGGTCGGCGAGCTTGCCCGCCTCCAGGGAGCCGATCTGGCTCGCGCGGCCGAGCACCTGCGCGCCTCCGTAGGTGCCGAGGCGCAGGGCCTGACGGGCGTTCAGGGCGGCTTCCTTGTGGGCGCCGAGCCGGTTGATGAGCAGGGCGTTGCGCAGC
The DNA here is from genome assembly GCF_044544845.1 of Streptomyces sp. NPDC053474. NCBI lineage: Bacteria > Bacillati > Actinomycetota > Actinomycetes > Kitasatosporales > Streptomycetaceae > Streptomyces > Streptomyces sp. NPDC053474. Next base: position 126,451 of record NZ_JBITXV010000008.1, read on the forward strand.
TCGGTGTGGAGCTCGCCGGACTCGTTGGAGGCGGTGCCGTCCACGCCGAGCCCGACGGGCACCCCGGCGGCGAGCAGGTCGGGGACGCGGGCGATGCCCGCCGCGAGCCGGGCGTTGGAGGACGGGCAGTGGGCCACGCCCGTGCCGGTCCTGGCGAAGGCGGCGATGTCGGAGTCGTTCATGTGGACGCAGTGCGCCATCCACACGTCGTCGCCCAGCCAGCCCGTGGACTCGAAGTAGTCCGTCGGCCCCTTGCCGAACAGCTCGTGGCAGAACTTCTCCTCCTCCACCGTCTCACTGCCGTGCGTGTGCAGCCGCACCCCCAGACGGCGGGCCAACTCGGCGCCCTGCGCCATGAGTTCAGTAGAGACGGAGAAGGGCGAGCAGGGCGCGACGGCGACCTGCGTCATGGCGTCGAAGGACGCGTCGTGGTGCGCCCCCACGGTCTCCTCGGTGGCCGCGAGCGCACCCTCCAGGCTCTCCACGGCGAAGTCCGGCGGCAGGCCGCCGTCCTTCTCGCTGCGGTCCATGGAGCCGCGGGCGAGGGTGAAGCGCACGCCCATGTCGCGGGCCGCCCCGATGACGGCGCCGGACAGGTCGCCGGAGCCCTTCGGGTACACGTAGTGGTGGTCCATGGCGGTGGTGACGCCGCCGCGGGCCATCATCGCGAGGGAGCCGCGGGCGGCGGCGCGGACCATGTCCTCGTCGATGCGCGCCCACGTCGGGTACAGCGCGACCAGCCAGTCGAAGAGGTTGTGGTCGGTGGCGAGGCCGCGGGTGATCCACTGGTAGAAGTGGTGGTGCGTGTTGATCAGGCCGGGCGTGGCGAGGTGTCCGGTGCCATCGATCCGGCGTACGACGTTCTCCAGGCCCTCGGGGGCCTTTCCGGCGCCGAGGGACTCGATCCGGTTCCCGGCGACGACGAGGTGGCCGGAGGCGTACTCGGTGTCCTCGGCGTCGACGGTCGCGATCGCGACGTTCTCGATGACGGTGCGCTGCGGGGCTGCCGAAGGTGCCATGGTGCGTCCTTCTCGGGTGGGTGGCGGTGGGTCGGGCACGGCAGGACCCTAGGGGGATTTGAGTGCCGCGACCTCGCTGTGCGCGCTGTCACGGGTGCCGAGATGGTGGAAGAACAGGTTCAGCGCGACGGCGACCAGCGCGCCCGCGCTGATCCCCGAGCCGAGCACGGTCTGCGCCCAGGCCGGGAAGTCGGCGTAGAAGGTGGGCGCGGCGAGCGGGATGATGCCCGCGCCGAGCGCCACCGCGACCAGGACGATGTTGGAGCTGTCGTCGAGGCCCGCCTCGGACAGCGTGCGGATGCCGCTGACCGCGATGGAGCCGAAGAGCACGATGCCCGCGCCGCCGAGCACCGGCATCGGTACGAGGCTGACGACCGCGCCGAGCACGGGGAAGGCGCCGAGCACGATCAGGGCGCCGCCCGCCACGGCGACGACGTAGCGGCTGCGCACCCGGGTCAGCGAGACCACGCCCACGTTCTGGGCGAAGGCCGAGGTCGGAAAGCCGCCGAAGACGGGTCCGACGAGGGTGGCGACGCCGTCGGTGCGCAGGCCCCGGGTGATGGTGGCGCCGTCGGTCCTGCGCTCGCAGATCTCGCCGAGCGCGAGCATGCCCGCGCTGGACTCGGTCATGAGGACGAGCATCACGATGCACAGCGAGAGGATCGCCGCGGGCTGGAACTCCGGCGCTCCCGCGGCGAAGGGCGTGGGCAGGGCCGCGACCGGCGCGGACCGCAGCGCGGAGAAGTCCGCGAGCCCGAACGGCACCGCCGCGAGCGTGCCGATCAACAGGCCCATGAGCAGGGCCACTTGCTTGAAGAAGCCGCGCGCGAACCGCTGGAAGAGCAGGATCACCACGAGCGTGAACGCGGCGAGCGCGAGGTAGCGCATGTCGCCGAAGTCGGCGGCCTCCTTGTCGCCGCCCTGGGCCCAGCCGACGGGCACCGGCATGAGCGTGACCCCGATGAGCGTGATGACGACGCCGGTGACCAGCGGCGGGAAGAACCGCAGGAGCCGCCCGAAGAACGGTCCGACGACGAGGCAGAAGAGCCCGGCGACCATCACCGCGCCGTAGATCGCGGGGAGTTGGTGGCCCGTGGCGTTGGTCTCAGCGATGGCGAGCATCGGCGCGATGCCCGCGGAGGAGGCCGCGTTGACGAACGGCAGCCGGTTGCCGACGACGCCTTTGACGCCGAGCGTCTGCAGGAGCGTGGCGAGTCCGGCGATGAGCAGACCGGCCGCGATGAGCCGGGTCTGCGCGGCGGCGTCGAGGCCGACGGCCTGCCCGATGATGAGCGGAGGGGTGACGACACCCGCGTACATGGCGGCGATGTGCTGGAGCGCGGCGGGGACGAGCCGCGAGACGTGGAGCTTCTCATCCACCGGGTGGCATGCGTCCGGCGGGGTGGAACACGGGCCGTCGGTCGGCCCTTCGGCAGGCTGTGCCATAGCTGTCGTTCCCTCCGGTGTGGCGCGCCCCGCCCCTGCGGCGGGCGGGGCGCGCGTCCCGCGTCAGAGGTTGGTCATGTCGACCGGGATCTTGGCCTCGGCGCCGTCGCGCAGGATCGTGGCCTCGATGAGGCCGTAGGGACGGTCCGCGGCGTAGTAGACCGCGCCGTCCTTGGCGTCGTTGTCGAGGCCGCAGAAGGAGAGGTCCTGGCGGAAGTGGTGCTTGTTGGGCGCGGAGAAGCGGATCTCGTCGATCTCGCCGCGGTTGTTGATGACCCGCGAGCCCATTTGGTAGAGCGTCTGCTGGAGCGAGAGGGAGTACGTCTCCACGAAGGCCTGGAGGATGTGCTTCTTCGCCTGCTCGTAGGACTTGTTCCAGCTGGGCGCGCGCTGGTCGTCGCTCGTCCAGGTGTACCGCCACCACGTCGACAGGGACGTGGCGAGGATGCGGTCGTAGTCCTCCTTGAGCGTCGTGTACTTGTCCTTGATGTAGCCCCAGAACTCCGAGTTCGTGGTGTTCATGACGGTCAGGTCCTTCAGACCGCTGAGCACCTCGAAGTCCGCGCCGTCATACGTGATTTGAGCGAGGCGGGTCTCCTGGCCCTTGCGCACGAAGGAGTGCTTGACCTCGTCGGCGCCGATGAACTTCGAGTTGCTGTCGGAAGCGGCGATGCGCTCCCAGGAGTACTCCTCGATGCGGATGCGCGCCCGGTGGATGGAGGGCTGGCTGTCCACGAAGTGCCGGGCGAGGTGGATGCCGTAGGCCTCGGCGGACTCGATGCCGTGTTCCTTGGCGAAGGCGAAGCAGGTGTTCTTCGTGGTGTCCGTCGGCAGGCAGTTGGCGTTCGAGCCGTTGTAGTGGACGTCGTCCAGGTCGCCGGAGAGGGCGACGGAGACGTTCAGGTCCTTGATGTGGTGGGTGTCGCCGTCCCGCGTGATCTTTACGACTCGGTTCTCGGCCTTGCCGTACTGGTTCTGTCCCAGGACCACAGGGCGGGCGTGGCGGGAAGAGTCGACCATCTGCTAGCTCCCTCGATATACGGAGTAGCCGAACGGGTTGAGCAGCAGCGGTACGTGGTAGTGCTCGCCGGGCTCGACGGCGAACGTGATCCCTACCTCTGGAAAGAACGCACCGCTGTCCCGATTCGCGGGGGCGTCCTGCTGCGCCTCGGCTTGCTTGGCTTGCTTGCTCAGGAAGTACGGCTCGACGGCGAAGTCGAGGCGCACATGGGTGGTGCCCTCCGGCAGCGCCGGGAGGTCCTTGCAGCGCCCGTCCGCGTCGGTCACCGAACCGCCGAGCTCCCGCCAGTCCGCGCCTCCCCCGCCGCGGGCGGAGAGCTGGACGGCGACCGCCGCGGCCGGGCGGCCGACCGAGGTGTCCAGGATGTGCGTGGACACCGAGGCCGTGGTGCTTGTGCTCATGCTGCGTCAGTCCTCTTCAACGACGTCGACGATGCGGGCGAGGCGGATCCGGTTGATCTTGCCCAGCTCGGCGCGGACGATCTCGCGTTCGCGCTCGGGCGTGTTGCCGATCCGGTCCCGGACCGCGTCCCGCATCTGCTCCCCGCTCCTGCCGGTGGCGCAGATGAGGAAGACATGGCCGAACCTGTCCTGGTAGGCCAGGTTGAGTTCGAGCATCTCGGCCTTGAGCTCCGCGGACGCCCCGGCCATGCCCCGCTGCTCGCGGGACGAGGTCGGGTCGCCCGGCTTCGGGCGGCCGATCGGCGGGTGCCCCGCCATCGCCTCGGCCAGGTCGGCCGCGGTCAGCTCGGCCGTGGCGGCGTCGCTCGCGGCGTACAGGTCTTCGGCGGTGGCGAAGGGGCGCCGGGCCAGGATCGCGTCGCCCCAGGCGGTCGAGGCGCAGGCCTCGTGGAGTGCGGTGCGCGCCGCGGCCTCGTCGAGGGCGTTGAACCGGGCCAGGCCCGGCGTCTTGGTGCTCGAAGTCACGGGGGCCTCCGGGGCCTTTGTGCTGGACGGGCTGCGCATAGCTAACGCCGTCCGAAAGTCGACGTCAACACTTTGTTGAAAACTTTGGTTAACAAAGACCCCGGGCCAGGGGGGCGCGGCTTCATCGGCGCTTCGCGCCTCGTCCTCACACGCCGGACGGGCTCGTAAGAGCCCGTCCGGCGTGTGGCTACGTGGAGCGATTCAGGTAGTTGTAGACCGTAAACCTGCTCACGCCGATCGCCGTGGCGACCGTCTCCACGCCATGGCGCACAGCGAAGGCGCCGCGCGACTCCAGCATCCGCACGACCTCCTGCTTCGCCTTGCGGTCGAGGTCCGCGAGGGGGCCGTGCTTGCGCTCCAGGGCGAGCAGGATGTGGTCCAGGGACTCGGCGAGCTGCGGCAGCCGCACGGCCACGACGTCCCGCCCCTCCCAGGCGAGCACGACGTCGTCCTCGCCCGCCTCCTCGGGGGCCAGCATGCGCCCGCCCATCGCGTCCACCAGCGGCTTCACCGCGAGGGCGAAGGGGTCGTCGGCGAGCCCCGGCATCAGCCCTCCCCCTCTCCGGCGCCGAGGACGTTCACCTGGAGGGAGACGCGGGTGGCGCCCGCCTTCAGGGAGCGGCGCAGCATCGCGTCGACCGCGGCGAGCACGGCGTCGGCGTCGCCCTCCGCGGTGTTGCCGAACGGACCGACGTCCACGGCGTCGAGGCCCGCCCCCTGGACCACCTCGCGGGCGACCACCGCGTGCGGGGGCGCCTCGTCCAGATCGAAGGGCTCGGTCGTGAACTCCACTCTCAATCGCACGGGCTCAACCTACTTCGGACTCCGGAATCCGCGGCAGCCCCTCTTGACAGCTTCCACGGAACGGAGGCAGTCTTCCATCAAGCAGAAACGAACTTCCGCTATACGAAATCAGCCTTCGGCGCTGCGGCCACGGCACCCGGCCCCACCGCGCCCCGGCCACGGCACTACGGAAGGAGCGCGGAAGCCCCATGGGATTCTCCGACCAGCGCTTCGATGTGAACCTGTCGATCCTCTTCACCGAGCTCCCGCTCCTGGAGCGCCCCGCGGCCGCCGCCGCGGCGGGGTTCAAGGCCGTCGAGCTGTGGTGGCCCTGGGTCGAGACCCCCACCCCCGAGCACTCCGAGCTCGACGCCCTGAAGCAGGCGATCGAGGACGCGGGCGTCCAGCTGGTGGGCCTGAACTTCTACGCCGGGCAACTGCCGGGCCCCGACCGGGGCGCCCTGTCGATCCCCGGCGAGGAGAGCGAGAAGTTCCGCGCGAACGTCGACGTCGCCGCGGACTTCGCCGCCTCCCTCGGCTGCACGGCGCTCAACGCCCTGTACGGCAACCGCGTCGACGGCGTCGACCCGGCCGCCCAGGACGAACTCGCCCTGGAGAACCTGGTCCTCGCCGCCCGCGCCGCCGACCGCGTGGGCGCGGTGCTGCTGATCGAGGCGCTGAACGCCCCCGAGTCGCCGCGCTGCCCGATCGTCAGCGCCCCCAAGGCCATCGAGGTCGTGGACAAGGTCAACGAGGCCACCGGGCTCGGCAACGCGAAGTTCCTCATGGACCTGTACCACCTCTCCATGAACGGAGAGGACCTGCCGCGGGTGATCGCCGCGTACGCCGACAAGACGGCCCACGTGCAGATCGCCGACAACCCGGGGCGCGGCGCCCCCGGCACCGGGTCGCTCCCCCTGGAGGAGCTGCTCGACCAGCTGCGCGAGGCCGGGTACGAGGGCCGGTTCGGCCTGGAGTACAAGCCCGGCGACCGGCCGAGCCACGCGTCCTTCGACTGGCTCCCGGCCGGGGTCCGAGCTCCGCGCTGAGCAGGCAACTCACGTACGCACCAACGTAGTTAGAGAGGTCCCTCATGAGCACGCTCCCCAAGGTCGCGTGGATCGGACTCGGGATCATGGGATCGCCCATGTCCGAGAACCTGATCAAGGCCGGTTACCCCGTCACCGGCTACACCCTGGAGCAGGACAAGCTGGACCGGCTCGCCGCCGCGGGCGGCACCGCGGCCGCCTCGATCGCCGAGGCCGTCCGCGACGCCGACGTCATCGTGACGATGGTGCCCGCGTCGCCGCAGGTCGAGGCCATCGCCTACGGCCCCGACGGCATCCTGGAGAACGCCAGGTCCGGCGCGCTGCTCATCGACATGTCGTCGATCACCCCGCAGACCTCCGTGGACCTCGCGAAGGCCGCCGCGGCCAAGGGGATCCGGGTGCTCGACGCCCCGGTCTCCGGCGGCGAGGCCGGAGCGATCGAGGCCGTCCTGTCCATCATGGTCGGCGGCGAGCAGGCGGACTTCGACGCGGCCAAGCCGCTGTTCGACGCCCTCGGCAAGACCGTCGTACGGTGCGGCCCGCACGGCTCGGGCCAGACCGTGAAGGCCGCCAACCAGCTCATCGTCGCGGTCAACATCCAGGCCTGCGCCGAGGCCGTGGTCTTCCTGGAGAAGTCCGGCGTGGACCTGGCCGCGGCCCTCGACGTGCTGGGCGGCGGGCTCGCCGGGTCGACCGTCCTGACCCGCAAGAAGGACAACTTCCTGAACCGGGACTTCAAGCCGGGCTTCCGCATCGACCTGCACCACAAGGACATGGGCATCGTCACGGACGCCGCCCGCAACGTCGGCGCCGCGCTGCCCGTCGGCGCCGTGGTGGCCCAGCTCGTCGCCAGCCTGCGCGCCCAGGGCGACGGCGGCCTCGACCACTCCGCGCTGCTCCGCTCCGTCGAGCGGCTCTCCGGCGGCCCCGCCGCCTGAGGCAACCCAGACTTCCGGGCCGTGGCGGCGCTGACACCTGCCCTGTCGCGCCCAAGCGCCGCCGCGGCCCGGAACCCCACCCCACCTCGAACTTCAACAAACTGTTGACGCGATGGATCCGGCGTCCCTACGCTCGCGTCACCTCAGCAGCCCATGCAGTCCTGCACGGAAGGCCGACCTACCACCATGCCGAAGCGCGTGCTCACCACCGAGTCCGGCGCCCCTGTCGCCGACAACCAGAACTCCGCCACCGCAGGCGTCGGCGGCCCGCTCCTCCTCCAGGACCAGCACCTCCTGGAGAAGCTCGCCCGCTTCAACCGCGAGCGCATCCCGGAGCGCGTGGTGCACGCCCGCGGCTCGGGCGCGTACGGCTACTTCGAGGTGACCGACGACGTCACCGGCTTCACCCACGCCGACTTCCTCAACGAGGTCGGCAAGCGCACCGAGGTGTTCCTGCGCTTCTCGACCGTGGCCGACAGCCTCGGCGGCGCCGACGCCGTCCGCGACCCGCGCGGCTTCGCCGTGAAGTTCTACACCGAGGAGGGCAACTACGACCTCGTCGGCAACAACACGCCGGTCTTCTTCATCAAGGACCCGCTGAAATTCCCCGACTTCATCCACTCGCAGAAGCGCGACCCGTTCACGGGCAAGCAGGAGCCGGACAACGTCTGGGACTTCTGGGCGCACGCCCCCGAGGCCACGCACCAGGTGACCTGGCTGATGGGCGACCGCGGCATCCCCGCCTCGTACCGGCACATGAACGGCTACGGCTCGCACACCTACCAGTGGACCAACGCCCAGGGCGAGGCCTTCTTCGTCAAGTACCACTTCAAGACGAACCAGGGCATCCGCAGCCTGTCCTCCGAGCAGGCCGCCGAGATCGCGGGCAAGGACCCCAACTCCCACCAGACGGACCTGCTCCAGGCCATCGAGCGCGGTGTGAACCCGTCCTGGACGCTGCACGTGCAGCTCATGCCCGCGGCGGACGCGGCGCACTACCGCTTCAACCCCTTCGACCTGACGAAGGTGTGGCCGCACGGCGACTACCCGCTCCAGCGCGTGGGCCGCCTGGTCCTCGACCGCAACCCCGACAACGTCTTCGCCGAGGTCGAGCAGGCCGCCTTCTCGCCGAACAACTTCGTGCCGGGCATCGGCCCCTCGCCGGACAAGATGCTCCAGGGCCGACTGTTCGCGTACGCCGACGCGCACCGCTACCGCCTGGGCGTCAACCACACCCAGCTCGCGGTGAACGCGCCGAAGGCGACCACCGCGGACAACTACGGCCGCGACGGCTTCATGGCCACCAACGCCTACGGCCGCGAGCGCAAGAACTACGAGCCCAACTCCTACGACGGCCCCGCCGAGACCGGCAGGCCGCTCTCCGCGCCGCTGGCCGTGACCGGCCACACCGGCACGCACGAGGCGCCCGCCCACACCAAGGACGACGACTTCTTCCAGGCCGGTGAGCTCTACCGGCTGATGTCCGAGGAGGAGAAGTCCCGCCTGGTCGCGAACATCGCGGGCGGTCTGTCCCAGGTGTCCCGCGAGGACGTCGTCGAGAAGAACCTCGCCCACTTCCACGCCGCCGACGCCGACTACGGCAAGCGCGTGGAGGACGCGGTCCGCGCCCTGCGCGAGGACTGACACACGATCACTTCACAGACTGCGCCGGGGACTTGACGGGAGGTCGGTCCCCCAGCGCGGATCCCGCGCTGCCGTGCGCCCGGATGAGGGGTGGCACACGGCACGCGGGGGGACGAGGACCGCGGCGGCTCGGGGCGAGCCAGTGCGGTGGCGAAGGCCCCGCCCGCTCCTTCGACCAGAGGAGGACCGACCGGGGCCGTCGCCCGGCCGTCGCGGTCCCTCGCGGGGCGTGCCAGAACCGGCCGATCGGCCTTCGGCCTCGTCCTCAAGCGCCGGACAGGCTCAAATCCGCGCACTGTCCGCTCCTCCCCCAGGGACGACCACCGCCTCCGCCGCACGGCGGAGGCGGTTCGGCTTGAGCGGGGACGATCTCCGTGCGGCCCCGCGGAATGCTCAGGGGCATGAAGACGACCGCAGTCCCCGTACCCCGCTGGGCCGAGCGCGTGGCCCACCTCATCCCGCTCGTCCTGCTCCCCCAGTGCCTCTGGCGGCTCCCCTTCGCCTTCGGCTTCGACATGGGCGCTGGCACGGGCTCGATCGGCAGCCTGTGGATCTCCGTCCCGTACGTCTTCGGTCTGAGCCTGCTCACCGAGGCGCTCGCGCTGCTGTCCTTCGGGCTGATCCGGGGCTGGGGCGAAGTGGCGCCGACCTGGGTGCCACTGATCGGCGGACGGCGGCTGCACCCGGCGGTGGCCCTGGTCCCCGCGACCCTGGGCGGCCTCGGCGCGACCCTGCTCTTCGGGCCCTTCACGCTCGGCGCCCTCGGCCTCGGCCACGGCTTCGACGCGTTCGACAGCGGCGCCTGGGAGTTGCTGTTCCGGATCTGCGTGCTGCCCGTGGGCCTGTGGGGGCCGCTGGTCCTGGCGCTCGCCGTGCACTACGCGCTGCGCCGCCGGGCGGCGAGGCCGTCCGTGAACACCTCCACGGCGAAGGCGAACCGCGTGTCCGCCGAGTCGGGCGCGAGCTCCGCGACCGCCGCCAGGTGAGGCAGCGCGTCCCCCTCCTCGGTACGCAGCCACGGCGGCGGGTGCGCCTGGAGGTCCCCCGGGTCCAGATGGGCCGGGGGACGGTCCCGTGGCGCGTCCTCGAACTCCACGAAGCCGACGACCAGGCGCACGGTCTCCATGCAGGCGCGGTAGGCGTCCGCCGGGGTGAGCCCGAGCGCCGCGTAGAAGCCGATGAGCGCGTCCACGTTGCGGAGCATCACGGGGTGACCGGCCATCGTCACGTTCTCGCCGAGGGCGAGCGTGGTCATGCCGGGGTGGCGGCGGTAGTGGGCGCGCAGGTCCGCGCAGAAGGCGGCCAGGCTGGCGCGCCAGGCGCCGGGGGCCGGGTCAAGGCGGGGCGGCCGCCAGGTCGCCTGGAAGATCTCGGCGGCGACCGCGACCAGGTCCCGCCGGTCCTCCACGTAGTTGTACAGGGCGCGGGCGGAGACGCCGAGCTCGGCGGCCAGCGAGCGCATGGTGAGCGCGGCGGCGCCGTGCTCCCCCAGATAGGCGAGCGCGGCCTCCCCCACCGCCTCCCGGGTCAGGGTGGCCCGGCCCTTGCGGTGGGTGGGCCTGCGCCGCGTCGTTCCGCTCATCCCCCGAGGCTAACGGAGGCGCGCGGACCGCTGGAGACGCGGCCCGCACACTGAACTTCACACCTGTTGACTTTAAGCGCCGCGCCCCTCAAAGTGAGTGCGACTAAGGGTTGCCTCACCTTGCTTGGAGTCTCGATGCCCCGTCTCTCCGGCCTCGCCATGGACCTCGGGCCGCTGCGCGAAAGCCGCGACTTCCGGCTGCTCTACGCCGGTTTCCTCGGGGCGATGACCGGCACCCTGATGACCTCGGTGGCCGTCGCGGTGCAGGTGTACGACCTGACCGGCTCGTCCCTCCACATCGGCCTGGTGAGCCTGGCCCGGGCGCTTCCCCTGGTCGTCGGCGTCCTCCTCGGCGGGGTCCTGGCCGACCGGTGCGACCGCCGTACGCTGATGATCGCCACGCGGCTGCCGCTGGCCCTGGTGGCCGCCGCGCTCGCGGCCAACGCGCTCGCGCCGCAGCCCCGGCTCTGGGTGATCTACGCGGCCACCGCGGCGACCGGGCTCCTCGCGGGGCTCGGCGGGCCCGCGATGCTGGCCGCGGTCCCGGCCCTCGCGGGCACCGAGCGCCTCGCCGCGGCGGGCGCCCTGCTCTCCGGCTCCACCCAGCTCGCCGCGCTCGGCGGACCCGCCATCGGCGGCGCGCTCATCGCCGGCCCCGGACTCGCCGCGTGCTACGCGGTGGACGCGGCCGGATTCCTGGTGTTCACGGCGGCGCTGTTCTTCGTCAGGCCGCTGCCCGTGCCGTCGGCCCCCGGCGCCGGGGGCACGGGCGTACGGCAGGCGTTCGGCTCGCTCGCCGAGGGCCTGCGCTTCGTGCGGCGCCACCGCACGATCCTCGGCCTGCTCCTCATCGACGCCGCGGCGATGGTCTTCACGATGCCGCAGGCCCTGTACCCGGCCCTGGCCGACGAGCGGTTCGGCGGCGGGCCCGCGGCCGTCGGACTCCTGTACGCGGCGCCCGCGTTCGGCGCGCTCGTCGGCGCGGCCACCAGCGGCTGGACGGCCCGCGCGGGCGGGCACGCGCTGGTCGGCGCCGTCCTGCTGTGGGGCGCCGCGCTGACCGGCGTGGGGCTCAGCGGCTGGCTGCCGCTCGCGCTCGTCCTGCTCGCGCTCGCCGGGTTCGGCGACCTGATCTCCGAGACGCTGCGCTCGGCGCTGCTCCAGCACGGCACGCCCGACGGACTCCGGGGCCGCGTCAGCAGCTTGTGGATGGCGCAGGCCACGGTGTCGCCCGCGCTCGGCAACGCCGCGGTCGGCCTCCTCGCGGAACTCACCGGGCCCGCCGCCACGGTGACGGTGGGCGGCCTGGTCTGCGTGGCGGCCACGCTCGCGGTGGCGGCGGCGTTCCCGGCGCTGCGCGCCGCCCGCCTGGGCTCCGGGGAGGCCTGTGCCCGGGAGCCGGACTCCCGAGCACAGGCGGCGCGTTCCCGCGCGGGGGACGCTGACGTCAGGCCTTGAACGTCTTGATCGCGCTCGGGACGTGCCAGGCCTCGGTGGCGACCTCCTCGAACTCGGTCACGTCGCTGATGTCGGCCGTGCGGCTCATCGAGATGTTCGTGATCCGCTCCAGGATCGCCTCCACGACCACCGGCACCCGGAACTCCTGGGCCAGCTTCTTGGCCTGCTCGAAGGCCGCGGCAAGGTCGCTGGGGTCGGTCACCCGGATCGCCTTGCAGCCGAGGCCCTCGGCGACCTTCACGTGGTCGACGCCGTAGACGCCGAGCTCCGGGGAGTTGACGTTCTCGAACTCCAGGTTGACCTGGAAGTTGATGTCCAGACCGATTTGGGCCTGGCGGATCAGGCCCAGATAGGAGTTGTTCACGAGGACGTGGACGTACGGGATGCGGTGCTGGGCGCCGACCGCCAGCTCCTCGATGAGGAACTGGAAGTCGTAGTCGCCGGAGAGCGCGACGACCTGGCCGTCCGGGTCGGCCTTCGCGACGCCGAGCGCGGCGGGGATGGTCCAGCCGAGCGGGCCCGCCTGGCCGCAGTTGATCCAGTGCCGGGGCTGGTAGACGTGCAGCATCTGCGCGCCCGCGATCTGGGAGAGGCCGATCGTGGAGACGTACCGCGTCTCGGGGCCGAAGGCCTTGTTCATCTCCTCGTACACGCGCTGCGGCTTGATCGGGACGTCGTCGAAGTGGGTGCGGCGCAGGAGCGTGGCCTTGCGCTCCTGCCCGGCGGCGATCCAGTCGGTGCGGTCGGGCAGCCTGCCCGCCGCCTTCAGCTCGCGCGCGACCTCGACGAAGAGCGCGAGGGCGGCCTTGGCGTCGGAGGCGATGCCGTAGTCCGGCGCGAAGATCTTGCCGATCTGGGTGGGCTCGATGTCGACGTGCACGAACGTGCGGCCCTCGCGGTACACGTCCAGCTTGTAGCCGGTGTGGCGGTTGGCCCAGCGGTTGCCGATGCCGAGGACGAAGTCCGACTCCAGGAAGGTGGCGTTGCCGTAGCGGTGCGAGGTCTGCAGGCCCACCATGCCCGCGTTGAGCTCGTGGTCGTCCGGGATGGCGCCCCAGCCCATGAGGGTGGGGATCACCGGAGTGCCCGTCAGTTCGGCGAACTCCACGAGGAGGTCGCAGGCGTCGGCGTTGATGACGCCGCCGCCCGCGACGATCAGCGGCCGCTGCGACGCGAGGAGGAAGCCGATGGCCTTCTCGACCTGCGCGCGGGTCGCGGCGGGCTTGTAGACCGGCAGCGGCGCGTACGTCTCCGGGTCGAACTCGATCTCGGTGAGCTGGACGTCGATGGGCAGGTCGATCAGGACGGGCCCGGGTCGTCCTGAGCGCATCAGGTGGAACGCCTGTTGGAAGACGCCGGGGACCTGGGCGGCCTCCAGGACCGTCACGGCCATCTTCGTCACCGGCTTGGCGATGGAGGCGATGTCGACGGCCTGGAAGTCCTCTTTGTGGATCACGTGGGTGGGCGCCTGGCCCGTGACGCACAGGATCGGGATCGAGTCGCCGATGGCCGAGTACAGGCCGGTGATCATGTCGGTGCCCGCCGGGCCCGACGTGCCGATGCAGACGCCGATGTTGCCGGGCTTCGTCCGGGTGTAGCCCTCGGCCATGTGGGAGGCGCCCTCGACGTGGCGGGCGAGCGTGTGGTCGATGCCGCCGCCCTCCTTCAGCGCCTTGTAGAAGGGGTTGATCGCGGCACCCGGCACGCCGAAGGCGGCGGTGACGCCCTCGCGCTTGAGGATCTCAACTGCCGCGCGGGCGGCGGTCATACGAGCCATGGGGTTCTCCTGCTCCAGCTGGCGGATTCGGGCTCCCGTCGCGCCCCGCGGTGAGCTGTGAATTCCGGTCCTGCGGTGGTCCGGCCTCGCGGGCCGTGGGCTGGTCTTTCACATTGCGGAATTTAGATTCTGTTATGTGGAAACAATGTAGGACGGGGTGGCCGGACCGTCAAGGGAGTGACGGTCCTGGAGCGGCCCGAAGCTCAAAATCGCGTATCGGGGTAGTTGCGTTCCGTAAGACCATGGGCCCAGGCTGATGCGGCCGGGTGTCACGGGTGACGAGAGGGAGGCGGTGAGGGAGATGACGACGGACGGGGTTCCGGTGCACTGCCCGGTGTGCCGTCACGAGCAGGCCTACGCTCCCCCCGCGTTCCCCTGCTCCTGCGGCGCGCCCGTCGTCCCGCCGGTCGCGTACGGCGCCGCCGCCACCCCCGTCACCGAGCGGAGCTGGGCGGACGACTGGGTGACCGTACGGTGCCGGGCCTGCGGGCGCACGGCGGACTGGCCCCAGCCCGAAGTCGGCTGCGCGTGCGGGGCGGTGCTGCGCGTCCCGGTCCTCACGGAGGCCGCGTCAGCGGCGGGGCCCGGCCTCGCCCCGCCCGAGCCGCCGCTGTCCGCGGCCCCGCCCGCGCCCCGGCCCCCGTTCCGGCCCGTCCCGGTGCGCAGCGCGCGCGACGCCGTGACCACGGCCGCGCTGTATCTGCGCTGGCTCGGCTACGCGGACGTGCGGGACGCCGGGCCCGGCTCCGGCGGCCGCGCGCCGTCCGGGGCGCGGCTCACCGCGCGGGGCGTCCTCGCGCACGTCGAGCCGTCGGCGCGGCCCGTGTCCCTGCGCGACCTGGAGTGCGCGTGGCTCACCGCGCTCACCCACGAGGTCACGTGCGTGTGCTTCGCCCTGTCCGACTTCACGCCCGAGGCGGGCGAGCGCGCGGCGGAGCTCGGCGTGCCGTTGTTCCGCATTGAGCTGGACGGGTTGCCTGTGGCGCTGAACGGGGCGGCGGCCTCGCTCTCCACCTAGGCCCTTCCAGGGCAGGGGGTGCGGGGGGTTTCGCCCTTCGGGCTCGTCCTCAAACGCCGGACGGGCTTGATCCGCGCCCGTCGGCCCAGTCACCCGTCACGTCCACGCCCTGCGGGCTCGTCCTCAAACGCCGGACGGGCTTGATCTGTGCCCGTCAGCCGAAGCGCTCGCGTAGTTCCACCTTGCGTACCTTTCCGGAGACCGTCATCGGGAAGGTGTCCAGGATCTGGAGGGACGCGGGGACCTTGTAGTGGGCGAGGCGGCCCTCGCAGAAGGCGCGTAGTTCTTCGAGGGTCAGGCCCTCTACGCCCTCGTGGAGGATCACGCAGGCCAGGGGCACCTCTCCGTAGCGCTCGTCCGGTACCCCGACCACCTGGACGTCCGCGATCTTCGGGTGGGCGTAGAGGAACTCCTCGATCTCGCGCGGGTAGATGTTCTCGCCACCGCGGATGATCATGTCCTTGATGCGGCCCACGATCCGGACGTACCCGTCGTCCCGCATGACCGCGAGGTCACCCGTGTGCATCCAGCGCCCGGAGTCGATGACGTCAGCGGTGCGCTCGGGCTCGCGCCAGTAGCCGAGCATCACGCTGTAGCCGCGGGTGCACAGCTCGCCCGAGCTGCCGCGCGGCAGGGTGACACCGGTGGCCGGGTCGACGACCTTGACCTCGATGTGCGGCAGGACGCGGCCGACGGTGGCGGTGCGCCGCTCCAGGTCGTCGTCCATGCGGGTCTGCGTGGACACGGGCGAGGTCTCGGTCATGCCGTAGCAGATGGAGACCTGCTCCATGTGCATCTCGGCGACGACCCGCTTCATGACCTCGACGGGACACGGCGACCCGGCCATGATCCCGGTCCTGAGCGACGACAGGTCGTACGTGGCGAAGTCGGCGAGGTTCAGCTCCGCGATGAACATCGTCGGCACGCCGTACAGGGACGTGCACCGCTCGCGCTCGACGGCGTGCAGGGTGGCGACCGGGTCGAAGGACGGCGCGGGGATGACGACGCACGCCCCGTGCGAGGTGGCCGCGAGGTTGCCCATGACCATGCCGAAGCAGTGGTAGAAGGGCACCGGCACGCAGATGCGGTCCTGTTCGCTGTAGCCGATGGTGCGGCCCACCCAGTACCCGTTGTTGAGGATGTTGTGGTGGGAGAGGGTGGCCCCTTTGGGGAAGCCCGTGGTGCCCGACGTGTACTGGATGTTCACCGGGTCGTCGCAGGTCAAGGCGGCCTCGCGGGCGGCGAGTTCCGCGGGCGTGACCGCGTCGGCGGCGGCGAGCAGGTCGTCCCACGAGCCGTCCGCGACGTAGACGACCCGGCGCAGGTCCGGACACTCCGCGCGGACCTGCTCGACCATCGCGCGGTAGTCGCTGCTCTTGTGCGCCTGCGAGGCGACGAGCAGACCGATGCCCGCCTGCTTCAGGACGTACGCCACCTCGTGGGAGCGGTAGGCCGGGTTGATGTTCACCATGATGGCGCCCACGCGCGCGCTCGCGTACTGGACGAGGACCCACTCGGCGCAGTTCACCGCCCAGATCCCGACCCGGTCGCCCCGCACGACCCCGGCCCCCATCAGGGCCCGCGCGAGGCGCTCGACGGCCGCGCCGAACTCGGCGTACGTCCAGCGCGCCCCGGACGGCACGTCGACGAGCGCCTCGCGGTCGGGCCAGGCGGCGACGGCCCGGTCGAGGTTCTGCCCGATGGTGTCGCCGAGCAGCGGGACGGAGGCCGTGCCGTGCGCGTACGACAGCTCGACGGCGCCCCGGTCACCCGCGGCGCCTCGGGGAGCGGAGGCGCTCACCGGAAGTCCTCCTCGCGGTACTCGGCGTCGGAGCCCTGGGCCGTGGCCTCGCGCAGCTCGATGCGGCGGATCTTGCCGGACACGGTCTTGGGCAGCGCGCCGAACTCCAGGCGGCGCAGGCGCTTGTAGGGCGCGAGGACCGCGCGCGAGTGCGCGAAGAGCGCCTTGGCGGTGTCGGGCCCCGGCGCGTAGCCCTCGGCGAGCACCACGTACGCCTTCGGCACGGCGAGGCGCACCGGGTCGGGCGCGGGCACGACGGCGGCCTCCGCGACCGCCTCGTGTTCGAGCAGCGCGCTCTCCAGCTCGAAGGGCGAGATCTTGTAGTCGGACGCCTTGAAGACGTCGTCGGAACGCCCCACGTACGTCAGATAGCCCTCGGCGTCGCGCGCGCCGATGTCACCCGTGCGGTAGAAGCCGCCCGCCATGGCCTCGGCGGTGCGCTCCGGGTCGCCGTGGTAGCCCGTCATCAGGCCCACCGGCGCGGCGGACAGGTCGAGCGCGACCTCGCCCTCCGCCGCGCCCGGCTCGCCGGTCACCGGGTCGAGCAGCACGACGCGGAAGCCGGGTGTGGGGCGTCCCATGGAGCCGGGCTTGAGGGGCTGGCCGGGCGTGTTGGCGACCTGTACGGCGGTCTCCGTCTGGCCGAAGCCGTCGCGGATGGTCACCCCCCAGTCGCTCCGCACCCGCTCGATGACCTCGGGGTTCAGCGGCTCACCCGCGGCCACGACCTCGCGCGGCGGGGTCGTGAGCTGGGTCAGGTCGGCTTGGATGAGCATCCGCCACACGGTGGGCGGGGCGCAGAAGCTGGTGACGCCCGCACGGTCCATCTCGCGCATCAGACGGCCCGCGTCGAAGCGCGTGTAGTTGTGGATGAAGACGGTCGCCTCCGCGTTCCACGGCGCGAACAGGTTCGACCAGGCGTGCTTGGCCCAGCCGGGCGAGGAGATGTTCAGATGCACGTCGCCGGGCTTGAGCCCGATCCAGTACATCGTCGCCAAGTGTCCGACCGGATACGACACATGGGTGTGCTCGACGAGCTTGGGCCGGGCGGTGGTGCCGGAGGTGAAGTAGAGCATGAGCGGGTCGGTGGCGAGGGTGACGCCGTCGGGGGTGAAGGCGTCGGGGGCGGTGTCTACGCCGTCGTACGAGATCCAGACGGGCGCGGTCGGCCCTGCGGGCCCTGCGGGCGCGGTGGGCTTGGCGGGCCCTGCGGGCGCGGTGGCCGTGACGGGCTCGGCGGACCCCGCGGGCTCAGTGGCCGTGGTGGGTACGGCGGACCCGGCGGGCGCGGTCGCCCCGGCCGACGTGGCAACCTCGGCGGGCGCGGCGGCCCCCGCAGGCGCGGTCGCCCCGGCCGACGTAGCCGCCTCGGCGGGCGCGGTGGCCCCGGCAGAGGTCGCCGCCCCGGCGGGTGTGGCGGCCCCGGTCGACGTGACCGCCCCGGCGGGTCCGGTGGCCCCGGCCGACGTGGCAGCCCCCGCAGGCTCGGTCGCCCCGGCGGACGTGGCGGCCCCAGTTGATGCCGCCGCCCCGGCGGGCGTGGCTGAGGCCGTGCCGACCACGATCCGGGTGTAGTCCCCGGGCACCTCCGCGAACTTGGCGGTGTCCTCCGCCCGCACCACCACGTGCCGGGCCCGGCCGCGCTCGATGCGGTCGCGCAGGTCCGCCGCGCCGAGCAGCGGCGTCGCCGGGATGACCACGGCGCGCAGCTTCATCGCGGCGAGCGCGACCTCCCACAGCTCGACCTGGTTGCCGAGCATGACGACGACGCGGTCCCCGGCGGTGACGCCGAGCCCGCGCAGCCAGTTGGCGGCCCGCGCGGAGCGCCGCGCGAGCTCGGCGAAGGTCAGCCGGACCTCGGAGCCGTCCTCCTCGACGATGTGCAGGGCCGTGCGGTCGTTGCCTTCGGCGATGACGTCGAACCAGTCGAGCGCCCAGTTGAACCGCTCCGGGCGCGGCCAGGCGAAGCCCTCGTACGCGGCCGCGTAGTCCTCGCGGTGGCGCAGCAGAAAGTCCCGGGCCGCCCGGAACGTCTCCGTGGCGCCCCCCGTCTCCGTCACCGTCATCGGCATGCCCCGCTCTCCCTAGGTCCCCGCCGTCCACCCGGCCGGCGCGCGGCCGTTCCCCGGCCGACTCCGCATCCGTACCATCGTGGAGTTCGTGATGTGGGTCTCACTACCCCCGGACGGGGGTGCGGTGCGGTGAAAGGGCGGGCGCGTGACGGCTGCGGGCGCGGGTGAGGCGGGGGACGTACGGGCCGCGCTGGTGCGGCTGCGGCGCGCCACCGGGCTTCCGGTGGCGTTCGGCGGGCTCACCGACACGCCCCCCGCCGTCGCCCCGCACCTGCGGATCGCGGAGCTCAGCGGCACCGGCACGCAGGTCCTGCGCGGCCTCGGCATCCGCGTGGGCAACGGCCTCGGCGGCAAGGCCCTCGCCCTGGCCCGGCCGTGCGCCGTCACCGACTACAGCTCCTCGCGGCACATCAGCCACGAGTACGACGCCGCCGTCGAGGCCGAGGGCCTGCGCTCGGTGCTCGCGGTTCCGCTCGTGGTGCGCCGCCGGGTGCGCGGCCTGCTGTACGGCGCCCTGCGCACGGCGCAGCCGCTGGGGGACCGCACCCTCGCCGCGGCCGTGGCCGCGGCGCGCGACGTCGAACAGGCCCTCGTGGTGCGCGACGAGGCCCGCGCGCTCGTGGCGGCCGCGCGGGACACGGCGGCCGGGCCGGGCCCGGCCGCCTGGGAGCGGGTGCGGGAGGCGCACGGCGCCCTGCGGGCGCTGGCCGCGCGCACCTGCGACCCCGCCCTGCGCCGCGAGCTCCTCGCGGTCTGCACCACGCTGACCTCCGCGGGCGACTCCCCCGTGGTCGCCCTGACCCCGCGCGAACTCGACGTCCTGACCTGCGTGGCCCTGGGCACCACCAACGCCGCGGCCGCGGAGCGCCTGGGCCTGCGCCCCGAGACGGTGAAGGCCTATCTGCGCTCGGCCATGCGCAAGCTGGGCGCCCACACGCGGTGGGAGGCGGTGGTGGCGGCACGGCGGGCGGGGCTGCTGCCGTAGCTCCCCCGCGCCGAACCCCGCACCGCCCCGGCCACACATCAGCCCGTCCGGCGTTTGAGGACGAGCGCGCAGCGCGACAACCCCCCACGGCGCGACACCGGACGCACGGCGCCACGCCCTACGGAGTGCCGCGGGCCGAGGGCCGAAGCCCCGGGTCCTACTTGTCGGCGGTCAAAGAGCCCGCCTTCCCCCAGCTCTCGGCCCCGTACTCCTCGATCCACACCGTGACGGTCTCCGCCGGAATCGCGTACGCGTCCACGAACGCGTCCGTGATCCGCCGCACCAGCTCCCGCTTGAGCTCGACGTCCCGGGGACCCTGCTGAACGGTGACGGTAGGCATGCTGAACTCCCTTGCGTGCGGCCGGAGTTACCGGCCAGGTGAGCCGATCTCTCGGTGTCCCCTGCGGGACGACACCAGTTCAGCCCACCCGCGCGCCGCGACCAAGGAGCAGCCCGCGATCGCGACGATCACGAACCGAGATCGCGAGCCGTGACCGGGGTCGTCAGTCCTGACCGAGATCGCGGGCCGCGGCCTCGCACGCCGCGAGGAACCCGTCCAGCGGGGCCGCGCCCCGCCGCGCCCCGTCCGGGACCGCGAGCCCCGTCTCCAAGGCAAGCTCCGCCGCGAACGGCACGAACGCCACCCGAGGACCGCGCAGCAGCCGCGCGTGCGACGCGTACACGACGGTCCACAGCGGCGCGGCCCCCGCGCCGATCGTCGCGAGGTTGTCCTGGAGCGAGCCGCCGACCGGCCCGCGCACCGGTGTGAACCCGGCCGTGTGACAGGCGCCGACGACGAGGTCGACCAGGGCCGGGTTGGCCCGGCGCGCGGTGAGCGCGAGGGGCACCTCCGCCAGGTCGGTCAGGTCGGCCTCGGCGCGCGCGGCCACCGGGTGCCCCGCGGGTACGACCGCCACCAGGGGGTCGCGCCACAACGGTACGACCCGCACCCCGGGCACGGGTACGGCGGCCCGGACGAAGGCCGCGTCGAGGCGCCCGTCCGCGACCCGCGCGAGCCGCTCCCCCGCGCCGGTCGACACGAGCTCGACCGGCACCCCGGGCGCCCGCCCGGCGAAGTGGGCGAGCACGCGCTCCAGGTGTTCGCCGAGCCCCGTGCAGGTGCCGAGCCGCAGGCCGGGCGGGCGCGCGCCGACCGCGGCCCGGGCCCGCTCGGCGGCGGCGAGGACGGCCCGCGCCTCGGGCAGCAGCCGCTCCCCCGCGGCGGTGAGCCGCACCTGGCGCGGCGCACGGTCGAACAGTTCGGCCCCGAGCTCCCGCTCCAGGCGCCGCACTTGCTGGCTCACCGCCGACTGCACGATGTGCAGCCGCTCCGCGGCCCGCCCGAAGTGCAGCTCCTCGGCGACCGTCACGAAGTAGCCCAACTGCCGCAGTTCCATGCCGGAAACCCTACGCAGCGGCGCCGCCCGCCCCGACCGCGGGCTCAGCCGTCGACCACGGCCCCGAACCGCACGTCGTACGAGGACGCGCCCTCGGCGAGCACGCGCGCCGTCCGGACCGCCTCGTCCTCGACGTCCGCGCGCCGCGCCGTCGTCAGCGCCCCGAACGGCTCGACGACGACGGTGACCGGGCCGCCGCCCGCCCCGCCCTCGTCGAGGCGCCACACGCCCGCGAGCGCCCCGTCCACCAGGAAGGTGCGGAAGGGCTGGTTGACCTTCCGGGTGCGGGCCTTGTACCCGGCGGGGTCGAGGCGGGAGCGGTCGGCGTGGGACAGCAGGAGGTTGTCGTACTCGGGCAGGAAGCGCGGGGGCGCCGGGGTGTCGGGGTCCGGCCGGGGCGCGTCCGGCAGGTCGAAGAGCTCGACGCCGTTCTCGTCGCGGAAGGTACGCAGTCCGGGCCGCAGCCGCTCGAAGGCGTCCCGCAGCCGCGTCAGCCCCATCCAGGCCTGCATGTCCCGTACGGAGGCGGGCCCGAAGGCGGCGAGGTAGCGCGGTACGACGGCGTCGGGCGCGGCCCCCTCCACGAGCGGGCGGCCCAGCCAGCGCTCGGCCGTGGTCAGCGCGACCCGGCCGCTACGCCGCCACAGGCCACGCGGGGTGACCTGGACCAGCGGCAGGAGGGCGCGGGCGGCGACGCCGAGCGACCGCGCGTCGGCCCGCGGCCAGTGGCGGGCCAGCTCGGCGCGGAGCTGGGCGGGCGTGCGCGGCTCGTCCTCGACGTACGCGCGGGCGACGGCGGCGAGCCGGTCCAAGTCGACGCCGCCGAGGCCCGCGCGGAACGTCCGCAGCTCCCGGTCCAGCGCGCCCTGCGTCAGCGGGCGCAGCAGGAGCAGGTCGTCGGCGGTGAGGGTGTGCACGGTGGAGCGCATGGTGACGGCCCGCACGGCCGCGCGGTCGCTCATCAGGCCCGAGAGCTCCTCGGGGACGAACCCGTCGAGCCGGGCGGCGAGCGCGACGTACGGCGGCTTCACGTTCTGCGCCTGGAGGCCCACGAGGTGAGCGAGCGCGTCCACGGCGGGCATCCGCACCCGGCGCAGCAGGAGCTGCCGGTCGAGGGTGGCACGGTTCAGCGCACGGCGGCTCAGCACCGGGGCCGACGGGGTCGCCGACGGGGTCTTCGTCATGCGCGCACGCTAGCGGGTGTTGCGGACAGGTTTGGTCCGCGAGACGCCGGGGGCGGCGGAGCGGCACGGGCTGGGCCGGGCAGCAGCGGGGCGTACGAGGGCCGGGGTGGGGGTGGGCCAGGGCCCGGGGCGGGACGCACCACGGCCGGAACGGCAGCGCGCCGAGGCCCGGGGCGGCGGTGCGGCACGGGCCGGGGGCGGCAGCGCGGCACGGGCCGGGCGGCGGGGCACGCCACGGCCAGGGACTGGGGCGTGCCACGACCAGAGGCTGAGGCACGCCACGGCCACGGACGGCAGCCGAATGCGGCGGCCCGGGCGGCAGCGCGCCAGGCCCGGGACGGCCGCACACCAGGGCCCGGGGCGGCGGTGCGGCACGGGCCGGGCGGCAGCGCGCCAAGGGCGGGAACGGCCGCGTACGAGAGCCGGGGCGGCGGTGCGGCACGGCCCGAGGGCGACCGCACACCGGGGTCACACTCGCGTCATCTGCCGCATATATCCTGCTCAAGGTCCTTACGGCCGGAGGTGTGGCCGCAGGCGCGGCCGCAGGCGTGAGGACCGTATCGGCGACAGGAAGGGCCACCGGTGACCCCGGAGCGACGAGCACACCGCCCGCAGTCGACCCGCAAGCACTCCTGGCGGCGCGCGGCGGAGCGCCGCACGCCCGAGCGGCCCGCGACACCACCGGCCGCCGACCCGCCCCGCCGCCGACCCGAGCACACCGCGCCCCAGGCACCCAGCGTGGTGGAGGCCGCCCTCTACCGCGACGGCGTCCGCGTGTCCTCACCCACCACGCTCGCCGAGACCTACCGCGAGCTGCGCGCCCGCCCCGACGGCATGGCGTGGATCGGCCTCGCCCGCCCCACGGAGGCCGAACTCCTCTCCCTGGCCGCCGAGTTCGACCTGCACGAGCTCGCCGTGGAAGACGCCATGGAGGCCCACCAGCGCCCGAAGCTGGAGCGGTACGGCGACACCCTCTTCGTCGTCCTGCGCGCCGCCCGCTACCTCGACGCCCCCGAGGAGGTCGACTTCGGCGAGCTGCACGTCTTCGTCGGCCCCGACTTCCTCATCACCGTCCGGCACGGCGCCGCCCCCGACCTGTCCGCGGTGCGCCACCGCATGGAGGACGACCCCGAACTCCTGGGCCTGGGCCCCGAGGCCGTCCTGTACGCCATCCTGGACGCGGTGGTCGACGGCTACGCGCCGGTCGTCGCGGGCGTCCAGAACGACATCGACGAGATCGAGACCGAGGTCTTCAGCGGCGCCCCCGAGGTCTCCCGGCGCATCTACGAACTCGCCCGCGAAATGGTCGAGTTCCAGCGCGCCACCCGCCCCCTGGTCGGAATGCTCCACGCCCTCATGGCAGGCTTCGCCAAGTACGGCACCGACGAGGAACTCCAGCGCTACCTCCGCGACGTCGCCGACCACGTCACCCACACCAGCGAACGAGTAGACGGCTTCCGCCAGGCCCTGGCAGACATCCTCACCGTGAACGCCACCCTGGTCACCCAACAACAAAACGCAGAAATGCGAGCCCTGGCCGAAGCGGGCTTCGAACAGAACGAGGAGATCAAGAAGATCTCCTCCTGGGCCGCCATCCTCTTCGCCCCCACCCTGGTCGGCACCATCTACGGCATGAACTTCGACACCATGCCCGAACTGAGCTGGACCTTCGGCTACCCCTTCGCGATCGGGCTGATGGGCGTGGTGTGCGTGAGCCTGTACTTCATCTTCAAGAGGCGAGACTGGCTGTAGGCAGCAAGTCAGCCCAAATGATCAACTTCACGCCTGCGAATTGCCCTGCGGGCCCGCTTCGGAGTCCTGGGGGGAATGTGGGGAGAATGCGCGGCCTTGGGGAGCGGGCCGCCAGCCTCCTCGCCCGCTGTCCCGCACCTGCGGTACGACGCGGCTCCACCGAGCACCTTCAGCAAATGTCGCTGAGCGTGACCTAACGGGCACGACAAGCGTGTGTGCGCAGCACAGCTCACCCTCTCCATCAGGAGGATCGCACTTCCCGTCCGACAGCCGCTGTGACAGCTCGATGGTGAACGAGTCGGGTGCGTACGACCTTTCGCCTCCCATGTGAGGCACTCCTCGACCGTCATCAGGGCATACCCCTCCGTCGACGATGGCGGACACTGCGGGGCCGCGGTCCACACGGAGCGGGCCCGTCTACCCGACCGATGGTCCGGCCCTCTGCGTGTGTCAACCGCCGCCTCAACCTCCGACACACGAGTAGCGAATTGGAGGGCGTTACCTTCGCCGACATCAGTCGGAGCCGAACCCAACACCGGGTGGACGCAGTGCCTGCCCCACCCGTGCCCTTCAGGCCGGTGAACAGCGGTCACCGTAGGTCTCAGAGTTCAGCCGATCCACAGGACGACTGGTTCCTCCGCAGGTATCAGTCGACCCGTCTCCCCAGAGCGTCGCCACTCGTAGTGCGCTACGGCAGTGCCCCCGTCCGGCAGCCAATGACCTGTTACCCGAGCGCGCACGACATGCTTCCTGATTTCCAAGATCGATGCAGCCAACCGACCGTAGACGTGAAGCGTCGCACGAAGTTCCCCCTGCGACCCAAGAGGTTCACGAAGCGGCGGCACTAACAACTCCGCCGATCTCCAGAACCATCTATCGTCTCCGGACCCGTGCTTCACCTGGGCCCGAAACTCAACCGTCGGTTCGAACCACGTCTGCTCAACGGCAGCACCGTGCATCCCTCTACCAACCATGGCGGGAGGCTAACGCGCCACGGTCCAAGGAACGGCGTCGGCAAAGGTCTCCTCATACAAAGCGCCGTTCCCCCGCCTTCAGCAGACGCGGTGACGCCTCAACCTTCACCCGGCGGCTCGTCACAGGGCCCGTACATCTGTTTTCTCAGGCGCCGGCGAGGCTGTCCGGCACGTACTCGGGAACCAAACCGAGCAGTGCGTCGACAGCCGTACGCCCCTTGCCACCAGCCTCCGGCATGAAGTGCGCGTAGTGGTCAAGTGTGATCGTCGGGCTGGAGTGGCCGAGCCAGCGGGCCAGCGTGGCGACGGATTCGCCCGCTTCGAGGATGACCGAGACGAAGGTGTGCCGGAGCACGTCGAATCCGTCCTTGCGGGATGCCTTCCAGCGCTGCCCCTTCTCCAGCGTCGGGATGACCCTGGCCGTGGCGAGAGCTGGCTGCTAGACCTCGTGCAGTGCGCTCGACGCTTGCGGTCTACCAGCGCCGGGGAGTTCCTGGCTCCGCCGAACTCAGCCGCCGCGCACGCGAGGTACTCGCCTAACATGCCCAACACCCCGGCCGACGAAGGGACCACCGTGGCGCAGTCGGCTGCTGACGACCAGCCGAAAGCCCTCAAGCCAGCCTTCGAGTCCAGGACCTTGCTGGTCGCCACCGTCATCGTCCATGACAAGGCCACCAACAGGGTCGCCCTCCTCCAGCGCAGCCAGGACGCCAAGTTCGCAAAGGGCATGGGAGACCTGCCGGTTGGCAAGAGCAAGCCCGGTGGGCCCATCACCGAGACCGCGGGCCGCGATCTGTACGAGGAGACCGGCCTGACCGTGAAGCCGGAGTCCCTGAAAGTAGCCCACATCATCCACGGCGCGTGGGGCGTCGAAGCGCCCAACAGCTTCCTCACGGTCGTCTTCGCCGCTCACGAGTGGACCGGCGAGCCCGGGAACCGCGAACCCCGCAAGCACGCCCGAGTCAGCTGGGTCGATGTCGACGCCATCCCCGAAGACTTCGTCAACACCACCGGCAGCGCTCTTCACCGCTATCTCACCGATGGGCCGCACGTGTCCCTCGACGGATGGCGCCGCGTAGGGGGAAGTCCACCCCGGCCTCGACATCGCGGTCCAACGTCTGCTGGTCGCGTAGGGGTGCCTGGGTCGGCCGGTCTCAAGGCCCTGAAGCACGGCACTATTACCGAAGCCGGGTACGAAGCCAGCCACATGAGGAGAAGAGTGCGATGACCGATGGAGTCACCCTGTACGGCCCTATCGGGAAGCTCGCCCGTGAGCTGAGCCCGTCGGACGCCCTGGGAGCGGAAGAGGTCTACGCCGCGACCATCGCACTGTGGTCGACAGCCATCGCGCCCAGCTTGGAAATCCAGTCGTATCTGCCCGGGCTACGGCCGCCACTCGTCTGGACGGCGTTTGTCGGCGACAGCACGTCTCCCGCTGCCCCACTTGAGCGAACCGTGGTGGAAGCTCTGCGGATCAACGACAGATACGCATTCATCGAAGGAGGATACGGCGTCGCTCGCGTGACGGAGCTCTTCCAGGCCGTGGACGCCGCACGCTGGAATGCCACCGCGGCTTCCATGCTGCCGAGCACGTGGCTGAACGGATCACCGTTCCACTGGACGACAGGCGGTAAGTGCCGACTTCAGGACGATCTCGACTGCGCGCTCCGGGTGGCGTGGGACGGCAGCAACTTCCTGGGAGGGAGGCCGCTGAAGCAAAAGCGGCGCCCTGGCCAGGAGGAACTCGATCGTGTACCGCCCATGGTGGGTGTCCTGTGGGGTGTCTCGAAGACCGCCTGGAACCAGCGGCCGCAGATGCCCGGCGGCGACGCCTTCTACTCGCGCTTCCTTCCCTTCAAGGTCCGAAGGACTGATCCGTTCCCGTTGGGCGGGCCGGAAGATCCGCCCGCAGCGCTGACCGATGCATACGCCTGGGCCGTCGGCAGCCCACGCCGGGTGGAGTTGAGCGGCGCCGCGGCAGAGAAGTGGCACGCGGTCAGGTCCCTGGAGTGGGATCTGGAAGGGGTGCCCGGCCCCCAGCAGGATGCCTTCTCGCTTCGTGTGGGTGAACATACGCTTCGTATCGCGGCAGCACTCGCCGCCGCGGAAGCGTCGACGGTCATCCACCACGGCATGATCGAGGCGGCTTGGACCCTGGTCCGACGCTCCATCCTTGACAGCTGGGAGCTCGACGCGGCGGACACCAGCCGACTGATGGAGCCGTTTGCCAAGGTGGACGCAGCGCTGCAGGCCGCCGAAGACACAGATGTGTGCTCCGATCCGTCCGTGCGGTCCGACCAGGAGGCGGACACCGAACCGGTCGGAGAGCCGGCGGCCGATGTCCCGGACATGCCGGTCCAACGCAGAACCGCCGTCGTGCAGAGCCAGGACCGGGACACCCGGGTCACCCGCCAGGTCAAGGAGTGGTACGACAACACCTGCCAGATCTGCGGCACCCGAATCGAACTGCCTGCGCCGCCGTACTCGTACAGCGAGGCCGCCCACATCCAAGCCCTCGGCGCTCCCCACGACGGACCCGACCGGATCGAGAACGTTCTCTGCCTGTGTCCGAACTGCCACATCCAGTTCGACAGAGGCGCTCGGTACCTCACAGACGACCTTCACGTCGTCGACGCCCTCACCGGACACAGTCTCGGACCTCTAAGGATCCACCCGGATCACCGCATCAGACTCACGTATGTGCAGCAGCACAGGGCCCGCTGGAAGCAGCCATCTGCGTGAGCGGACGGCGCCCCACAGGCCCGTTCCTTATGGATCACGCACCAGCCAGTACCCTCCCTGACCAGGCGTCCCTCGGACCGTGAAGGACCGTCCGGACCCACCCGGACGGTCCCCTCCAGGACTCTTAATCCATTGGCTGTGGGTTCGAGTCCCGCACGGCCTACATATGGGCCTCTTGAACCCGGTCACTGGGAGCGGAGCCAAGGGGCTTTGGTGTCTGAGGGGTCAGCAGGCTGGACTCGCATGTCCGAACTACCTTCGCGACCAGGATGTCGCCGTTCTCCAGGCTGCCATCGCGGCTTGTGCGACGGCCGATCACCAGCGCCACAGGTCACCACGGGGCTGCTGTCTGGCCACCGGGTTCGATGCCGTAGGCGTGTAGTCGGTCGGCCTCGGCGGGCCGCCCCATCATCCTGAGCAGATACTCCAGGTTCACCGGAGGATTGGCCGAATAGCCCGTCTCCAGTGCTCGCCGCTGCAAGTTCTCGGCTTCTGGCAGGCGACCGGCTTCCTGGAAGGCCTGCGCCCTCGACGCCATCGCAGCTCCATCGCCTGCTTCGACCATGCGGTGCTCCCAACGCTACACTTCGCGATGGTTCTTGGACAGCCACATCAGCCGGATCAGGTGGCGCGTGGCAGCCAAGTCCCCTGCTTCGGCGGCCGGGAGCCACAGAGTCACAGCTTCGTCGGTGCGGCCGTCGGCGCACAGGAACTCGGAGAGTACCTCCCGTGCCGCCCGGCTACCTGTGGAGCAGGCTCGCCGTAACCCGCTCTCCACGTCTCTGATCAGGGTGATGTCTCCTCCGTTTCGCTTGCACAGCTCTTCGATGACCTCGGTGTCGCCCGCCGCAATGGCGCGTGCGACGATTCGGTATGCGTCTTCGGTATTGCCGTGGCGGAACAGCAGGTTCTGGAGGCCGAAGACGGCCCTGGTCGATCCCGCATCAATCGCTCGCTGCCACCACGCCGCAGCTGCACATGGATCTGCTGCAGCCTCCAGAGCGCGGGCCAGCTCGACCATGGCTCCCGTGTCGTTCAAGGTCGCGCGGGGACGCCATATCTCAACTGCTTCATCAGCGCGCCCGGAATCTGTTAGCAGGCGAGAAAGCCGATGTGCGGCCCACCACTCGCCCGCGCCGACGGCACTACGCCACCAGTGCTCGGCGTCGCGGCCCAGACCACGGGTCTCCAATGACTCCGCTAAATGCCGCATCGCTTGCGGGTGGCCCGCCTCTGCTGCCCTCTGCCACCATCTTTCAGCCGCTGCGACATCCCCATCACGGGCCAGCACACTGGCCAGGCCGTTCTGGGCGGCAGCGTCACCATCTGCTGCGGCCCGTCTCCACACCTCCTTCGCCTTGTCCATCTGGCGCTCCCGCTCCCAGTGCCTGGAGAGGTGCTCCATCTCCTCGGTATCGCCCGCCTCGGCTGCCGCGCTACGAAAGGCGAGGGCCTCCTCGGCGCGGCCCTGATCCTCGAGATTGCGCATGATGAGATACGACGCGATGCCGCGTCCCTGAGCTGCGGCAGGGCGGCAGAAGAGATGCATGTACCGGTAGTAGCCGCGACTTTGTGCGGCCACACCGAGGCGCTCCAGGTCGTCTGCATCTTCGGCTGCGGCGAGCAGTGCGTCCCATACTTCGACGGGCACGATCACCTGGGAGCGGGCGGACCGGGCGTGTTCCTCCAGGCTGTCGGCGAGCTGAAAGCCGTCGGCAGGTCCGACGCCTGGGGAGGTGCGGAGTGGGGTCAGTGGAGCGACGGCGCCCTTGACCTCGGTCGTGGCGTAGCGGAGCGCGCCAGCGTACCAGTCACGGGGCGGATTCGCCCTGGATTGCTCGTCGAGGTACCCGCCAGCGGCATGCTCCAGGAACCCGGACGTGAACAGAGCGCGATACCCGAGCCTGCGGGCATCCATCGCCGCAGTAAGCAGTGCCTTGCAGTAGGGATCGGCATCGGCATAGCGCCGCAGGAGATGCGGCGTTGCTGCCAGGAATTGCGGCAACTTCCTTGTGCTGGAACACGATTCCACGGCCAAGGCAAGCGTCCGTTGTTCCCTGGCACGGTCCCACTCCATGGCCGAGAACTGAGGCGGTACGTCCACGCGAACCGCCCTGACCAGCAGTTCACGCACAGCTGGTGTGCCCTGGTGAGGCTCGACATCGTTACCGGCGTGGGTCTGCCAGTCTTCCGGCCAGAGCGTCCCGATGGCTACGACCCGATGCTCGCTCGCTAGAAGTCGGCGCAGAGCTACGGCCACGGCCGGTCCGTTACCGCCCTCAAGGAAGTTCCGCAGCTCATCGATCCACAGGACTGTTCGCGGGCTAGGGTCCCCCTCGATCCACCGTAGGAGTGCGCCCGCGTCAGCAGGGGCGAAGAGCTCCCAGTCCCCCAATCGCCGACGGGCCATCTCTGCTGCGGAACGCGTCTTTCCAGTCGTGGACTTTCCGACCAGGACGACGAGGCGGTTCACCGGATGTTCCGGATCCAACGCGTCCCACAGTTTCGTACGGTCGTAGTCACGCGGCACGTAGAGCGGTAGCGCCGATCCAAGAGGCGCCAGCAGACACTCGGGTTCCGTCTCAACGCCTCGGTGAACCCCCAGTTGCAGTAAGAGATCCGCCTCTGCCATCAACGTACGGCGGGGAGAGACGGGGATGCGCTGCGTCGGCGGTTGAGGGAGGCCCGGGGCTTGTATGGCGGCCATGCGCCACCGCTCCCAGGTATCCGTGTCCAACAACCCCTCGGTTGTTGTATGTGGGTTCACATTCCGCCGTCGCGCAGTGTCGATCAGAACCGAGACCACAGCGGTGAACAAGGCCGATTCCGTCGGGACGTTCTTTCCAGTCCTCCACGCGCTGATCCGCCGCTTGTCCGGTAACCGCTTGGGAACCTGGCCAGCCACTCTTGCCTGCCGAGTGATACGGCGCGCCGCATCATGAGCAACGTCTTCCAGCCGTTGCGGCCTGGCCAGTCCTAATAGCTCGTTCAGCCGCTCAGCGAACCATTCCCGCGGTTCTGGCTCAGGCGTCACTTGCGTTCCTCTCCCCGCCCCCGTTCAGGGCTCCGTGTGGTCCTGAGCGGTCCGGTCCGGACCACCGACCTTAGTCCGCTCACCTGCATCGTCCGGCGCGGACGACGAAATCGGATCGCCATGCGGGGACATGGGGGTGCCTACTCGGAGCCCTCACCACATGGTCCGGTCGGCACCGGACCCCGACGAACGGACTTCTATGGCTCCTCACTCAGGTTCCCGAGGCGGCGGACCCACTCGGCCCACCCTGGACGCGCTCGTCCTCCTGGCGCTGCTGACCACTACCGTCGTGCTGGTCGCCGTGGCCGGTGCGGGGCCGGTTGCCCTGGGTGCGGCTGGGACGTTCGTCACGGGTTGTTTCGCAATGTGGCTTAAAGGCCGGGGCGGGCCGGAGAGATGACATCATGATCTCTAGCTAGTGATCTTGAACGTAGGCAAGGGAATCGGCCGTTGTGGCTGACTTCTTAATCCACCGGCGGCAGCGTTGTTCTCCGCAGTCTCCTGCTCCAGGTTGTGGGGCCGAATCGACGGACGGCGTCTCGGGAGCCGTTCGGGAGCCGACCCGCTCCCCGGGCCCGCCCGGCACCGCGCAAGGCTGCTTGAGAGAACGCCCCTGACCTGCATAAATGTCAAATGTCCAGGTGCCAATCACGCCCGAACCTCATTCGGGGCGAAGAGGTCGTGGGTTCAGGTAGCCCACGAGGCAGTGCATCAGCAGATGCACCGCCCCTGGCTCGCTCTTGGGTCCTTCTGCGGAATCATTCCCACCATCAGGCCGCAGCGTGCAACGCGGCTTTGGCCTTAGCCTTCTTGTCGCCCATCACGTAGGGAGAGAGCCCCCTTCCTACAGCGCCTTGCAACGCTTTTCGAAGACGTCCACCAGCAGGTTCCTTACGGTCTCCTCCCGAAGGTCAGGGGCGAGATCGGCAGACACACAGAGCCATGCCCACCCTTCCGCGCCAGCATCACCCAAGGCGTAGCCGCTCGATTGCGAGTCGAGGTTCGAGTCCTCTGCGACCTTCGCCCTCATGTCCGCGAGGACCGCGTCCAGAGTGGGCAATGCGTCAGGAGTCGCACACTCCTCCCCCATCGCGATCAATTTGCCGAGGGCCCTCCTGAGCCGCCTGGCTTCAGGAAGGGACATCCGCCCGTACGTTCCACCGCGATCTTCGTTGATGATGGTCACCTGTGACGTGCGGATGTAGGGCGCCTGCTCAAGGATCACCTGGAGCTCGCCAGGTAGGACGCGGTCGTCGAACTGCTTCTCCGGGTTGTGACGGCTCAGCTCGACGAGGTGCTCCTCGCCGAAGTGATAGCGATCCGCAAGCACATCAGCACCGTGGTCGTCGGCGCGAAGCCTGCACCAGGCCGGGCATGGTGCAGTGATCTCCACGAGACTTCCGGGGCAGGGATGTTGGCCCGCGGCGCGTTGCCGTACGTCGTCGTCAGGGCGAGCGGGAACGTCCGCTTCTCCCGCTCCGGCTCCGGCCCGCCCCACGCCAATTCGACCTCAACAGCCGGGTACCTGTGGTCCTCGAGCCCCTTGGTCCAGCGCACCGACTTGGTGCGCATTCGGCTTCGAGCGTGGCGATGTAGTCACGCTGGACGCTCGCCGAGATGTCCCTCAGGCCCACCAGGGCGATGCTCTGTCGTCCGCGAGAGGCAACGGGGTAGGTCTGCGGAACCGGCGCTTCGCGCAGTTCCCGGTAGCGCTGTCTGCTCTCGGGGTGCAACAGGCGATCGCCGTCATAGATCAGCGCTGGGGCCACGAGTGTCAGTGGCATGGTCCAGCATGGGGAGTCCAACTACACCGACCTGGGGGTTCCATGACCAGTGACGAGGCGCGTTCCGGGCTCCCCATCGCGTTCCTGCACGTCATCGCTGCGGAGGCCGCCCCGGGCTCTCCTCCCATCCGCATGGCAGCAGAAAGGGCGCGGGAGTTGCCCGCAGGCAGCGATCGCGACGACCTTCTGCTGGCGCTGCTGCTTGGTGCTCTCAGCGACTCAGCTCCGGAGTGGATGCTCCAGGCCGCTGTGGACGGTGACTTGCAGAAGGAGACCCCGTCATACCTGGGCCCTTCCATGCGTCTGGCCGCTGCGGCGCTCGATCACCCCTCCTGTACGGACATGCTCCGCGAGGACGCGCTGAGGCGCTGCTCCGTACCGCAGCTCGGTATCCTCGGCCGCGAACGATGTAGCGAGGTACTAGCTCGCATGATCGTGGCCGAGCTCCAGGGGCGCGGGCCTCACGGGCAGCCCATGACGCCGGAGCTCCTGAAGGAGCCCAGTGCCGCGCAGCTGATCCTTCGCGAGGCCGAGCTGCACGATGCCGTGTTCTTCGCCGCACTGGACCTCCTCCCGGAGCGTCCGCGTCCCAGCCAGATCGACCGGTCCGAAGCGGACGGCGTCACGGGGTGGTTCGACAAGTACATGGCTGCCAGGGACGCTTGGGAGTCCATGTGGGAGCACGTGGTGACGCGTCACACTCGGCGCCACCGGCAACTGGTCACGTGGGCCGAAGACGGCATGGCCAGCCGTGTCATTCGTAGGCACTTGCTCGGCACCGTTCCGTGGGACGTCGAGCCCTCCTTGCTGGAGGAGGTCGCCGACGACGACCTGGCGAGGTTCACCACCAGCGAGTTGATCACGCGGATGAGTCGGCTGGTGAGGGACGGCGTGGCCGAGCAGGAGGTGCGCTCCCGTTTCGCCGACGAACTCGACGCGCTGGGATCCAAGAACCGTCGACACGTCGACAGCATCTTCGACGACTCCACCGACGAGCTGGACTACGGTCTCCGTGCCGCTGTCTCCTGGGTTGAAGCGGCAGCGGACAGTACCTGGCGGTACATCCTGGCCCCTGCGGAAGCGAAGCCTCGTTACGGCGAACCGCATACCTGGCTCGCGTCGGACGAGTTGCTCGCCTCGCTCGGCCAACGCTTCGCGGCCACCGCGGTCAAGGCCCTACGGCTCTGGGAGCCCGACTCGCAGCCGAGCCGCCCCACCCCCCGGGACCTGCGCTGGGTGCACGCCATGCTGTTGCACCTTCCGCACGTATCTGAGGAGGTCAAAGGCCAAGCCCGGGCCGTGGTTCGCCACATCCGTCCGCGCCCCCGCGGCCGGTGGGAACTCCACGACTTCGCCGAGCAACGTGACGGTGAACAGCTCACCGAGATACACGCCGCCATCGAACGGATCCTGGGCGATCCCGCCACGGCAGCACGCAAGTGGGCGCTCGGAGATCCCGAGCAGGTCACCGTTGCTGACTTGAGCCGCGCTTCCGCAGAAGTGCTGCTCGATTACCTGGACCGCCACACAGGCAATGACACCCTCGTCGAGAAGGCCCTGCTCTCCTTCGCCTCGTACGCGTACCGGCCGGAGCTCTCCTTCTCGGATGTCTTGGCACGCCATTCCACGCCGGAGACAGCGCTCCTCCAGATCACCACGAACCTGCGCAAGCACCTTGGCGGAGGCCCGCCTCTCCGGGAGACATGGGCCCGGCAAGTGCTGGCGTTGCAGGACTGCACACCGGAACTCATACGCGCCCTTCCCGCATGGACGGCCCTGACGGTCGGAGGCGACCGGTACAGCAATGTCCGCAAAGCCGTCGCCGCGGTCGTGCTGTCCGCGCTCGGCGACAGCGACGAAGCGTGGGCCCGCTTCGCCAGCAGTCCGGCCTCATACGCCGGTCCCACCGCTTGGCTACGGCTCGGTGACGTCCTCGACGCCGCCGCACACGGCACCGGGTGGCCGAAGCCGCCCGGTGCCAAATGGACCCAAATGCCTTCGTCCGACAGGCAGCGCGTGCCCACAGCCAACTGAGTCCTGCTTGCGCTGCCTACGCCGCATCCGCGGCCTCAGCCGCATCCGCGACCCGAAGCAGCCGGGCCAGTTCCTCCCGCCCGCGCCTGATCAAGTCGAACGCCACCGCCGGGTCCATGTCCGGCGGCAGCGGGGTATCGGTGAGGACGTCCGTAAGGGTGTATCGGCCGAACAGCCACCGCTGCAGTGCGCGCCAGTCTGTGCTCCGGTCCAGGGGTAGGTCGTCCGCCCACGGCAATGCCTCGTACCGCGTGGCGTCGGTGCCGTTGGCGTGGAGTAGTCCGGAGCGGCGCACGAGACACGGGAAGCAAACGCCGCAGTTGGCGATGGGAGGGCCGCCGCTGCGGCGGGCGGGCGGCTTGCCGCAGCTCAGGGTCGACTCCAGGTCGGACGGGGCAAGGCCCGCATCACGTCCGGCCTTGCACACCTCGCCTTTCGTGAGCTGCGCCAAGGGGTTGACCACCTGTACCGGGCTTCCGGCATCAGCCACGGCAGTGACCAAAGCGTTCAGACTGCCCAGCGTCCGCGGGTGCACGGAACGGGTGGAGCAGGCTGCCGAACGCGCGGGCGTCAGCGGTGGATTGAGGGCGAGCTGGCCGTTCTCGGGGATGTGGACGATGCCCACTCCGTGTGCGGCAGCGGCGCGGATCGCGCCCGCCGCGTACAGCAGACCGCGGGTTCGGGAAGAGGTTTCCAGTCGCAGCCCGGAACCGTCGCCCGCCGGGGTCTGACTCATCGGCAGCAGCATCACCGGCCGATGGCCGCCTAGTCGCTCGACGGCCTTGTACACCCGCTGCTGGAGACGCAGCATGCCGATCTCGCGGAACATCACGAGCAGCAGCGGTCGGGGGTCATCGGCCCGAGAGCGAGTGGCGGCCCAGCTGAGGGAGTCCAGCCCACCGGAGAAAAGCGCTACTTCGGAGGCACGCGGGTCCTCGCGGGAAACCATCGCCTCCTCGATGTAGTGACCGGCGAGAGGTCGGAAGTCCACATTCCAGATGTCCCCGGTGAGGATCTGGAGGAGTGTGGCGACGTGGGTACGGGCGGCTGCGCTCTGCCACCGCTCGTGCTCCGTGACGGGCACGGCGAGACCGATGCGGCGGGTCCACCGGTCCCGTACGCCGGCCCGACGTACGTACTTGTCCGCGATGAACGCGGCCCTGGCGACGCGGAACAAGTCGTCGGCCCAGTCGGGGACACGCCCAGGCAGATGGTGTCGGCCGGTGATGCGGCGCTCATCCTCCTGGAAGGCTTCCTCGCCGATCTCCGTCCAACGCTCATGACGAGGCCGGTCTCCTCGGCGGCCACGCCACCACAGAAGATGGTCGGAACCGGTCATGCCGCGGCTCCCTCCTCTCGGTCCATCTCCTCAGTGATCAGGCCAAGCGCCTTTCCGACCGCCCGCGGTACGAGCGCTTCAGCGAGCTTGGGCAGCGCGGCCGACGGATCCTGAGCAGCGTCCGCCATCGACTGCGCGGCGTCCCCGGCCGGTGCGAGATCCGATGCTTCCGCTGACTCCTCGCAGGGATTCGGCACCAGACGCACCACCTTCGCCGCGACCCAGTCGGCGATCCTGCCTTCCGGGTCGGTCGCGATCAGCACCGGGACGGCCAGCTTGACGTGTTCGGCGACGACAGACCGGAGGAACTCCCCCACCATGTCGGCGAAGAACACCTGATAGAGATCGCACAGGATGTCCCAGGCGAAGCCGCCGCCCGCGTGGCCCACGCCCATGGCGTCATCGAACTCGGGATGGCTGGCCCGGACATCGCTTACCGCAGCGGCCAGCCCTCTGCGCACCGCGGCATCTGCGAGTGTGCCCCCGTCTCCCCCTACCTCCGAGACGAGACGTGCGACGAGCGCGTCCGCCGACTCCACTCCCTCGGCGGCCAGGGAGCCCAGCGTCCCGGCGAGCCGCTCACCGGCCGCACAGGCGGTGTCGTACAACCCGAAAGCCGACCGATCCGCACGGAGCGTCTCGTGCAGGGCACGCAGATGGTCTGCGGCGATCTCCTCCAGCCGCTGGTCCGCGTGGCGCGAGTCCTCCCGCCAGCGCGCCAGCCGCCTCGCAGCGGAACTCCACTGGCCGCCGTTCGGTCCCTTCCATCGCGTGGATGTCCCCACATCGCCCC
This sequence comes from Streptomyces sp. NPDC053474, assembly GCF_044544845.1. Classification (NCBI taxonomy): domain Bacteria; kingdom Bacillati; phylum Actinomycetota; class Actinomycetes; order Kitasatosporales; family Streptomycetaceae; genus Streptomyces; species Streptomyces sp. NPDC053474. Next base: position 163,003 of record NZ_JBITXV010000008.1, read on the forward strand.
CAACGATGGTGTCCCAACCCGCACTTCATCCATGGCATCAGACCGGACAATCCCCAGGTAGGGCGGGACTCAGCCAGGGCGGCAAGGCCCAGACCCGCAGCCCGCCGGGCCACGCGTATCACCCTCTGTGGCATATGCACCTTACGGGCATGACCAGACGTAGCGTTGGGTCACAGGCATTGCGCAGGCCCTGGTGCAGGGCGAGTCGGAGGCTGGCGGGATTGGACGCCCCCTTCGCGATCAGGCTGATGTATGTGAGCCCGTACTTCACCGTCAAGCGGCGGCACCGGCTGGAGCGGCGAGCCCAGGTGGTGGGGTGGCCGCGAGAGTTGGGTGGTTAGCATGCGGGCATGATCATTCCCTGTGCTCGGACGACGGTTTTCGACATCGACGGGACCCTGTGCTTTGACGGGCGGGGCATCGATGACCGCGTTCTGGCCGCCCTTGAGGCGTGTGAACGCGCGGGTCAGCAGCTCGTCTTCGCCTCCGCGCGGCCGGTGCGCGATCTGCTGCCCGTGCTCGGTGGGGCCTTTCCCTCCGCCCTGCTGATCGGGGGGAACGGCAGCCTCGTGTCGGTCGGGGGGCAGGTGACCGCGCGGGCCGCCTTCCGGCGTGCGGAGCTTGAGCGGCTGCTGGTGGAGGTCGAGCGTCACCAGGGTGGCTATCTCGCCGACGGGCCCTGGGACTACGCCTACACCGGTCCGGCCGACCACCCGATCCGCGGCCGCGTCGACCAGGGCGGTCTCGCCCGGGGCGTGGAGCTCGCGGAGCTTCCCGAAGTCGTGAAGTTCCTCGTCGTCACCGCGAGCGATATGACGGCCCTGGCCGAGGCGTGCCGTGCGCTCGGCATGAGCGTCAACCACCACCTCGACGAGGCGATCATCGACCTTGCCCCGGGCCGGACCACGAAGTGGGAGGCCCTCGCCTCGCTGGGCATCGACGAGTACAACGCGTTCGGCAACGACATCAACGACCTCGACCTGCTGCGCCACGCCCGGCACGCGGTCCGCGTGGGTGCCCACGCCGACCTGGACGGCGTCGCCCACGTCACCGTCGCCGCGGAGCCGGAGGCCGTCGCCGCCGAGATCTCCCGGCTGGCCGCGGCGACGCCCGCCGCCGTCTGAGTCGTCTGAGTCGTCCGAGTCGCCTGACGCCCTTCAGCCCGGTCTTCCCGATTTTCCCGGTCTGTCCGGTCTTTCCGGATGTCGGCCGGACCTCAGTGTGTTCATACCTTGCAGATGCGAGTAGGAGGAGTACGTGATGCAGGCAGTTGACGAGGACGCGGCCGAAGAGCGCGGCCCCGTGGCGCCGGGCAGGGGTGAGCGCGGGGCGCAGGCCCCGTCGTGCGTCACGCCCGGGAACACCACCGCGCTGGACCTCGCGTGAGCACGGCGATCCTCGGCTTCGCGCTGTTCGCCCTCGTCGTGACGGTCGTCCCGGGGCCCGACCTGCTGCTCGTGCTGCGCAACACCCTGCGCGGCGGGCGGCGCGCGGGAGCGGCGACCGCGACCGGCGCCGCGATCGGCTCCCTGGCCTGGGCCGTCGCGGCGGCGTGCGGGCTCGCGGCGGCACTCGCCCGCTGGGACGCCGCCTTCATGGTCGTACGGCTCGCGGGCGCCGCGTACCTGCTGCTCCTCGGCGCCCAGGCGCTGTGGGCCCTGCGCGCGGGGAGTCCGGAGCAGAGTGCGTCACCGGCAGCCGGGGTCGCGCCGATCGCGTCGCGGCAGGCCTTCCGGCAGGGCCTGTTGAGCTGTCTGCTCAACCCGAAGGTGGGCGTCTTCTTCGTCGCCGTCGTCCCCCAGTTCCTGCCCGAAGGCCACTCGGTGCTCGCCCTCACGCTGCTGTACGGCCTCATCGACGCAGTGATCGCCGCGGGGTGGCTGCTCCTGGTCGTCCTCGCCGCGGACCGCCTCGTGGAGTGGCTCCGCAGGCCCCGCGTGGCCCGGGCCCTTGAGGGCACCGCGGGCGGCGCCCTGCTCACGCTGGGCACGGTCACGGCCGTCGAGGCCGCGCGGGCCTGACCGCCGCGGCCCCCGGCCGGGCCGCGGCACGGGCGCCTAACCTTGACGACCATGCAGGCATACACGATCGGTCAGGCGGCGCGGATGCTCGGCGTCAGCCCGGACACCGCGCGCCGGTGGGCGGACGCGGGCCGGGTGGCGACCCACCGCGACGAGGGCGGCAAGCGGCTCATCGACGGGAAGGACCTGGCCGCCTTCTCCGTGGAGCTCGCCCAGGGCGGGAGCGGCGAAGAGGAGGCTTCCCACACCTCGGTCCGCAACGCCTTCCCCGGCATCGTCACCGCGATCAAGCTGGGCGACGTGGCGGCCCAGGTGGAGATCCAGGCCGGGCCGCACCGGCTGGTGTCGCTGCTGACGCGGGAGGCCGTGGAGGAGCTGGGCCTGGAGGTGGGCATGACGGCCACCGCCCGGGTGAAGTCGACGAACGTGCACGTCGACCGCGGCTAGGGCCTCGGCGGCGGCATCAGGCGCCCGGCCTCAGGCATCAGGCCCCCTCCGCAGCACCGCGTACCGCGCGGGCCAGTCCGTCACGCCCGGCTCTCGGCCGAACGCGGCGACCCGGAGGTCCAGCACCGTGAACCACGGGGCCACCGCGGCGCGGAAGGTCTCCTCGATGGTCCAGGACGGGCCGCCGGACTGGTCCAGGGCGTCCTCCTCGCCGAGCGCGGCGGCCCCGGCGTGGACCCACAGTCCGCCGGGCCCGCACGCCCGGGCCATCGCCGCGGCGAACGTGCGGCGCTCGCGGTCCGTGGGGCAGGTGTGCAGCACGCCCCGGTCGAGGACCACCGGGTACGGCTCCGGGGGCGCGGGGCCGGTGACGTCACGGACCTCGTACCGCACCGGCGCGCCTTCCGGCGCGCGGCGGCGGGCCTCTTCGACCGCCCGGGGCGAGAAGTCGCACGCCGTCACGGCGTAGCCGCGGGCGGCCACGGACGCGTACGTGTGGTAGGGAGCCGACCCGGTGCACGAGGCCCGACGTCAGGAACGCCTCGATCTCCCGCGGCCGGAAGTCCGAGACGGGGGCGCCGTCCAGGAGTGACGCCAGCTTCCCCTTGTTCACCTTGCGCATGAGGACGCACCGCTGCGCTCCGTGGCGCAGGTCGGTGACTTCGATGAACCCCACGCCGCGCCGGTAGCCGCACTTGTTCATGTGGAACGTAGTGCGCCACTGCTCGAGGACGGCGTCTCCGTCGGGCCCAGCCACCGAACGCGGCGGGTACAGATGGCTGAACAGCCGCCAGGTTCCGGTGTCATCTCCGAGGTCCAGGTCCCAGTCGACGGAGACGCCGTGTCCCGTCAGCTCCCGTACGTGGGTGAGTCCTCGGACCGCCGACCGGTCGCTTCCGCTCTCGCCACGCCCGAGGACCACGGGCCCGGGGAGGGCGACGTGCTGGGCGCCCCGCGCGACCAGCTCCGCGACGGACCGCACAGCGGTGCCCCCGTACGGCTCCTCGCCCAGGAAGATGCCGTCCTGCGCGCGTGTCTCCTCGTCGCGTTCCCGCCAGCACCGCAGGGCCGTCGCCGCGCCCGCTTCCGGAGCGCGGCCCGCCGGGCCGTGGAGCAGTGCGGGCACCGGCGCCGGGCTGCCGTCGCGGGTCACCCAGCGCAGGAGGTCCTGGTTGGCGGCGTACGGTACGACGTGCACGGCCTGGCCGCCGTCCTCGAAGAGCAGGCCCAGCGTGCGCCAACGGGACAGCAGGTCCGCCGAAGCCGGGCCGGGTGTTGGTCAGGACGACGGAGTCGGTCAGGTCGCACTGCGTCAGGCGCCCTCGGGGGAACTCGTGGCGCCAGGCCTCGACGGCCTTCTCCAGGCGCTCCGCCCGCGTGGGCGGGATTCCTCAGGAGCCCATAAGCGGGGCGGCGCTCCGGCCTCGCGACGGTCAGGCACCCCGTACCCGCCGCGAGGCCGCGGAGGCGTCCCTGCCCCTCTGCCGATCCGGTGGCGTACGGAACGCCGGGGGAAGCAGAAGGCCTTTGATGAGGGTCAAGGGCGCTATCGCGCCATGGACACGCGACGGGCGACCGTGAGGGATAGCGGCCATCACCCCGGACCCCGCCTCCACTTCCAGCCAGCCGGGAGCCTCCGTCGTCGTGACGCCGGGCGATCGGAAGCTCCCAGGCCGTCAAGCGGAAACACCGCCCCGCGCGGCGAGAATGCGTGCGGAGCCGTGCACAATGATTCGGCCCTTTTCCTTCTCGGCGGAGAAGATCAATCCCTACAGCGGCCCTCCGGTTCCCTGTCTGGATTTGGCCATCCTGCCCTTTCGGGCACGGCATTATGCCCTTTGGGGACGGCTCAGAAGAGCAAGAGAACGACGTGACGGGCCCGTTGAGGCGCAGGGCTCCGGCGTGGGTGCGGTCCGAGCCGGATAGCGTTCCGTTTCAGCCGTTCCGCATTCCGCTTCACGGTTCGTGGTGTTGGCATCTACTCGTGGCGTGTACGGTTTTCCTATGGAACTCGACGACTGAGGGAGAGGCCTCCACGAATTCTGAGCACTGCCTCAGCTCTTGGCACCGCCCGGTGAAAAGAGCGAGGTCGCCCGGGCCCCCTCCAAGGGGGAGCCAGGACGACCTCTGCTGCGGATTTCCTCGCGGCGTAAGCGGGGATTCAGAAGCGCACCGGAAGGGAACCGAGAGCGGTGCCCTTGCCGGGGACGTCGAAGTACTGGAGTTCCTCGGGCTTGACCGCGAGCTCCATCCCCTGGTTCTGGATCAGGAACGTGTTGATGACGATCTCCGTCTCCAGCTGAGCCAGCGCGGCACCGGTGCAGTAGTGCGAGCCGCTGCCGAAGGAGAGGTGGCCGACGCCGGGACCCATGTCACGGGCGACGTCCAGCTTCAGCGGGTCCTTGAACTGCCGCGGGTCGTGGTTGACGCCGAGCAGCGAGGGGATCACCGCGTCGCCGGTCTTCACCGGGCAGCCACGGAACTCGAAGTCCTCGGCGGCGTACAGCGGTCCGCCGGTCGGCACGGACGTGGCGAAGCGGATCAGCTCCGGCACGGCGCGCCGCGCGAGCAGCTTCGGCTCCGCACGCAGCTTCGCCAGCTCCTCCGGGTGCGTGAGCAGCGCGAGGATCGCCTGGCCGAGGAAGTGCGCGGGCGGCGCGATGCCCGTGCTGGTCAGGAGCAGGAAGATGGCGATGATGGTGTCATCGGTCAGCAGGTCCTGGTCCGGGCCGCCGGGCCTGGTCAGCTCGGAGATGAGGTCGTCGGTCGGCTCAGCGCGACGGCGTGCGATGAGCTCCTTGTAGTACTCGATGATGCTGCCGATGGCCGAGACCAGGCGCTCCGTGTCGTACGAGACGTAGTCCATGATCCAGCCCATGAGCTTGGGCTGGTCGGCCTCCTCGACGCCCATGAGCTCACAGATGGCCGCCGCGGTGAACGGGTAGCCCAGCTCCGCGATGAGGTCGCCCTCCTTCTTCGCGGCCAGAGCGGCGTAGGTGTCCGCCGCGTTCTTCTCCAGGCCCGCACGGAGCGCGTTGACGCGGCGGGCCGTGAAGGCGCGCGCCACGACGTTGCGCATCCGGGTGTGCTCCTCGCCGTCGGACAGACCGAGGAGACCGAAGTACTTGAAGTACTCCCGCGGCATGCCCACCTGCTCGAGCATCTCGTCGGTCAGGCTCGGCCCCTCCGCGCCCGGCAGCTTCGACTGGTCACGGATGAAGCGCGAGTCGTGGAGGATCTCCTTGGCGTCGTCGAAGCCGGCGACGAACCAGACCGGGGACTCCAGGCCCTCGATGGCGGCCCGGAAGAAGGAGCCCTGATCGCGCAGGCTCGCGTACTCCGCTGGGTTGCTCACGGTCTTGTTGCTCAGGGTGGTGATCTGCTCCGTCACGGATCTCTCTCTTCTTGGTGTGACTGCGGGGGCCCCTCACCTGGCAGGCGAGGGGAAAGGGGTGGTGCCGGGCCCGGCCGAGTGGGCCGGGCCCGGCACCACGTGCTGCTCCGTCAGTCCGCGAGGTGGCGGTTGATGACGGTGCAGATCTCGGCCGCGACCTTGGGTGCGGTCAGGCCGAAGTGGGTGGCGTGGATGTCGCTGACGCTGACATCCCCGTCGACGTACGCGTCCCAGTAGGAGGCCTGGGCCTCCGGGCTCAGGGTCGCGTTGAAGAACAGCACCGTGCCGCGGTAGACGGGCTGGGTGAACTCCTTCGCCAGGCGCACGTGCTCGGTCATGATCAGAGCGCCGTTCTCGACGAGGGCCTTGCGCTCGGCGTCCTCCTCCTCGCCCGGCAGGTAACCGGCGAGGAAGTCGCGGCCCATGGACCGGTCGAGCACCACGTCCTCGGAGACGAAGGCGCTCGTCGGCGCGGCGTCGAGGAGCGCCACGAAGGGCACCTCGTGACCGCGACGCTGGAGCTCGGCGGCGACGGCGTGGGACAGGGTGCCGCCCATGGAGTGGCCGACGAAGTGGTACGGCCCCTCCTCCTGCACGGCGAGGATCTGCTCCACGTAGTCCAGGACCATCGCCTCGAAGCTCTCCGGGAGCGGCGAGCCGTCGAAGCCGCGGGCCTGGATGCCGTACACCGGCCGGTCCCCGAGCTGCATGGCCATGCCCAGGTACGACCAGGAGAGGCCGAATCCGGGGTGGATGAACCACACGGGGGTGCCGCTTCCGCCGCTCCTCAGCGGCAGGACCACGCCGTACGGGTCGGTGTTCTCCGACTCGGCTCCCGCGCCGCCCGCCGAGAGGCTCTCGGCCAGCTGCGCGACCGTGGGGGCCTGGAAGACCGTCCGCATCGGCACCTCGACCATGAGGACCGCCGCGATCCGGCTGACCAGGCGCGTGGCGCGCAGGGAGTGGCCGCCGAGGTCGAAGAAGTTGTCGTCGATGCCGACCTTCTCCACCCCGAGGACCTGGGCGAACAGGCTCGCCAGGACCTCTTCCTGAGGCGTGCGCGGCGCGCGGTAGGCCGCCGTGCCGCTCAGGTCGGGCGCCGGGAGCGCCCGGTGGTCGAGCTTGCCGTTGGGCGAGAGCGGCAGCCGCTCCAGCGTGACGAACGCCGCGGGCACCATGTACTCGGGCAGCCGCTCGGCGACGAAGGAGCGCAGCTGCGCCGCTTCGAGCTCCACGCCGTCCTCGGGCACCACGTAGGCGACCAGCTGCTTGCTGCCCGCCGTGGCACGGGCCACGACCGCGGCCTGGGCGACCTGCGGGTGGGCCGCTACCGCCGCCTCGACCTCGCCGGGCTCGATGCGGAAGCCGCGGATCTTCACCTGGGAGTCGGCACGGCCGAGGTACTCCAGGTGCCCGTCCGCGGTCCAGCGGGCGAGGTCACCGGTGCGGTACATGCGCCCGCCCGCCGGGCCGAACGGGTCGGCCAGGTAGCGCTCGGCGGTCTGGGCCGTGCGCCCGTGGTAGCCGCGGCCCACGCCCGCGCCGGCGAGGTAGAGCTCGCCGACGGCGCCCTGGGCGACCGGGGTCAGGGACGGCGTGAGGACGTAGCCGCGCAGGTTGTTCAGCGGGCGCCCGATGGGCACCCCCGCGGCGTACGTCGCCTCGCTGTCCAGGACGTGCGAGGTGACGTAGAACGCCTCACTGGGCCCGTAGCAGTTGACGATCCGCACGTCCGGCCACTGGGCGCGGATGCGGTCCACCAGGGCCGGGGTGAGAGCCTCGCCGCCGAACAGCAGGGCCTTGGGCGTGACCCGCTCACCCAGCTGGTCGACGAGTTCGGCGAAGGCCGAGGGCACCGAGCTGACCACGTCCAGGTCCCAGCTGTCGCGCTCGGCCAGGGCGAGGACGTCACGGACCAGTTCGACGCTGCCGCCGTTGGTCAGCGTGAAGAACAGCTCGAAGCTGGCCACGTCGAAGCCGATCGAGGTGCTCGCCAGCATCCGCAGGCCCGCCCCGAGACCGACCTCGCCCGCCATGCCGTGCAGGGCGTTGACCAGGTTGGCGTGGGTCAGACCCACGCCCTTGGGCAGGCCCGTCGAGCCGGAGGTGTAGATCTGGTACAGCAGGTGGTCCGGCAGCAGCACGCCGGTGCGCTCGCTGTCGGCCAGGTCCGCGGCGGAGTACGCCGACACGTCCGCGTCGTCGAGCAGCAGCAGCTCGGTGGCCACCCCCTCGGGCAGGACGTCCGCCACCGTGGTGTCGGTGATGATCAGACGCGGGTCCGCCGTGTCGAGGATGTGCCGCAGGCGGGTGCCCGGGTAGCCGGGGTCGATCGGCACGTAGGCGGCACCGGACTTGAGGGTCGCGAGGATCGCCACCACCAGCTCCGGCGTGCGCGGCAGGACCACGGCCACCTGGGTGTCCGGGCCGATGCCCTGCGCGGTGAGGTGCCGGGCGAGCCGGTTGGCCCGCGCGTTCAGCTCCTCGTACGTGACCCGCTCGCCCTCGTGGACGACCGCGACGGCCTCCGGAGTGCGGGCGACCTGCTCCTCGACCAGACGGATGGCCGTCTTCGCGGGCACCTCGGCGGCCGTGTCGTTGAACTGCCGCAGGACCAGGTCCTGTTCGGCCTCGTCCACCAGGTCGAGCTGGGCCAGCGGGGTGTGCGGGTCCGCGGCGAGCTGCTCAAGGACCCGGCCGACGAGCGCGGCGATCCGCTCGATCTCGCGGCGCTCGAAGAGGTCCTTGCGGTACTCCACGACCGCCATGGTCAGCTCCGGGTCGGAACCCAGGGTGATCGGGTAGTGGGTGCTGCTGTGGATGCGCATCCCGGTGATCTCGACGCCGGCCTCGCCGTGCGCCTCGCTCATGCCCTCGCGGTCGATCGGGAACGACTCGAAGATGATCATGCTGTCGAACAGGGTGCCGACACCCGCGGCGTCGTGGATCTCGGTCAGACCGAGGTTCTGGTGGTCCATCAGGACCGCCTGGCGCTCGCGCAGACCCGTCAGCAGGTCCGCGAAGGTGTCCCGCGGCGTGAACTGCACGCGCACCGGCAGGGCGTTGATGAACAGACCCACCATCTCGTCGATGCCCGGGACCTGCGGCGGACGGCCGGAGACCGTCGTACCGAAGACCACGTCCTGGCGTCCCGTCAGATGGCCGAGGACCACGCCCCAGGCGCCCTGGAGCAGCATGTTGAGCGTGATGCCCAGCTCACCGGCCCGGCGCTGGAGTTCCTGCGCGATCCCGTCGGGCAGCGGCAGGTCGACGTGCTCCGTCGCGTCCTGGCCCTCGGGGACCGCCGTGGTGGCGGCCGCCGGGGCGAGCAGCGTCGGCTCCTCGACCCCGTCCAGCTCCCGCGCCCAGGCCTGGTAGGCCTCCTCCTGGTCCTGCTTGCCGAGCCAGGCCAGGAAGTCGCGGTAGGGCCGCACCCGCGGCAGCGACGAGGTGTCCCCGTCCGCCGCGTAGGCGCGGATGAGGTCCTGGAGCATGAGCGGGAAGGACCAGCCGTCGAACAGCACGTGGTTGACGGTGAACACCAGCTCGGAGAGGTCGTCGCTGCGCAGCACCAGGGTCATGCGCATCATCGGCGGCGTCGCCGGGTCGAAGTGCGCCGTCTGGTCCTCGGTGAGGAGCTTCTCGAAGGCCTCCTCCTGCGCCTGCTCACCGAGGTCCCGCAGGTCCACGACCTTCCAGGGCAGCTCCACGTGGTCGAGGACCAGCTGGACCTGCTGACCGGAGGCGCTGGACACGTACGCCGTACGGAAGTTGGCGTACCGGTCGAGCAGGGTCTGCCCGGCCGCGCGCATCCGCTCCGGGTCGACGCCGCCGGCCAGGTGCATCGCGAACTGCACGTGGTAGGCGTCGAAGGAGGTGTCGGCCAGCTGGCTCTGGAAGAGCAGACCGGACTGGGCGTCCGTCATCGGCCACACGTCCTGGAGGCCGGGGTAGAGCTCCTCCCACGCCTCCAGGTCGCGCTGGCGCACCTTCACCAGCGAGACGTCCGACGGCGTCAGGCCGCCCGCGCCCGGGGTGCGGGCGTGCCGGGCCAGGCCTTCGAGGGCGGTGTGCCACAGGTCGGCGAGCTCCTGCGCGTCCTCGCGGGCGAGCAGCCCGGCGGGGAAGCTGAGGGAGGCGCTGAACTGCGGGCCCTGCGCCGAGTCCACGACGTAGGAGTTGACCTCCACCGTGGCCAGGGCGGGCATGTCCGCGTCCAGCTCGGCGGCGATGCCCTCCATGTCCCCGGCGATGGCCCAGCCACCGCCGCCGCCCGGCTGGTCGCCGTCGGCGAACCGGCCCAGGTAGTTGAAGGTGACCTGCCCGGCGGGGCTCGCCTGGAGGACCTCGGCGGTCTCCGGGTTGAGGTAGCGGAGGAGGCCGTAGCCGATGCCCTTGTCCGGGATGGCGTTGAGCTGCTCCTTGACGGCCTTGATGGCGTGGCCCGCGGAGCGGCCGCCCGCGACGGCCTCGTCGACGTCGAAGCCCTCGACGCTCAGGCGCACCGGGAACATCGTGGTGAACCAGCCGACCGTGCGCGACAGGTCGACGCCGGGCGCCGCCGCCTCCTCACGGCCGTGGCCCTCCAGGCGCAGGAGCAGCGAGGACTCGTCCACGCCGCGGTTCTTGCGCCACTGCGTCAGGGCCAGGGCGAGGGCGGTCAGCAGGCCGTCGTTGGGACCGCCGTGGAAGGCGGCGGGCAGCGCGGTCAGGAGCGCCTCGGTGGCCTCGGACGCGAGGCGCACCTCCACGGACTCCATGGTGGCGCGGACGTCCACCGCCGGGTCGAGCGGCCGGGAGCCGATGAGCGGGTCCGGGCCCTCCACGACGCTCTGCCACAGGGCCAGTTCGGCCGTGCGGCCGGGCGACGCGGCCTCCTCGGTGAGGGCGTGCGCCCAGTGGCGCATCGAGGTGGGCACCGGGGCGAGCTCGGGCGTGCGGCCCTCGCGGACCTGCTCCCAGGCCTCGGCGAGGTCCGGCACGAGGATCCGCCAGGACACGCCGTCGACCACCAGGTGGTGCAGGACGATGATCAGTCGGCCCGCGGTCTGCGGCCCGGCGTCGAACCACACGAACCGGGCCACGTCGCCGGACGCGGGGTCCAGCTCCCGTACGGCGGCGTCGAGCGCGGCCTTCGCCTCGTCGCGCCAGGCGGCGTCCTGCCAGTCCCCCGCGGAGGGGACGCGGCGCACCAGGGACGCGACGTCGACGGTGCCCGGCTCGGCCACCTCAAGGCCCGTCTCGTCCGCGGCGACCAGGCGGGCGCGGAGCACGTCGTGGTGGTCGACGACCGCGGCCAGGGTGGCGACCAGGCCGCTCTCGTCGATGCCCCGCGGCAGGTTCACCGCCATGGACATCACGAACCGGTCGTAACCGCCGCCCAGTTCGGTGATGTAGCGGGCGATCGGGAGCAGCGGCATCCAGCCGACGCCGCCGCCCGCCATCTCCTCGCGGACCGGTACGGCGGGCCCGCCGGTGGCGGCGGCCACCGCGAGGGCGGCCACCGTACGGCACTCGAAGACCTGGCGCGGCGTGATCTCGATGCCGTGGACGCGGGCCTTGGAGACGACCTGGATGGAGCGGATGGAGTCACCGCCGACGGCGAAGAAGTCGTCGTCGATGCCGACCCGCTCCAGGCCGAGGACCTCCGCGTACGCGGCGGCCAGAGCCTGCTCCTCGGGCGTGCGGGGCGCCTGGTAGGCGCCGCCGGGCACCTCGGGCTCGGGCAGCGCGGCCTTGTCCAGCTTGCCGTTCGGGGTGAGCGGCAGCTCGTCCAGGAGGACGAAGGACGAGGGCACCATGAACTCGGGCAGGCGGCCCGCGGCGAAGCGCCGCAGTTCCTTGGCGGAGATGCCCGCGGTGATGTCGAAGTGCTCCGCCTTCATCTCGCGGACACCGGCCGGGACGACGTAGCCGACGAGCTGCTTGCTGCCGCGCACCTCGCGGACGAGGACGACGGCCTGGGCCACGTTCTGGTGCTCGGCGAGCGCGGCCTCGATCTCGCCGGGCTCGATGCGCAGACCGCGGAGCTTGACCTGGTCGTCGCTGCGGCCGAGGTACTCCAGCTGTCCGTCGGCGCCCTGGCGCACCACGTCGCCCGTGCGGTACATCCGCGAGCCCGCGGGTCCGTAGGGGTCGGTGACGAAGCGCTCGGCGGTCAGCGCGGAGCGGCCGAGGTAGCCGCGGGCCAGGCTGGGGCCCGCCACGTACAGCTCACCGGGCGTGCCCGGGGGCACCGGGGCGAGCTGCTCGTCCAGGACGCGCACCCGGTTGTCGGCGACCGCGGTGCCGATCGGGGTGTGGTCGCTGCTCAGCGGGGTGCTGATGGAGCCGCAGACCGTGGTCTCGGTGGGGCCGTAGGCGTTGACGAAGCGACGCCCCGGCGACCAGGCGGCGGCCAGGCCGGGCGGGCAGGCCTCGCCACCGACGGTCACCGTGCGCAGGTCCGTGAGGGTGCGCGGGGTGTCCGCGGGCAGGGCGGCGAGCACGCTGGGCGGCAGCATCACGTGGGTGACGCGGCGCTCGGCGAGGGTGCGCACCAGGTCGTCGCCGACCAGGCGCCGCTCGGCCGGGACGATCAGGGCCGCACCGGTGGTCAGGGACTGCACCAGCTCCCAGAAGGCGGCGTCGAAGCTCGGCGCCGCGACCTGCAGGACGCGCGCGTCCGGGGTGAGGCCGAGCCGCTCCTGGGTGGAGTGGCTGAGCGAGGCGATGCCCGCGTGGGTCACGGTGACGCCCTTGGGGCGGCCCGTCGAGCCCGAGGTGTAGATGACGTACGCCGGGTGGTCCAGCTGCAGACCGGTGTCCGGCGTGGTGTCCGGGCTGCCCTGCCAGGCCGCCTGGACGTCGTCCGTGTCGACGGCCACGACGTCGGTAGCCAGGCCCTCCGGCAGGTCCTCGATCGCGGCCCGCGTCACCAGGAGGGCGGCGGGGGCGGCGTCGTCGACCATGTACGTGATGCGGTCGGCCGGGTAGTCGAGGTCGACGGGCATGTAGGCGGCGCCCGCCTTCAGGATGCCCAGGGCGACGGCGACCTGGTCAGCGGAGCGCGGCATGGCCACGCCCACCTGCTGCTCCAGACCGATGCCGCGTGCACGGAGCCAGTGCGCGACGCGGTTGGCCCGCGCGTCCAGCTCCGCGTACGTCCACGTGACGTCGGCCGACTCTACGGCCGGGGCGTCCGGGGCCGCCTGCACCCGGGCCGCGAACAGCTCGGGGAAGGTCGCGGGCACGGCCACCTGCTCCGGCTGCTCCCGCTCGGCCGCGAGGAGCTGGCTGCGCTCCTCGGGGGTGAGCAGGTCGGCGTAGCTGATGCGGTGCGAGGGGTTGGTGACCGCGGTGGTGAGCAGGCGCTTCCAGCGGGTGATCAGCGTCTCGATGGTGGAGGCGTCGAACAGCTCGTCGGAGTACTCGGCGGCGATCGAGATGCCCGCGGGCCTGGTCCGGTCCTCGAAGGTCTCGTCGAGGCTCAGGAGCAGGTCGTAGCGGGCGGTGCCGGTGCCGGAGCCGTCGGCCTGCACGCGCAGGCCGGGCAGCTCGAACTGGGCCGCCTCGTTGTTCTGGAGCGCCAGGGCGATCTGGAACAGCGGGTGGACGGAGGGCGAGCGCTCCGGGTTGAGCTTCTCCACCAGGGACTCGAAGGGGATGTCCTGGTGGGAGTAGGCGGACAGGCTGGTCTTGCGCACCTGTGCCAGGAGCTCGGCGAAGGTCGGGTCGCCCGAGGTGTCCGTGCGCAGCACCAGCAGGTTGACGAACAGGCCGACCAGGTCCTTCAGGTTCTCGTCGGTCCGGCCCGCGATGCCACTGCCCACCGAGATGTCGGTGCCCGCGCCCAGGCGGGTCAGCAGGGCCGCCATGGTGGCCTGGAGCACCATGAAGGGCGTCGTGCCGGTGGCCTTGGCGAGGTCCGCGATGCCCTGGTGCAGCTCGGCGTCCAGGGTGAAGCGGAGCAGGTCGCCGGTGCCCTTGAGCACGGCGGGGCGGGGCCGATCGGTCGGGATGGTGACCTTCTCCGGCAGCCCGGCGAGCTGCTCGGCCCAGTAGGCGTACTGCTTGTTGAAGAGGCTGTCCGGGTCGCTCTCGTCGCCGAGCAGCTCGTGCTGCCACAGGGTGTAGTCGGCGTACTGGACCGGCAGTTCGGTCCACTGCGGGGCGGCGCCGCCCACGCGTGCCGTGTAGGCCGTGGCCAGGTCCAGGGCCAGCGGGGCGTAGGACCAGCCGTCGGCCGCGATGTGGTGGACCACCAGGGACAGGACGGACTCCTGCGGGCCGCTGCGGAACAGCTGGGCGCGCAGGGGCAGTTCGCTCTCCAGGGCGAAGGCGTACCGGGCGGCCTCGGTGAGGAGCGAGGCGAGCTCGTCCTCGCCGTCGACGTCGCGCACGGCCAGGGTGACCGGCGCGTCCTCGACGGAGTGGATCCGCTGCTCGGGCCTGCCGTTGACCGCGGGGAAGACCGTGCGCAGCGTCTCGTGGCGGGCCACGAGGTCGTTGAGGGCCGTCTCCAGGGCCGGGATGTCGAGCTCGCCGCTCAGCCGGAGCACGATCGGCATGTTGTACGTCGCCGACGGGCCCTCGAACTGGTCGACGAACCACAGGCGCTGCTGGGCGAAGGAGAGCGGCAGGTGCTCGGGCCGCTCGGCCACGCGGACCAGGGGCGCCTGGGTGCGGACGCTGCCGTCCAGGTGCGGCACGATCCCCGCCACCGTCGGGTGGGAGAAGAAGGTGCGCAGCTCGACCTCGGCGCCGAGGGTGGCGCGGATGCGGCTGATGAGCTTGGTGGCGAGCAGCGAGTGGCCGCCCAGGTCGAAGAAGTTGTCGTCGACGCTGACCCGCTCCAGGTCCAGGACCTCGGCGAACAGGTCGCAGAGCAGCTCTTCCTGGAGGGTGCGCGGGGCCCGGCCGCCGGCCTGCGCCGACAGGTCGGGCGCGGGCAGGGCCCGGCGGTCCAGCTTGCCGTTGGCGGCCAGCGGCACGGAGGCGATGGCGACCACGGAGGCGGGCACCATGTGGGCGGGCAGCCGCTCCTGGAGGTAGCCGCGCAGGGAGCCGACCAGGACACCGATCTGGGTGGCCGCGGCCGGGTCGCTGGACAGGTACAGGTCGGCGCGGCGCGAGGGGACGAAGGCGCCCCGCACCGGCCGCGAGGTGGCGTCGGCGTCGGTCAGGACGACGGCGTCGAAGCTCTCGCCCGCCGCCGACGACCAGGTCATCAGGACGCTCCAGCCGTGCTCGGCGGCCCAGGCGCGCAGGGCCTCCGGGTCGACGGCGGACTCGGCCGCGGGGGGCGCGTCGACGATCTTGACCTCGGCGGCCCAGTCGGCCTCCTCGATCATCCGGGCGTTGAGGATGCCGGTGACGCGCAGCGCCGGGCCGTCCTGGGCGCGGACCAGCTCCGCCAGGGCGGAGAGCTCGCCGACCTGGCGGCCCCAGTCCACGGCGGGCGCGTCGCTGACGTCCAGGACGTCGACCGGGTCCTTGTGCACGAAGATCTCGTAGCGGTGCCGGGTCAGCTCGTTGTGGGCCTGGCCCGGCTTGAGGCGGATGTCCACCGCGGCCGCGCCGTGCTTCTCGCCGAACCGGTGGAACCACTCGGGGTCCAGGACCAGTTCGGGCTCGGTGAGGATCGAGCGGGCGATGGCCGCGTGGGCCGCCGCCGGTGCCTCGTTCGGGTACTGGGTGCGCTGCACGCCGGTGCGCATCAGGTGCAGCGTGCCCGCGTTGCGGACGTCACCGACCACGATGCGGCCGCCGGGCGCGAGCAGGTCGAGGGCCTTGGCGAGGACGTCGTCCAGGTAGGCGGCGTGCGGGAAGTACTGGATCACCGAGTTCAGGACGACGGTGTCGAAGTGCCCGCGGGGCAGACCGGTGGTGTCGTCGGCGGTCTGGTGGCGCAGGGTGACCTTGTCGGCGAACCCGGCCTGCTCGACCTCCTGGGTGAGGCGGCCGATGACCTGCGAGGACAGGTCGGTGGCCCAGTACTCCTCGATGTTCTCGTCGTTGAGGATGTGGCCCATCAGCAGACCGGAGCCGACGCCGAGTTCGAGGATGCGGCGCGGTCCGGTGCGCAGGATCTGCGCCACCGCCGCGTCGCGCCAGTCGCGCATCTCGTCCAGCGGGATCTCCTCGCCGGTGTAGCTGGAGTTCCAGCCGGTGAAGTCCTCGCCCCACTCGGTGCCGGTGGCGGAGTAGACCTCGTCGTAGATCTGCTCCCACTCGTCGACCTGCTTGGCGGACTCCTCGATGTACTCGGTGCCGTCCAGGTCCGGGACCACGTAGGCGATGAGCTGCTTGTCGCCCGCGCCCTCGTGCGGGACCACGACGGCCTGGCCGACGGCCGGGTGCGTGGACAGGGCGGCCTCGATCTCGGCGGGCTCGACGCGCACGCCGCGGATCTTGATCTGGTCGTCCTCACGGCCGACGTACTCGATCTGCCCGTCGGCGTTCCAGCGGCCGAGGTCGCCGGTGCGGTACATGCGCGACCCGGCCGGGCCGTAGGGGTCGGCGACGAAGCGCTCGGCGGTCAGCTCGGCCTGGCCGTAGTAGCCGCGGGCGATGTTCCCGGCGACGTACAGCTCGCCCACCACGCCCGGCGGCAGGGGCGCGAGGCCCGCACCGAGGATGTAGGTGCGCATGTTGCCCAGCGGGGTGCCGACAGGGGTGTTGTCGGCGGCCTGCCACGCGGTGCCCGCCTCCAGGGCGAAGGTGGTGGCGTAGAAGGACTCGGTCTGGCCGTAGGCGTTGACGACCCGCACGTCGGGGAGCGTCTCGCGGATGCGGTGCACGAGCGTCGCGGGCAGCGCCTCACCGGCGAAGATGACGGTCTCCAGGCCGGTCATGGCGGGCAGCCGGTCGCCCAGCTCGGCGAAGACCGACGGCACGGTGTGGATCACGCTGGCCGTCACCTCCTGGCGCTCGGCCAGGACCAGGGCGTCGCGGACCACCTCGATGGTGCCGCCCTTGGCGAGGGTGGTGACGACCTCGAAGACCGAGACGTCGAAGTTGACCGAGGAGTTGGCGAACATCCGCGTGTCCGCGGTGACGCCGACCCGCTCGGCGAGCCGCAGCACGCCGTTGACCACGTTCGCGTGGCTGATCACCACGCCCTTGGGGGTGCCGGTGGAGCCGGAGGTGTACATCACGTACGCGGCGTTGTGCGGCCGCGCGGCCGCGGGCTCGGCGCCGTCGGCGGGGCCTTCGAGGTCCAGGTCGCCCAGGAACAGCGACGGGACGTCCGTCTCGGGCAGCACCCCGACGGTGTCGGCGTCGGTGAGGACCAGCTGCGGGCGCGCGGTGGACAGGATGTGGTCCAGGCGCGAGCTCGGGTACTTCGGGTCGATCGGCAGATAGGCGCCGCCCGCCTTGAGGATGCCGAGCATGCCGGTGACCAGGTCGGCGGAGCGCGGCAGCGCGAGGCCCACCACGGTCTCCGGGCCCACCCCGCGTCCGGCGAGCTCCTGGGCGAGCCGGGTCGCGCGGGCGTCAAGCTCGGCGTAGGTGTACGCCACGCCGTCGAAGGTCACCGCGGTCTTCTGCGGCACCTGCGCGACCTGCCGCTCGAAGAGGCCGGGGATGGTCAGCTCGGGCGTCTCGGCCGCCGTGTCGTTGACGGCGTGCAGCCGCTCGCGCTCGGCGGACTCCAGGAGGTCGATCGAGCCGAAGGGGGCCCGAGGGTCCTCGGCCAGCTGCGCCAGGACCCGGCCCAGACGCACGGCGATGTCCTGCGCGCGGTCCTGGTCGAGCAGGTGGTGCTGGTGCTGGAGGCTCACCTTCAGGTGCGGCTCGGCCACCGCGATGACCGTCAGCGGGTAGTGGGTGCCGCTGAGCGGGCTGATCCCGGTCACGGAGATCCCGGCGGCCGAGTACGCCTCGCTGAGCGCGGCGCTGTCGATCGGGTACGACTCGAAGACCACCATGGTGTCGAACAGGGCCCGCAGGCCGGTGCTCTGGTGCAGGTCGAGCAGACCGTGGTGGTGGTGGTCGAGCAGCGCGCCCTGGCGGTCCTGGAGGGTGCTCAGGACGCTGCCGAGGGAGGCGCCGGGGGCGCAGTCCACCCGCACCGGAAGGGTGTTGATGAACAGGCCCACCATCTCGTCCACGCCCGCCACCTGCGGCGGACGGCCCGAGACGGTGGCGCCGAACACCACGTCCTGACGCCCGGTCAGACCCGCGAGGAGCATCGCCCACGCGCCCTGGACCACGGTGTTCAGCGTCACGCCCAGCTCGCTCGCGCGGCGCGAGAGCGCACGGGACTGCTCCGCCGTGAGCGGCACGTCGATCTGGCCCGCGCCCGAGGCCTCGCCCTGCTCGTCGGAGCCGACGGGCAGCAGCAGCGTGGGCTCGTCCACGCCGTCGAGCTCCTTCGCCCAGGCACGGGCGGTGGCGTCCTTGTCCTGGCGGGAGAGCCAGGCCAGGAAGTCGCGGTAGTTGCGCGGCTTGCCCAGCTCCGAGGCGTCCCCGGCGGTGCCGTACAGGCGCATCAGGTCCTGCATGATCAGCGGGATCGACCAGCCGTCGAACAGGGCGTGGTGGGCGGTGAAGACCAGCTCCCACGCCTCGTCCTCCAGCTTGACCAGGGACATCCGCACCAGCGGGGCGGTGGCCGCGTCGAAGCGCGTGCCGTGCTCGGTGGCCAGGAACCGCTTGAGCCGCTCCTCGCGCTCCGCGCCCTCGAAGGCGCTCAAGTCCTCCTCGTGCCAGGGCAGTTCGACGTGGCTCTGGACGATCTGGACGCGGTCGCCCGCGCTGTCGGTGGTGAACGCGGCCCGCAGGTTGGGGTAGCGGTCCAGGAGCGCCTGCCCGGCGGCGCGCATCCGCTGCGGCTCGACGGCACCGGCGAGGTGGAAGTCGAACTGCATCTGGTAGGCGTCGAAGGACGCGCCCGCCAGCTCGGTGTGGAACAGCAGACCGCTCTGCATCGCGGTCAGCGGCCACACGTCGGTCAGGCCCGCGTACTTCTCTTCCCACGCGTCCAGGTCGCCCTGGGCCACCGTCACCAGCGGCACGTCGGAGGGGGTCAGGCCGCCCGCGGTGGGCTGCGCGGCGTGCTGCGCGAGGCCGTCCAGGGCGGTGGTCCACAGCTCGGCGAGCTCCTCCACCTCGGCCTGCGTGAAGAGGCCGGAGGGGTAGTCGAGCCGGGCGGCCAGGCGCGGCCCCTGCTCGCCGTCGGCGACGTACGCGGTGACGTTGAGCGCGGCGAGGGCGGGCATGGCGGCGTCGAGCTCGGCCACCAGCTCGGTGGTGCCCTCGACCTGGGTGAAGCCGAGACCCCGCAGGTTCTCCGGCATGTTCGCCGAACCGGCGTAGTGGCCCAGGTAGTTGAAGGATATCTGGCCGGTGGAGTAGCGCCCCAGAACCTCGGCGGTCTCCGGGTTGAGGTAGCGCAGGAGGCCGTAGCCGATGCCCTTGTCCGGGACGGCGAGCAGCTGCTCCTTGACGGCCTTGACGGCACTGCCCGCGGCGGCGCCGCCGGTGAGCGCCTCGTCCAGGTCGACGCCCGCGACGTCCAGGCGGACGGGGTACATGCTGGTGAACCAGCCGACCGTCCGGGACAGGTCGGCTCCGGGCGCGGCGGCCTCCTCACGGCCGTGGCCCTCCATGCGCAGCAGGAGCGAGGACGCGGCGGAGTCGTCGACGCCGCGCTGCTTGCGCCACTTGGCCACCGCGAGGGCGAGCGCGGCGAGCAGACCGTCGTTGACGCCGCCCCGGTAGGCCGCGGGCAGGCTCGTCAGGAGCGCCTCCGTGGCCGCCGCCGACAGCTCCTTGCGTACGTACTCGATGGTCGCGATGGTGTCGACGGCCGGGTCCAGCGGGCGGCTGCCGAGGACCGGGTCGGGTCCGGCGACGATGGAGCGCCACAGGGAGAGCTCCGCGCCGCGCTCGGCGGACGCGGCCTCGTCGGCCAGGGCGTGCGCCCAGCGGCGGGCGGAGGTGCCCACCGGCGCGAGGTCGGGGGTGCGGCCCTCGCGGACGTCCTTCCAGGCGGCCGCCAGGTCGGGCAGCAGGATGCTCCAGGACACGCCATCGACGACGAGGTGGTGCAGGACGAGGATCAGGCGTCCGGCGCGCTCGGTACCGGCGTCGAACCACACGAACCGCGCCATGACCCCGTCCTCGGCGGACAGGCGGTCGGCGGCGGCGTCCAGCTCCGCGGCGGCCTGCTCGCGCCAGCCGTCCGCCCAGGTGCCGTCGCAGGCGATCCGGTGGACGAGCGACGCGGCGTCGACCGTGCCGGGCGCGGACGCCTCAAGGCCGGGGTTCGCGCCGGTGACCAGGCGCGAGCGCAGCGCGTCGTGCCGGTCGAGGACCGCGGTCAGGGTCGCGACCAGGGCGGCCTCGTCCATGCCGACGGGCAGGTCGACGGTCATCGACATGGTGAACCGGTCGACGCCCACGCCGAGTTCGTCGAGCCAGTGGCCGACCGGCAGATGCGGCATGAAGCCGGTGCCGCCGCCCGCCAGCTCCTCAAGGACCGGTCCGGCCTGGACGCCGTCGGCGGCGAGCTCGGCCAGCTCGGCGACCGTACGGGCCTCGAAGATCTGCCGCGGCGTGACCTCCACGCCCCGGCTCCGGGCCCGCGCCACCACCTGGATGGAGCGGATGCTGTCACCGCCGACGGCGAAGAAGTCGTCGTCGATGCCGACCCGCTCCAGGCCGAGGACGTCGGAGTAGACCCCGGCGAGGATCTCCTCCACCTCATTGCGCGGCGCGCGGTAGTCGCTGCCGGTGAACTCCGGCTCGGGCAGGGCCCTGCGGTCCAGCTTGCCGTTGGGGTCCAGCGGGAGCCGGTCGAGCATCACGAACACCGACGGCACCATGAACTCCGGCAGCCGGTCGGAGACGAACTTGCGCAGCTCGCGCGAGGAGACGGCGGCCGTCAGGTCGACGTCGAGGTCGCCCACGTTCGCCACCGCGCCGGGCTCGGACTCCCACAGCTGCGTGGCCACCACATAGCCCACCAGCTGGGTGCTGCCCTGGTGCTGCCGCGTGACCACCGCGGCCTTCGCGACGCCCGGGTGGGCGGTCAGGGCCGCCTCCACCTCGCCGGGCTCGATGCGGAAGCCGCGCACCTTGACCTGCGCGTCGTCACGGCCGACGTACTCCAGCTGCCCGTGGTCGTTCCAGCGGGCCAGGTCACCGGTGCGGTACATGCGGTGCCCGGCCGGGCCGTAGGGGTCGGCCACGAAGCGCTCGGCGGTGAGTCCGGCCTGGCCGAAGTAGCCGCGCGCCACCTCGCCCGCCACGTACAGCTCGCCCACGACGCCCGGCGCGACCGGCTTCAGGCCGGCGCCCAGGACGTAGGTGCGCATGTTGCCGAGCGGCACGCCGATGGGCGCGCCGGCGGTGCCGGTCCAGCCCTCCTCGGCGTGGAAGGCGGTCGCGTAGAACGACTCGGTCTGGCCGTAGGGGTTGATCACGCGCACGCCCGGGATCGCCTCCCGGGCCCGCTCCACGAGGGAGGCGGACAGCGCCTCGCCGCCGAAGACGACCGTGTCGGCCTGGATCTTCCCGCCCACCTGGTCCAGGAGCTCGGCGAAGACCGAGGGGACCGAGCTGATCACGCTGCCGGACCAGCCGCCGCGCTCGGCGACGACCAGGGCGTCACGGACCACCTCGACGGTGCCGCCCACCGACAGCGTGGTGACGATCTCGAAGACCGAGACGTCGAAGTTCACGGAGGTGCCCGCGAGCGTCCGCGAGCCCGCCTCCAGGCCGACCACCTCGGCCAGGCGCGTCACGCCGTTGACGACACCGATGTGCGTGACCGCCACGCCCTTGGGCTTGCCGGTGGAGCCGGAGGTGTACATCACGAAGGCGGTGTTGTGCGGGTGCAGCGCGGCCGCGGGGGTGTCCGCCGGGCCGTTCTCCAGGTCGAGCTCGTCGAGCCGGAGGCGGGGGGCGTCACCCTCGGGCAGCACCGACTCGGTGTCGGAGTCGGTCAGGATCAGCTGCGGGCGAGCCTCGGAGAGGATGTGGCCGAGGCGGGCGCTGGGGTAGCGGGGGTCGATGGGCACGTAGGCCGCACCGGACTTGAGGATGCCGAGGAGGGCGGTCACCAGGTCCGCGGTGCGCGGCACGGCGAGGCCGATGAGCGTCTCGGGGCCCGCGCCGCGGCGGATCAGCTCGTGCGCCAGGCGGTTGGCCCGCTCGTCCAGCTCGCGGTAGGTCAGGTCCTGCGCTTCGGAGGTGACCGCGATCGCGTCGGGGGTCAGCTCGGCGCGCCGCTCGAAGAGCTGGGCGACGGTGCCCTCGGGGGTCGGCTCCGCGGTCTCGTTGCGCCCGGCGAGGACGTGGTGCTCGGCGTCGGACAGCACGTCCACCGCGCCCAGGCGCATGGTGGGGTCGGCCGCGAGGTGCCGCAGGATGCGGACGAAGCGCTCGCCCATCTCCACGACGGTGTCCCGGTCGAAGAGGTCGGTGGCGTACTCCAGGTGGCAGTGGACGCGGCCCTGCTCGTCGGAGGAGAAGTTGAACTCCAGGTCGAACTTGGACGTCTCGTTGCCGATGGCCTTGAGCTCGACGCTCAGGCCGGGCAGGTCCAGCTCGACGCGGGCGGTGCTCTGCCAGCTGAACATCACCTGGAAGAAGGGGTGGTACGCGGTGGAGCGCTCCGGGTTCAGCGCCTCGACGAGCCGCTCGAAGGGCACGTCCTGGTTCTCGTAGGCGCCGAGGGCCTTGTCCTGGACGCGGTCGAGGACCTGCTCCAGGGTCGGGTTGCCCGACAGGTCCGTGCGCAGCACCCAGGTGTTGACGAAGAAGCCGACCAGCTCGTTGAGCGCGCTGTCGGTGCGGCCCGCGACGGTCTGGCCGATGGAGACGTCGTCGCCCGCGCCGAGGTGGTTCAGGAGCATGGTGAGCGTCGACTGCATCATCATGGCCCGCGTCAGACCGCGCTGGGCGCCGACCGCGTCGACGGCGGCGGCGAGGTCGGCGTCGACGGTGAAGACGACCACGTCACCGTGGTGGCTGGCCTTCGAGGGGCGCGGCCGGTCGGTGGGCAGGCGCAGCTGCTGCGGCGCGCCGTCGAGCTCGCGGCGCCAGTAGTCGAGCTGGGTGTGCAGGACGCTGCCGGGGGTGTCGCCGTCGCCGAGGTACTCGCGCTGCCACAGCGTGTAGTCCTTGTACTGGACGGGCAGTTCGGCCCAGCCCGGCTCCTGGGACGCCACGCGGGCGGTGTAGGCCGTGGCCAGGTCCTGGCTCAGCGGCACGATCGACTCGCCGTCGGCGGCGGCGTGGTGCACGACGAGGACCAGGACGTGGGCGTCGGGCGCGGTGCGCAGCACGCGCGCCTGCACCGGTATCTCGTGGGAGAGGTCGAACCGGTAGGCCGCGGCCTCGGCCGTCGCGGCGTCCACGTCCTCGGGCGCCACCTCGATGACCGGCAGGTCCGCCAGGAGGCCGTCGGCAGGCAGGATCTGCTGCACGGGCCTGCCCTCGTCGTCCTCGACGAACAGCGTGCGCAGGCTCTCGTGGCGGGTCACGACGTCGCGCAGCGCCAGGCGCAGGGCGTCCACGTCCAGCGCTCCGTCCAGCTGCAGCACGAACGGGATGTTGTACGTGGCCGACGGGCCCTCGAGCCGGTCGATGAACCACAGCCGGCGCTGCGCAAAGGACAGAGGGATCATTTCGCGTTAACTCCTCGGTGGGTCTTCCTGCACAGACGGGCCAATTGCATGCGCAAAGGTGGGCGCGGATGGCGCGCGAACTCGACGTCCGTGGGTTTCATGAATTTCGAATGGGCGAGCCGGTCTATCGGTCCGTCTCGTACCTGCCGCTCAATTCACATCGGGATGACGGCGGTCGGGCACTTCGGGCTGACGGCGGAGCGACACTTACTTTTCCCGCAGCGCCCCTCGGGGTCAAGCGAATTCGGGGTGGAGCAGCACGCGGCCGGTGCCCCGTTTTTCCTGGCGACAGGACATCTTTTCCTGGCGACAGGACATCGGGACACCGGCCGGGCCGCGGCGGCCGGGGGCGGCCGCCGCGGCGGGGCGCCGACGGCGGCGCGGGAGTGTCAGCCCGCCGTGTGCCGGGTGACGAACGCCGCCATGCCCTCGACGGTGGGGTGCTCGTAGAGCTCCTGCGTCGGCACCCGGACGGCGAACTCCTCGTCGACCAGGGCGAGCAGGCGCGTGGCCCGGATGGAGTTGCCGCCGAGGTCGAAGAACGAGTCGTCCCTGCCGACCTCCGGCTGGTTCAGGGCGTCCGACCACAGGGCGGCGAGCTGCCGCTCCAGGTCGGTCTCGGGGGCCGTGAAGTGGCGCTTGGGCCGGTCGGCGGCCGTGTCGGCGAGCAGCCGGGCCACGTCGACGGCGCCCGCCGCGTCCCTCGGGACCCGGTCCACGCGCACCAGGCGCACCGGCACCGGGCAGTCCTGCACGCTGGGCGCGACGGCCGCGTGCACGGCCTCCGCGTCCACGCCGTCGGCGGTGTAGGCGACGAGCAGCTCACCGATCCGCAACTGTTCCGGAACCAGTTCGTCCACGATCGCCGGATTCCCCAGGTCGAGGCCGACGATCAGGTAGTGGTGCGGGGTCACGATGCTTTCGGTGAACAGCCGCAGACCGTCAGAGGCGTTGATGGAACGGAAGCCCCGGCTGCGCGCGGGCGCATCGGACTGGTTCTGGTTCATGCCGATGCCCGACCACATGCTCCAGGCCAGACAATGCACGGTGCGACGGCGCTCGTGATGCCAGTGGTCCGCAAATCCGACGAGGAAGCCATTGGCCGCCGAATACGCGCCGAAGGAATGGCCGCCGAATTCTCCGTTCACGGAGCCGAAGAGCACGAGCGAGGCGTCGGGCCGGGTGAGGAGCACCCGCGCCACCGCGAGGGTGCCCGCGACCTTGGCCCCGTACTGGGCGGCGTACGTCTCCTCGGACTCGGCCGCCACGGTGTGCTGTTCGAGGTCGGCCCACTGCCCCGTGGGGTTGGCCCCCGCCAGGTGCAGCGCGCCGTCGAGCGGGCGCCCCCAGCGGGCCTCGGCCGCGGCGACCGCCGCTTCGAGGGCGGCCTCGTCGGTGATGTCGAGCTGCTCGTACACGACGCTGCCGAGCGCGGAGAGCTCGGCGAGCCGGGCCGCCTTCTCGCCCTCGGCGGGCGACCTGCCGACGAGCAGCAGACGCGCTCCGTAGGCGGCGGCGAGATAGCCCGCGATCTCGTGGCCGATGCCGCCGAGGCCGCCGGTGACCAGGTAGAGGCCGCCCGCGACCAGCGGGGCCGCGGTCGGCACCGCGTCGTCGGCGAGCGGGGCCACCTGCGGCTTGAAGCGGCGGCCCGCGCGCACGGCGATGGTGCCCGTGCTCGTGGTGTCGGCGAGTTCGGTGCGCACGGCCGCCTGCCAGGCGCCGGGGTCGGCGGGCAGGTCGAGCTGGCGGATCACGCTGCGGGGGTTCTCGGCGACGGCGGTCCGCACCAGGGCGGGCAGCGCGCAGGTGCCGAGGTCGACGGCGTCGCCCTCGCGCACGTACACCGAGCCCGCGGTGACAAGGAGCAGCGCCGGGTGGCCGAACGTCCCGTCGGCGAGCGCCCCGACGAGGGCGGAGAGCTCCGCCGTCGCCGCGGTGAGCCGGGCGTGCGGGTCGTCGCCGCCGGACAGCGGCGGGGCGAGGACGACGGTGGCGAGCGGGCCGTGGGCCTCGGTCACGGCCGCGAGCAGCCGCCGCAGGTCCTCTCGGTCGTCCGTCCGGGCCTCGAACCGCAGGGGCGCGCGCTCGGCGAAGCCTTCGCCGCGGCCGACGGTGATGACCGGCCCCTCGATGCCGAGGCGCGCGGCGTCGGTGTCGTCGGCGATGACGAGCCGGACCCCGGCCGCGGCGTCGGCCGCCGCCTGGGCGGGGTCGGGCAGCTCGGTCCACTGCCGCCGGAACAGCCAGGTGTCCGGCACGTCCTCGGCCGTCTCGCCGCCGATGGTCCGGTCGGCGAACGTCCCGGCGCGGAAGGCGGCGGCGAGCGCGGCCCGCTGGACCTTGCCGCTGCCGGTCTTCGGGAACTCCGCCTCGGTGACGGGCACGAGCAGGTCGGGCGCGATGCCGACCTCGCGGGGCAGCAGGGCGCGCAGCTCCTCGCTGACCTGGGCGAGCGCGTCGGCGTCCCAGCGCACCGGTACGAAGAAGACCACGAGCTGATCGGAGTCGGCGCCGGGCTCGCGCACCCCGACGGCGGCCGAGAAGGTGACCTTCACGCCCGCGGCCCGCTCCACGACGCTCTCGATCTCGTGCGCCATGTAGTTGATGCCGCGCACGATGATCTGGTCCTTCTTGCGCCCGGCGATCACGACCTCGCCGTTGTGGACGAACGCGAGGTCGCCGGTGCGGAACCAGCCGTCCTCGTCGAACGCCTCGCGGTTGGCCTCCTCGTTGGCGAAGTAGCCGTGCATCAGCGTCAGACCGCGGATGCGCAGCTCGCCGAGGCGGTTCTCGGGCAGCTCCCGGCCCGCGTCGTCGACGATGCGCAGCTGCACCCCGGGCAGGGGGCTGCCGACCGTCGAGAGGACGACCGCGGCCGGGTCGGCCGGGTCGACGTGGCGGACGGTGCCGGTCAGCGAGGCCGGGTCGATGGAGACGGTGCCCGCGCCGTGGTCGTCGCGGTGCTGCTGGGTGTACGTCACGCCGGAGCAGGTCTCGGACATGCCCCACGCCGGGCGCATGGCGTCGGCGGCGAGGCCGTGCGGGGCCAGCAGTTCGAGGAACTTGTGGCTGGTCGAGGCGATGACCGGCTCACCGCCGTTGACGATCTCGCGCAGGCACGACAGGTCCCAGGAGCGGTTGTCGCGGACCTCGTCGGCGTGCTCGTTGACCAGCGCGTAGACGAAGTTCGGCGCCCAGGTGTTCGTCACGCGGTAGCGGTCGACCCAGCCGAGCCAGAGCAGCGGGTCGCCGAGCGCGTGCTCGGTCGTGGCGT
Source organism: Streptomyces sp. NPDC053474 (assembly GCF_044544845.1). Lineage (NCBI taxonomy): Bacteria > Bacillati > Actinomycetota > Actinomycetes > Kitasatosporales > Streptomycetaceae > Streptomyces > Streptomyces sp. NPDC053474. The sequence goes on from NZ_JBITXV010000008.1 coordinate 189,763, forward strand.
TGATGTGCAGACACCGCGCGAAGACGTCACGGACGTTGTAGAAGGCGACCGTGACGTGGTCGAACGGCATGTAGATGAGGCTGATGTCGTCGCCGGTGAGGCCGCAGTGCTGGATCACGGCGAGCGACCGGGCCACCAGGCTGGCGTGGGTGTGGTGCACGCACTTGGGCATCCCGGTGCTGCCCGAGGTGAGCAGGTTGAGCGCCGGGGAGGCGGGCGTGGCGGGGAACCAGTCGTGGTCGGGCTCGAAGGCCAGGAGGGCCGCGACGGTGCTGATGCGCACCTCGGGCTCGCCCCAGAGCTCGCGCACCCCGGCGAGCGCCTCGGCGGTGGCGTCGTCGGTGAGCAGCACGGGCCGGTCGAGCAGCTTCCAGGCGTTGTGCAGCTTGCGGTTGGTCTCGTTCTCCGCCCGGTACGTCGTGGCGACGCCGACCGGTGTCGGTACGAAGCCGCCGAGCACACAGGCCCAGAACGCGGTCAGGAAGGCCTTGTTGTCGTCGAACTGGAACAGCGCCGCGTCTCCCGGGCGCAGTCCGGCGGCGCGAAGTCCCGCGAGGACCCGCTCGGCGTCGGCGAGCAGCTCGGCGTAGCTCTGGAACACGTCGTCGTGTCCCTTGGTGAGGTAGACCGTGCCCTTGTCGGGGGCGAGCCGCGCCGCCTGGCTCAGGGCCTCCTGGAGGGTGGTCGGCGCGCCCTCGGGGATGAGCAGCGGGCCGCCGTCCAGGAGGGCGGGCGCGGCGTCCCCGAGGTCCTGCGCCGCCGGGGCGGGCGGGGCCGCCGCGGGGCGCGGGGCGGACGCCGTCCGCACGCCCTTGCGGGCCACGGCGACGGCGTCGCCGACCCCGGGCACCGTCAGGGCGGCCGCGGTGATGCGGCCGGTGATGTCGTCGAGTACGCCGAGGGCGTCCGGGCTCGTCATGCGGTCCTCCCTGCCACCGCGCCCAGCATCTTCTCGGCGATGGCCGAGACGACGATGCCGGGCGAATCGAGGAAGTAGAAATGTCCGCCCTCGTAGAAGCGGAGCGTGAATTCGGCGTTCGTCTGCTCGCGCCAGCCGTCGAGGGAGTCCTTGGGCGCCTGCGGGTCGGTCTCCCCCGCGAGGACGGTGATGGGGCAGTCGAGCGGCGCCTCGGGGGCCGTGCGGTGGCGCTCCCAGAGGCTGAAGTCGGCGCGCAGCACGGGCACCAGGGAGTCCATGACGAACTCGTCGTTCGCGATCTCCTCGTCGATGCCGCCGAGGGTCAGCATGGCGTCGCGGAACTCGTCGTCGGACAGGTCGTGCAGCTGCCGGATCCCGGTCGCGCCGGGGGCGGCCTGCGCGGACAGGAAGAGGTGCTCGGGCCCGGTCTGTCCCTTCGCGCGCAGGGCCTTGGCGAGCTCGAAGGCGAGCGCCGCGCCGCAGGAGTGGCCGAAGAAGGAGTACGACCCGCCGAGCACGGGCCGCAGCGCGTGGGTCAGCACGCTGACCAGCGGGCCGACCTCGCTGAACGGCTCCTCGGCGATGCGGTCCTGACGGCCGGGCAGCTGCACGGCGACCAGCTCGATCTCCGGCGGGAGCAGGGCCGCCCACTCGGCGTAGGCCGTCGCTCCGGCGCCCGCGTGCGGGAAGCAGATGAGCCGGTGCCTGCTCTGCGGCTGCCGGGCGCGCCAGATGTAGGGGGTCTCACCGGCGAGTTCGGGGCTCACTATGGACATGCTGGGTTTCTCCCTAGCTCATCTTGCGCAGTCGGGGGCCGCTCGCTGTGACGATCTCGTCCCAGTGGGCTGCCAGTTCGGCGATGGTCTTGTACTGGAATATCGAGCGAATGGTGAGCTCCACCCCGAGCTCGTTGCGGATGCGGCCGATGAGCCTGGTCGCGAGCAGCGAATTGCCGCCCATGGCGAAGAAGTTGTCGTCGACGCCGACGTTCTCCCGCTGGAGCACCTCGCCGAAGACCCTCAGCAGGAACTCCTCGCGCTCGCTGCCCGCCGCCCGGGCCGGGCGCGGCGCCTCGGCGGCCTCGGGCAGCCGCTTGGCGTCGAGCCGCCCGGTGGCGGTCCTGGGCAGCTCGTCCAGGACCAGGACCGCGCGGGGCACGAGCCGGTGCGGGAGGCGCTGCGCGGCCAGGGCCAGCAGCTCGTCGGGCACGATCCGGGCGCCCTCGGCGGTGACGACGTAGGCGACGGGGCCGCTGTCGTCACTGACCACGGCGGCGGCCGCCACTGCGGGGTGGCCCGAGAGGACGGCCTCCAGGGCCAGTTGACCGTCGGCCTGCTCGGTGGTGCGGCCGAGCGGCTCGTACCCGCCGTCGGCGGTGACGCGGGCCCGCAGACCGGTGCGGTAGAGCCGGGCCCCGGCCGGACCGTGGGGGTCGGCGACGAAGTGCTCGGCGGTGCGGGCCCGGTGCCGGGGGTAGCCGCGCCCGTACTCACCGGTGAGGTACAGCTCGCCGGTGCCGCCGGGGGCGGTGGGGGCGAGGGAGGGGCTGAGGACGCGGGCGCGGGTGGGGTCGGCGGCGAGCGGGTGGGTTTGCGGCGCGCCCTCGCGGATCTCGACGGCGCGGCCCGCGCCGAGCGCGAGCAGGAGCTCGACGGCGGGCGTGGCGGGGCCCGCCTCGAGGAACGCCGCGGTGTCGGAGGCGAAGCCGCGCACGCGGTGCTGGAGAGCGGCGTGGGTGACGGCGAGGGCCTGCGGCCGGGCCGCCCGGTCCGGCGCGTGGGTCAGCAGGGCCAGGCGGCCGGGCAGCGGCCGGACCTGCGGGACGGGCGCGGCGGCGTCCAGGGCGTCCAGGGGCACCCGGATGCGGGGCGCGGCGCCCCAGTCGCGGTCGTCGGTCTCCTTGTCGACGATGACGGCGCTCACCGCGGTGTCACGGACGACGGAGCCGGTCCACTCCGGGGAGTCCTCGGCGTCCAGGGGCACGGCGCAGGCGCCCGCCTTCAGGACGGCGAGCAGGGCGGCCGTGCGGTCCACCGGGTCGACGCAGGCGACGGCCACCACGGAGTCCGGCTCCACGGCGTGCCGCAGGAGTTCACCGGCGAGGCGGTCGGCCCGCTCGTCCAGCTCGCGCCGGGTCGTCACCCCGTCGGCGACGAAGGCCACGGCGTCGGGGTCCTCGGCCACCAGGCGCGCGAAGAGCTGCGGCACCAGGTCGTCGGACGCGGCCGGGGCCGCCTGCGAGGTGGCCGCGAGCGCGCCGGAGGCGGCGGCGCCCACCGCTCCGACCCTGCTGTGGGGGTCGGCGAGGAAGGCCCGCAGCACGCGGAGCAGCCGCTCCGCGACGTCGGCCGCCCCCTCCCGGTCGAACGCGCCGAGCTGGTACTGGAGCCGCAGGCGCAGCAGCGGATCCTGCTCGGCCATCACGATGAGCGGGTAGTTCGCCCCCGCGATGTTGCGGAAGGTCGGCACGGACAGACCGGCCGCGGCGCTGGCCTCGGCGATGGCAGCGTTGTCGAAGGGGTGGGACTGGACCAGGACGAGGGTGTCGAACAGCGCGTCCAGGCCGGTGGCCTCGTGGATGTCGGCGAGACCGCAGTCGTCGTGGTCGAGCAGGGCGGCCTGCGAGGCCTGGAGTTCGGTCGCCACCTGGGCGAGGGTCTTGCCCGGCGCGCAGCGCGCGCGGACCGGCACGGTGTTGATGAACAGGCCGACCGTGTCGGCCACGCCCGGCAGCGTCGGCGGGCGGCCGGAGACCGTGGCGCCGAACAGTACGTCGGTGCGGCCGGTGAGCTCGCCGAGGACGACGGCCCAGGCGGCCTGGACGACGTTGCTGGGCGTGCTGCCCGTCTCCGCGGCCCGCCGCACCAGGGCGCGGGCCTCGTCCGGCGTCAGGGCGAGGTCGAGTTCGCCGAAGCCGCTCTCGCCGCTCCCGGCCTCCTCGGGGACGAGCAGGGTCGGCTCGTCGATCCCCACCAGGGCGTCGGTGTGGGCGCGTACGGAGAGCGCGCGCTGTTCCTCGTCGCGGCGCTGGAGGTGGCCGAGGAACTCCTTGAAGGACGGCGCCTTGGCCAGCGCGGACGGGTCGGCGTACAGCCACAGCAGCTCGCGCAGCAGGATCGGCTCGGACCAGCCGTCGAAGAGCACGTGCTGGCCAGTGAGGATCACCTCGGTGCGGCCGTCCCCGACGTGCGCCAGGGTCATGCGCAGCAGCGGCGGCTCGGCGATGTCGAAGGTCGTGGTGCGGTCCTCGGTGAGGAAGGACTCGAACGCCTCCTCCGTCACGGTCACCTCGCGCCAGGGCAGGGTCACGCCCGAGACGACGAGCTGCACGAGGTCGCCGCCCGCGTCCGGTACGTAGGCGGTGCGCAGGCTCGCGTGCCGGTCCAGGAGCGCCTGGCCCGCCGCCCGCATCCGCGCGGCGTCCACCGGCCCGTCGAAGCCGAAGAGCAACTGGACCTGGTACATGTCCACGCCGCCGCCCGCCAGCTCGGTGTGGTGCAGCAGACCGGCCTGGAGGTCGGTCAGCGGCCAGACGTCGCTCAGGCCCGGGTACTGCTTCTCCCAGGTCTCGAGCTCTCCCTGGGAGACGCTGACCAGCGGCACGTCCGACGGCGTCAGGCCGCCCGCGCCGGGGGCGGCCGCGTGCCGCACCAGGGCTTCGAGCGCGGACTGCCACAGCTCGGCCAGCTCGGTGACGTCCGCCGCCGGGAGCACCCCGGCCGGGGCGCCGAAGACCGCGCCCAGGCGCGGCCCTGCCGCGGTGTCGGTGACCATCGCGTTGATGTCCACCTCGCACAGCGCGGGCATGGCCGGGTCGTGCCCGGCGTCCAGCTCGGCCAGCTCGGTGAACTCCGCGGCGTCCGCGGTCTGGGTGAAGCCCAGGCCGTGCAGCTCGTCGGGCATGTCACCGGCGGAGAAGCGGCCCAGGTAGTTGAAGCCGATCTGGCCGAGGCCGCGCGGGCGCAGGACCTCGGCGGTCTCGGGGTTGAGGTAGCGCAGGAGGCCGTAGCCCAGGCCCTTGTCGGGCAGGGCGAGCAGCTGCTCCTTGACCGCCTTGATGACGGCGCCCGCGGCCTGGCCGGAGGCGAAGGCGTCCTCGACGTCGATGCCGGACAGGTTGAGGCGGACCGGGAAGACGCTGGTGAACCAGCCCACGGTGCGCGAGAGGTCGGCGCCGGGCACCGACTCCTCCTCGCGCCCGTGCCCTTCGAGGCGCAGCAGCGTCGACGGCTCCTCGACGCCGCGCGTGCGGCGCCAGCGGACCACGGCCATCGCCAGGGCGGCGAGCAGCACGTCGTTGACCCCGCCGCGGAAGGCCGCGGGCACGGAGGTGAGGACGGCCTCGGTGGCCGCGCTCGGGAGCACCACGCGGACCTTCTCGACGGTGGCCTGTACGTCCTGCGCCGGGTCCAGGCGGCGGGCGCCGAGGACCGGGTCGGGCCCGTCGAGGATCGAGGTCCACCGGTCCAGCTCGGCCACCCGCTCCGGCCGGGCCGCCTCCTCGACCAGGGCGTGGGCCCAGCGCCGTACGGAGGTCGCGGGGGCCGCGAGGCGCGGAGTCGCGCCGTCGCGCACCTGCTTCCAGGCGGTGGCGAGGTCGGGCATCAGGATCCGCCAGGAGACGCCGTCGACGACCATGTGGTGCAGGCCGACCAGGAGGCGTCCGGGCCCGGTGGGCGGCTGGAACCACACGAACTGCGCGAGGGCGCCCGCCGCCGGGTCGAGGCGCCCGGCCAGGTCCTGGAGCTCGGTCACGAGCAGGGTCCGCCAGGACTCGCCGGACCACTGCCCGTCGCAGGAGACGGTGCGGATCAGCGGGTCCACGTCGACGGTGCCCGCCGGGGCGACGAGCAGCCCGTCGGGCAGCAGCCGCGCGCGCAGCAGGTCGTGCCGGTCGATGACGGCCGTCAGGGTCGCGGCCAGGCCCTCCCGGTCGATGTCGTGCGGCAGCTCAAGGACCACGGCCTGGAGCAGGGAGTCGAAGCCCGCGCCGTTCTCCAGGATCCAGTGCGCCACCGGCATGAGCGGCATGTGCCCCACGCCGCCGCCGTCGAGCTCGGCGAGGACGGGGCCGCTCTCGCCGGTGTCGGTGGCGGCGACGGCGGCCAGTTCGGCCACGGTCCGGTGCTCGAACACCTGCCGCGAGGTGACCAGGAGGCCGTGGGTCCTGGCCCGCGACACCACCTGGATGGACTGGATGCTGTCGCCGCCGAGGGCGAAGAAGTCGTCGTCGACGCCGACGCGTGCCTGGCCGAGGACCTCGGCGAAGACACCGGCCAGGACCTCCTCGGTCCCGGTGCGCGGCGCGCGGTAGGCGGTGCTCGTGAAGTGCGGCTCGGGCAGGGCGGCCCGGTCCAGCTTGCCGTTCGGGGTCAGGGGGAGCCGGTCGAGCACCATGAGCGCGGCCGGAACCATGAAGTCCGGAAGTCCCTTGGCGATGAACTCGCGCAGCTCGGCCGGGAGGTCCGCCGCGTCGGGCGCGGGCGCGCCGTCCTGGGTGGGCACTACATAGCCGACGAGCTGCTTGGCCGTGTCGCCGCCGCGGCCCTCGCGGGCGATCACCGCGGCGTGCGCCACCGCGGGGTGGGCGAGCAGCGCGGCCTCGATCTCGCCGAGCTCGATGCGGAAGCCGCGCACCTTCACCTGGTGGTCGGCGCGCCCCTGGTAGACGAGGTCGCCGTTCGCGTCGCGGATCACCAAGTCGCCGGTGCGGTACATCCGTTCACCGGCCGGGCCGAAGGGGCAGACCACGAACCGCTCGGCGGTGAGTCCCGGCCTGCGCAGATAGCCGCGGGCCACGCCGGGGCCCGCGATGTACAGCTCGCCGGGGACGCCGGGCTCCACGGGCCGCAGCTGCGCGTCAAGCACATAGCCCGCGAAGCTGTCAAGGGGCTGCCCGATCGGCACCTCGGCGTCCGGGTCCCGCGTGGGGTCGACCCGGTGGCTGGTGGCGAAGACGGTGGTCTCGGTCGGGCCGTAGCCGTTCACGAAGACGGTGTCGGGGCAGGCCGCCATGGCCTGGGCGACGGCCTGCGGCGAGACGCGGTCGCCGCCCACCCACACCTCGCGGAGCCCGGTCAGGCAGTGCGCGTCCTCCTCCACCAGGAGGTTGAAGAGCGCGCTGGTGATCCAGACGGCGGTGACGCCGTGCCGGGCCACCTGCTCGGCGAGCGCGGCGGGCGTGAGGTCGGGCGAGGGGTCGACGACGACCGTGCCGCCGTTGAGGAGCGGCACCCAGATCTCGTAGACGGAGGCGTCGAAGGCCAACGGCGAGTGCAGCAGCATGCGTTCCTGCGCACCGCCGCGCCAGCGCTCGTCCAGGGCGAGGGCCGTCACGTCGCGGTGGGTGACGCCGATGCCCTTGGGCCTGCCGGTCGACCCGGAGGTGTAGATCACGTACGCGAGCGACAGCGGGTGCGCGACGGCGGCGGGCGCCCCGTCGGTGGCGCCGGTCAGCTCCGCCACGTCCACGGTCGGGCAGGAGCCGGTCAGGCGCGGCGCGGAGTCCCCCGCGCTCAGCAGCAGGGCGGGGGCCGCGTCGGTCAGCATCAACTCGACGCGCTCGACGGGGTAGTCGGGGTCGAGCGGGAGATAGGCGGCGCCCGCCTTGAGCACGCCGAGGAGGGCCACGACGGACTCCGCGGACCGCGGCAGCGCGACCGCGACGAGCGACTCCGGCTGGACGCCGCGCCCGGTGAGGCCCGCGGCCAGCGCGGCGGACCTGGTGTCGAGTTGGCCGTAGGTCAGGGTCTCGTCCCCGCAGACCACGGCGGTCGCGTCCGGAGTCAGCCGGACCTGCTGGGCGAACAGCTCGAGCACCGTCGTGTCGAGGATCCGTCCGGCCGCACCGTCCCTACTCGTCAGCGGACGGTTTCGCTCCAGCGGAGCATGCACATCCATCACCCCACACAGACAAATGGATCGAAGAAGTGGTTCAGATCAAGCCGCCGCCCGCGGTGACCGGGCGGGGAAATATCCCCGGGCGTACCGCCGCCGGTGAATTCCTGACGCGCCGCCCAAGCCTCCCGGCCTGCGAACACACCCTCATGCCTGCGGCCTGCCGGGGTCAAGCAAAGAAGAGTCCCTGGCAGGGCGTTGCGCGGCGGCCCCCGTGTCCCGTCTACAGGACATCCGAATGGCGCCTGGCGAGGCCACTTCGGAGCACGGCGGACACGGACCCGAGCAGGCTTCACGGAAAGCCGCGGAAGGGCAATCCCCGGGGCTTGTCCGCGAGCATGTCCCGTACGTTTCCCCCGAGTTGCGCGGCGGGGTCGCGCGGGCATCCACGAAGGAGATCCGCCGCCATCCGCGAAGGCGAGCCGCACGCGTCCGCGAAGACAGCCGCAGGCATCCGCGAAGAACGGCGAAGGGCTTGCGCATCGGCGGCCGAGCGCTATCAGCTGTCCCCGTTCCGCGCCGCGCGGGCGGGCCCCGGCTCTCCCTCTTCGCGGCGCACGAAACCTCCGCGACGCGAACGCCAGCGATTTCCCGGACCACCCGCGCGTGATTCCCCACGGCATCGCCGCACGGCGCCCCCGTGTCCCGTGGACAGGACATCCGAGATGTCGCGAAGCGGTCTTGTCAGGCACTCTTTCCCTGCTTGACCCCGGCAGGCCGCAGGCGTGAGGGTGTGGCAGCGGGCCGGGAGGCCTGGGCGGCGCGTCTGGAATTCACCGGCGGCGGTACGCCCGGGGATATTTCCCCGCCCGGTCATCGCGGGCGGCGGCCCGATCCGAACCAGTTCTTCGATCCATTCGTCCGTGCGGGGTGAGGGACGTACGCGATCCGCCCGGGCTGCTCGACGCCGGGGCGATCCCGTGTCCGGCCGACCGCCCCGCAGCACGCACCTCTGTGGAGTTCTCATGGCGACGGCAGTGATCAGCGGCGGCACCCGGGGCATCGGACTGACGCTGAGCCTGCGGCTCAGCGCCCTGGGCCACCGGGTGATCGCCCTCTACCGGAGCGACGAGACCGCGGCCAAGGAGGCGGCCGAGGCGGGCGAGGGAAGCATCGTGCCCGTCCAGGCCGACGTCGGGCGGCCCGCGGAGATCCGCGAGGTCTGCGCGCGGATCGTCGAGGAGCACGGCGCCCCCCGGATCCTGGTGAACAACGCCGGGGTCAACCGCGACCGGTCCTTCCTGTCCCTCACCGAGGAGGACTGGGACCAGGTCGTCGCCACCAACCTCTCCGGGCCCTTCCACCTCAGCCAGGCCCTCGCACCCGCCATGATCGAGGCGGGCGGCGGCTCCATCGTCAACATCGGCGCCACCACGGCGATCCGCCCGCGGGCGAACGGCGCCAACTACTGTGCCAGCAAGGCGGGGCTGCTCCAGCTCACCAAGTGCATGGCCCTTGAACTGGCTCCGCACATCCAGGTCAACGCGCTGCTCCCCGGATTTACCGACACCCCAGAAGTCACCGAGCGCTACCGGCTCGACGAGCCGGAACGACGCGCGGCCGTCATCGACTCCATTCCACAGCAGCGGATCGGCACCCCGCAGGACATCGCCGACGCTCTCGAATTCCTTGTGACCTCGCGGTCCTCCTACATCACGGGTCAGCAACTGATCGTGGACGGCGGACACTTCATGGGGTGAATCCCCGGCGCTACCTCACGTACGCGCCCACTACGTGAATTCCCTTCGCATAAGGAGCGAAAGAAGAATGCGTCTGACTCAGGAGCAGTTGGAGCAGTACCACGAGAACGGGTTTCTGCTGCTCGATTCCCTGCTGGACGAGCGCGAGGTGGACAGCCTGCGCACCGCGTTCCAGAAGGACTGCGAGACGGCGGGACCGCACCGGATCATCGAGGACGGCGGCGAGGAGGTGCGCGCGGTCTACTCCTCCCACCTCCGCCAGCCCGAATACGCCCGCCTCATGCGTGATCCGCGGTTGCTGGTCCCCGCCCAGCAGCTGCTCCCGGACGACGTGTACGTCTACCAGTTCAAGATCAATGCCAAGCCGGCCTTCGGCGGCGACAAGTGGGCCTGGCACCAGGACTTCCTCGCCTGGCAGATCTCCGACACCCTGCCCGCCCCGCTCCAGGTGAACGTGGGCGTCTTCCTCGACGACGTCACCGAGTTCAACGGCCCCGTCATCTTCCTGCCCGGCTCGCACCGCGACGGGCTGGTGCACGAGGGGCGCAAGGCCGAGCGGAAGTCCTCGCAGCACCTGGACCCGGACGACATCTCGCTCTCGCCGCAGCAGCTGGCCGAACTCGTCGACCGGCACGGCATGGTCAGCCCGAAGGGACCGGCCGGTTCCGTGGTGCTCTTCTCCCCGGAGATCGTGCACGGCTCGGCCCCCAACATGTCCCCCTTCGCCCGCCGTCTGCTCATCGCGACGTACAACGACGTCTCGAACCTGCCGAGCTGGAGCGGCGAGCCGCGCCCCGACTACGTGGTGTGCCGCGACTCCACCCCGCTCGCCCCGCTCGACGGCACCTTCCTCGACGACCTCGAGGAGGCGGGCGTATGACCGGGCGCACCGGACGCGCGGTCGTCCTGGAGGAGTTCGGCAAGCCGCTCGCGCTGCGCGAGTACCCCCTGCCCCCGGCCCCGGAGCGCGGCATGATCGTGGCCTGTGGCTACGGCGGCATCTGCGGCACCGACCTGCATCTGCACCAGGGCCACCTGCCGATCCCGACCCCCCTCGTCCTGGGCCACGAAGGCCTCGGCGTGGTACGGGAGTTGGGCGAGGGCCTCACCCACGACGCCCTCGGCGCCGAGCTCAAGCCCGGCGACTCCGTGATGTGGGCCTCGTCCATCGCCTGCGGGACCTGTCCGCCGTGCCGGATCCACCGCGAGCCGACGCTGTGCGAGAACCGCCGTACGTACGGCGTCAACCGCTCCACCACGGCCGGGCCCGAGCTGTCCGGCTCGTGGGCCGACCACATCGTCCTGCAGGAGGGCACCACGGTCGTCAAGGCGGCCGAGGGCGTCGACCCGCTCGCCGCGATGTCGCTGGCCTGCGCGGGCCCCACCGTCGTGCACGCCCTGTACGAGCGCCGCCCCGTGCGGCTCGGTGAGGTCGTCGTCGTCCAGGGCAGCGGCCCGGTCGGCCTCGCGGCCGCGGCCTTCGCCCAGATCTCCGGCGCGGCCAAGGTCATCGTCATCGGCGGCCCGGCCGAGCGCCTGGAGGCGGCGGCACGGGCGGGCATCGGCGACGTCCACCTGAACATCGCCGACGCCGCCGACCCGGACGACATCCTGAACGAGGTGCGCGCGGCCACCGGCGGCCAGGGCGCCGACCTCGTCATCGAGTGCGCGGGCGTCCCCCAGGCCGTCGCCCAGGGTCTCTACCTGGCCCGCAGGGGCGGCACGTACCTGGTCATCGGCCAGTACACGGACGCCGGTGACACGCTGGTCAACCCGCACCAGATCGTCTACCGCCAGCTCGACGTGATCGGCTCCTGGGCCTTCACCGGAGCCCACCTCGTCGAGTACGTGCGCCTGCTGCCCACGCTCGCCGCCCGGTTCGACCTGGCGAGCCTGGTGACGGCCTTCCCGCTCGACCGGCACGCGGACGCCCTGGCCGCGGTCGGCGACGGGTCGGTGATGAAGGCGGTCCTCACGAGCTGACCCGCGCGCGCACCCGGGCGGCGCCGCCCCCGCTCGCCCGCGTGTGCGCGGGGCGCCGGACCCCCCCGCCCCACCGGGGCCGGTCCGGCGCCCCGTTCCCCCCACAAAGAGCCGTATCCCCCGGCCGCCTTCCAGCGGCCGGGGGATACGGCTCATGCGGTGCGCGCCGGGCGCGGCGGTGCCGGGGTCAGTCCTCCGTCACCGTGATCGCCTGGGCTGGGCAGGCCCTCGCGGCCTCGACCACGTCCTCCTCCAGGTCCGCGGCGGGCCGTCCCTCCAGAAGGACGACCCGGCCGGTCATCTCGTCCTGGTCGAAGACGTCGGCGGCGGTCAGGACGCACTGGCCCGCCCCGACACAGGTCTGTTCATCGACGGTGATGTGCACGTTTTCTCCGTTCGTCTCCACCGGTCCCGTCGACGGGACAGGCAAAAAGCGCGGCCGGGTTTTGTCGAAATGACGCGTCGCGCCTCGCCTATCGAGGTCGGACCCGGCACGGCGCACGCGGTTGTTCCGAGGAACACCCGGAACTATGGCACGGCGCGGACGGTCCCGACAGACTCGAACCACGCTGGACGAACAAGGAGTAGGCACGCATGAATCCGTTGTCGCTCGCGCAGCGCCGACTGTGGCTCATTCATCGAATTCAGGGCCCGTCGGCCATGCACAACATTCCGTTGGTACTGCGGATGACCGGGCCGCTGGAAAGGGCCGCGCTGGGGCGCGCCGTCAGGGACGTCGTGACCCGTCACGAAGGCCTGCGCACGCTCATCACCGAGGACGCGGAGGGAGTTCCCGGCCGGCACGTGGTGCCCGTGTCCGAACTCGACCTCGACGTTCCCCTGGTGGAATCGGAGCCCGAGCGGATGTCCGATGCCGTCGCGGCACAGGCGTCCCACCGCTTCGACCTGACCACGGACATTCCCGTGCGCGCCGCCGTCATACGGTGCGCGCCCGAAGACCACGTACTGGTCGTGGTGGTCCACGGCATCGCCGCGGACGAGGAATCGCTGCGGCCGCTGGCGGAGGATCTGGCGGCCGCTTATGCCGCGCGCCGGGAAGGGGCCGCGCCCGAGTGGACGGACGCGCCGGTCCCTTATCCGGATTTCGCCCTGTGGCAGCGGAAACTCCTGGAAGAGGAGGACGGCCCGCAAGGTGTCCACGCGCGCGACACCGCTTTCTGGCGCGAGGAGTTGGCGGGCGTGCCCGCTCCCCTGCCGCTGCCCGCCGACCGGCCGCGCCCCCCGGAGGCGAGCCACCGCGCGGGCCGGGTCCCGCTGGTCGTGGACGAGGGCCTCACCAAGGCGGTCACGGTCCTCGCCGAGCAGCGCGGGGTGGGCGCCGACGCGGTGCTGCGCGCGACCCTCGCGGTGGTGCTCCACCAGCTGGGCAGCGGCGCGGACATCCCCATCGGCTCCCCCGCAGCCCGGCGCCCCGACGCGGCCTGGGCGCACTGCGTGGGCCCCTTCGACGACCCCTGGGTGCTCCGGGCCGACCTGAGCGGCAACCCGGCCTTCACCGACCTCCTGGAGCGGCTGCGCCGCACGGCCCTGGCCGCCGAGGCCCACCGCGACCTGCCGTTCGCCTCCCTGGTGGACGCGCTGGCCCCGCAGCGGTCCCTGGCCCACCACCCGCTGTTCCAGGTGGCGTTCGAGCTGCGCGAGGACCCGGGGCCCGCCGTCGCGCTGCCCGGCCTGACGGTGACCGCGCAGTCGGCGGCGCCGGACAGCACCCCCTACGACCTGTCGCTGCGGCTGCGCACGACGGCGGACGGCGCTGAGATCCACGGCACGGTCGTATACGCCACCGACCTGTTCGACCCGGCGGGCGCGGAGTACCTGGCGGCCTGCTACCTGCGCGCGCTGCGGCACGTGACCGCGGAGCCCGAGGTGCGGGTGGGCGCGGTCGACGTCCTCGACGAGGCCGAACGGCGGCGGCTGCTCGTGGACTTCGTCGACACCGCGGCCCCCACCCCGCCGGTGACGATCCCGCAGCTGGTGGCGCCCCAGTTCGCCGCGGCCCCGGACGCCGTCGCCGTGGTCTGCGGGGACGTGTCGCTGACGTACCGCGAACTGGACGAGCGCACCGACCGGTTGGCCCGCACGCTGCTCGCCGCTGGTGTCGGCCCGGAGTCGGTGGTGGGCCTGGCCCTGCCGCGCTCCGCCGACCTGGTGGTGGCGCTCCTCGGCATCCTGAAGTCCGGCGCCGGATATCTGCCGATCGACCCCCGCTACCCCAGCCGCCGCCTGGGCCATCTGCTCCAGGACGCCGCCCCCGGCCTGATCCTCACCGACGCCGAGACCGCGCGGTCGCTGCCGGAGCACGCCGTCACCTGCCTCCTGATGGAGGACCTGGGCCTGGACGAGCCCGCCGGGGACGAGCCCGGCGCCTGGCCCGCGCGGCCGCCGCTGCGCCCGGACAACCTCGCCTATCTGATGTACACCTCCGGCTCGACGGGCACCCCGAAGGGCGTGGCCATCTCGCACGCCAACATCGTCAACGGCGTGCTGCGCCTCGCCGCCACCGTGCACATGCGGCCCGGCGCGCGGATGCTGGCGAGCAGCTCCATCAACTTCGACGTGTCGGTGTTCGAGGTGTTCACCGCGCTGAGCACCGGCGCCACCGTCGAGGTGGTCCGCGACGTCCTTGAGCTCGGCGAGCGCGGGCGGTGGTCGGGCACCGTCCTGCACACCGTCCCCTCGGTGTTCGCCGAGGTCCTCGAACAGCTCCAGGGCCGCCTCACGGTGGACACGGCGGTGTTCGCCGGGGAGAAGCTCACGGCGGCCCTCGCGGACAAGGTGCGGGCGGCGCTGCCGGACACGACCCTGGTCAACGCCTATGGCCAGACGGAGAGCTTCTACGCCACCACGTACACCGTCCCCGACGGCTGGCGGGGCGAGGGCGGCGTGCCCATCGGGACGCCGCTGGGCAACATGCGCACCTACGTGCTCGGGCCCGGCCTCGTCCCGGTCCCGCAGGGCGTGGTGGGCGAGCTGTTCGTGGCGGGCGCGGTGGGCCGCGGCTACCACGCCCGGCCGGGGCAGACCGCGGAGCGGTTCCTGGCCGACCCGTTCGGCCCGGCGGGCGAGCGGATGTACCGCACCGGCGACGTGGCCCGGTGGAACGCCGACGGGCAGCTGGAGCTGCTCGGGCGCGACGACGGCCAGATGAAGCTGCGCGGCATCCGCATCGAGCCCGCCGAGATCGAGACGGCCCTGGCCACGCACCCCGACATCGCCCAGGCCGTGGTCGCGCTGCGCCCCGCGGCGGGCTCGGGCGCCGGTGCGCTCGTCGCCTACGTGGTCCCGGTCGAGCCGGGCGGCGAGGCGGCGGCCGGGCTCACGGCGCGGGTGCTGCGCCGCTACGTGGCCGACCGGCTGCCCACCTTCATGATCCCGTCCGCGTTCGTGGTGCTCGACCGGCTGCCGCTGGCGCCGAACGGGAAGCTCGACCGGGCCGCGCTGCCCGCCCCGCGCCGGGGCACGGGCGGCGGCGCCGGGGACGGTGACCACGGCAGGGAGCCGCGCACCGAGCGGGAAGGGGCCCTGGCCGCCCTGTTCGCCAAGGTGCTCCAGCGGGCGGAGGTCGGGGTCGACGACCACTTCTTCGACCTGGGCGGCACGTCGCAGCTCGCGGTGCGGCTGAGCGTACGGGCGCACGCGGAGCTCGGCCTGCGGGTGCCGGTGCGGGCGGTGTTCCAGGCGCCGACCCCGGCGCTGCTCTGCGAGCACCTCGACTCCGTGTAGCCCCCGGGACGCACCAACGCCAGGGCCCCGCCCCCGAGTTCCGGGGGGCGGGGCCCTGGCGTCACTGGCTCCTCGGCGTGGCCGCGGCGGCGGTCAGGAGGCCTGTCCGGCCAGTTCCCGCTGCCGTTCGTGCTCGGCGGTGGTGACCGGCATGCTCCGGGTGGCGTGGCGCAGGAACGGCGGGGCCATCATCGAGGTGATGACGGCGATCAGCACCACGATGGTGTACGTGGCGGTGGTCAGGACGCCGAGGTTGAGTCCGACCGTGGCGATGACGATCTCCACGACGCCGCGGGCGTTGAGGCCCGCTCCGATGGCGAGGCCCTCCCCGTGGTCGAGTCGGCTCATGCGGGCGCCGAGGTAGCCGCCCGCGAACTTCGCCAGGGTGGCGACCAGCAGGGTGACCACCGCGGCGAGGAGCACCGTGGGCCGGGTCAGCGCGCCCAGGTCCACCTGGAGCCCGGCGGTGGCGAAGAACAGCGGCGCGAGCGTCGACATCACGAAGGTGCGCATGGAGTCCAGCGAGCGGCGGGCGGAGACGCCGAGGGAGCTGATCACGATGCCGCAGAGGAAGGCGCCGAGGATCGGCTCCATGTCCAGGGCCAGCGTGCCGGCGGAGGACAGCAGGATCATCACGGCGATCGCGGCGACGCTGACGTCCGACTGCGGCGAGCGGTCGGTGTACTGAAGGACCTTGCGGGCCACCGGCCGGGCCACGAGGGCCGTGCACGCGAGGACCAGGACCAGATAGCCGACGGACTCCAGGACCAGGCCGGTGTGCAGGCCGCGGGTGGCCATCGCGGCGACGACCGACAGGAGCATCCAGCCGACGATGTCGCTGACCGCGGCCGCGCCGATGATGAGCTGGCCGACGTTGCGGTGCAGCAGGTCCATGTCGAGCAGGGTCTTGGCGATCACCGGCAGCGCGCTGACCGCGATCGCGACGCCGACGAACAGGGCGAAGGTGCCGCGCTCCGCGCCGGGGGCCATCAGCGACTGCGGCATCAGGAATCCGAGGCCGATCCCCAGGGCCAGCGGCAGCAGCACGCTGGTCGCGCTGACCACCCCGATCACCCGGCTCTTGCGGCGCAGCAGCCCGACGTCGATGTGCGCGCCCGTGATGCCGACGAGGAGCAGCACGCCCAGCTGCCCCACGGCGGCCAGGAGGTGCATCTGGGCCGTGTCGTGCGGGAGCAGCCAGTCGCGCAGGTCGGGCAGGAGGTTGCCGAACACCGACGGGCCGAGGAGCACGCCCGCCGACAGTTCTCCGACCACACGGGGCAGCCGGAGCCAGGTGGCCAGCCTGCCGAGGAGGACCGCGACGCCGAGCAGCAGTCCGACCTGGAGCAGGAAGACCAGCATCTGATGGTGGCTGATCGCGGGAAGAGGCGCTTGGGACAGCACCATCGTGATTCCTTTCGGATAAGGACTGAACGGCCGCCGCCGCACGGCGGCGAGGGGAGGAGCGAAAGGAGCGGGCGCCAGGGGGAATCACGGGGGACGGACGCCCGGGGAGGGCCGTGAGGGGCGGGCGCGGGGTGCGGGACGGCGGAGGACCGCCAGGTGTGCCGAGCCTCCCCCAGCGGAGGACCGCCAGGTGTGGCGAGCCTCCCCCAGCGGAGGACCGCCAGGTGTGGCGAGCCTCCCCCAGCGGAGGACCGCCAGGTGTGGCGAGCCTCCCCCAGCGGAGGACCGCCGGGCGTGGCGGGCCTCCCGGCCGGGCGGCCCCGGCCCCGGCCCCGGCCTCGGGCCGACGGCCTTGGGCCCGGTGGCCTCAGCCGCGGGCCAGCGCCGCCAGGACGTGCTCGGCGACGGCCGCGGGGTTCGTCGCGGACAGCAGGTGCCCGCCGGAGAGGGACGCCACCTCGCAGCGCCCCCGGGTGTGCGCCGACCACGCCTCCAGGCGGGTCAGCGCGGTGTCGCCGGTGCCCGCGAGGACCGTCAGGTCCCCGGCCGCGACGCTGCCGCGGACCAGGTCGATGCAGGACTGGGAGAGGAAGAGGTCCGCGCGGATCAACGGATAGGCGCTCTCGGCGAGTGCGGGGTCACTGATCACTTCCGGGGGTATCTCGCCGCCCATCGCGCGCAGCGCGGCGACCGCGGCCTCGATGGTGTCCAGCTTCTCGGCGTGGATCGGGCCGCGCACCGAGGGCGGGGAGTTGGACGCGGCGAGCAGCAGCGGGGGCCGCTCCTGCTGGAGCGCGTCGGCCACGCCCAGGGCGAGGTAGGCGCCCAGGCTCTCGCCGTACAGGGCGTCGAGCGGAGCGTCGACGCGGGCGACGAGGTCCGCGACGGCCTCGGCGGCGTCGGTGAGCGGGGCCTCCTGGTAGCGGCGGCCGTGGCCGGGGAGTTCGAGGGCGTGGAAGGTGACCCGGTCGCCCAGCTCGCGGCGCAGCCGGCGGAAGTAGCCCGCTCCGCAGCAGGAGGGCGGTATGAAGGCGACCGCGGGTCTCGGCGTACTGGGTGTGGTCACGGTGCTGCTGTCCCCCGGAGGTGGTGATGGAAGGTGCGGCGCCCCCCAGGGGCCCGGACGGCGGCCCCGGTGGAGCGCTCAGGGTGACGACCCGCGGCCGGGTGGGCCGCGGGTCGTCATCCCGTCACGGCGCGCCGCTGCTCCGCGGCGCGGCCCGGCTTACGCGGGCAGGTACTTCGTGCCGCGCAGCGTCTCCGTGGCGATCTTGTTGTGACCGAACTCGTCACGGCCGCGGGCGAGCACCGCCGACCACTTGTCCAGCGAGATGTTCCCGCCGTACTCCTCGATGTGGTCGGTGCCGGGGTAGATCTGCACCGAGGTGGGCACGTAGCGGGTCGCGAAGCCCATGCGGTAGTTCTTGCCGGTGGAGATGTTCGGCAGCGAGGCGTGCATCAGCGTGGACCAGAAGATGATGCACTGGCCCTTCTCCATCTCGAAGGAGACCGCGTCCTCCTCGTTGGGCTTCCAGTTCGGGTCCTTCTGCAGCTGCCGGTAGTCGTAACCGAAGAAGCCGCGCGGAACGCCGTCCTTGACCTCGGAGTTGATGCGCTCCTCGTTGTAGTCCATCTGCTTGGACTCGTCGTAGTTCATCTGGTGGTGCGTGCCGGGGATGACCTGCAGGCAGCCGTTCTCGCGGGTGGACTCGGTGAACGCGGTCCACACGGTGAGCGTGCCGGCGCCGAACGACTCCTCGGACTCACCGGGCCACAGCAGCTGCGGCTTGCCGCTGGCGTTGGCGAACGTGTCCGCCTGGTGCCAGTCGGTGCCCTCGTCGCCGGGGTACTTCGGGAAGAACTCCGAACGCCAGCACAGCAGGTCCGGGCCGAGGATCGAGGCGACCCGGTCGGTGATCCGCTGGTTCATGACGTGCCGGGCCAGCAGGTCGACGTCCAGGTGCCGGTCGTAGTTGAAGATGTTCGGGGCACCGACGCCCTTGTCCACCTCCGGGTACGCGGCGTGCGACCGGTCCAGCGTCTCGCGCTGGACGGTCTTCCACAGCTGGTCCATCTCCTCGGGCGTGTAGATGGTGATCGGACCGATGTAGCCGTTCTTCTCGAAGAACGCCAATTCGTCGTCCGACAGCGAGAACTCCGTACGCACGGGGCTGCTGGTCATGTCTGGTGACTCCCTTACTTACTGGTCGGCTCGGTGGTGATCGGCTGCGCGGCGAGGAGCGCCGCGGCCAGGGTCCCGTCGTACGTCGTCTTCATGTCGAGGGAGATGCCGAACGAGTCCCCGAGGAAAACATTCAGCTTCGAGAAGGTCAGCGAGTGGCCGCCGATGTCGAGGAAGTTGTCGGAGCCGCTGATCTCCTGATCGTCCAGCTCGTCCCGCAGCCACTTCAGAGCCGATTGCTCCACATCCGCTGCACTCACTGTGCTGGCTTCCTTTTCGTTTGTTGCTGAACCCTGCATGGGAGCGCCCTTCTTTTGGTCTCTCTGTGCGGTGTGAGCGGTCCTGTTAACCGGCGCGCCCCTGCGCGAGGCGCATGCCGGAAGTCCGAATGGCAGTCGAACGGCGTGCGGCAGGAACCAGGAAGGTGCCGGGACCGACAGGGGACGGACCGCCCCACCGACCGAAAGACCCTTTACGAACGGAAATATTCGATAACCAGGTCCGCCGCTTCGAGGAACGACCACGTGTATCGTCAAACGTTCTGGTTCCTTGACCCGGCCGAGCGTAATGCCACTTCCCCGCACGGCTCCAGGATCCGGAACTCGGCAGGCGCAGACCACACTTGATGAAAGCGCATTGCTGCCTCCGGATGGGAAGTCGCCCGAATGGGAAAATGATGTTCACCGGCCACGGTTGTTCGTCACGTTAGACCGGGCGCCGAATCCCTACAAGCCTTTCCGAGCGATATCGCGCCAGTGGCCACGCGCCGTTTACGCCCGTGCGGAATGTCCTGCTGACGGGACGGACGGGAGCCCCGGACGGGTGCCGCGCCCGCCTTCCGCGCCCTGACGCCCACTCAACCCCCGGGCCCCGCGCGCCCCTCGAAACATTGACAACCTCACACCACACCTGCTAAAGCGGCGTCGTCCCGTCGGGCGCGAACGGGGCCCCGTGGCCCGGCACGATCAGGTCCGCCACGGCCACGACCCGGCGCCGGGAGGCGCGCAGGACGGCGCGGTCCGGAGCGACGGGGTCGTCCGCCGGGCCCGCCGCGTGCCACCACAGGTCACCGGCGAGGGCCACCACGCCGTCGGCCGTGCCCGCGAGGAGCGTGATGTCCTCGGGGCTGTGCCCCGGGGTGCGGATCAGCCGGAGCGACGGGGTGAGTTCATGGCCCTCGGCGTCCCGGTTGCGCCACTGGTCGCCCCGGTACTCCACCTTGTGGTCGTGGACCCGGGCCCGGCGGAACAGGCCCGCGTTCATGACGTTGTCCGGGTGGTGGTGGCTGAGCACCACGTCGGTGATGTCGTCCGGGCCGAGCCCGAGCTCCGCGAGCGGGCCGAGGATGTCGTCGGTGCTCGCCACCATGCCCGGGTCGAAGACGACGTGGCGGCCCGCGTCGGCGACATAGGAGACGGTCGCGGCGACACCGGGGCCGGTGGAGCCCACGTAGCCGGTGGTCAGGATCGTGTACACGGCGCTGCGGCCGAGCGGTGCGTCTGTCATGCCTCCATCCTCGCGAGCAGGTCAGAGGCGTACGAGTGGCATCACTGCCTACGATCGCGGGATTCGTGCCACGTGGCACACTGCCCGCGTGCCGCCCTTCACCAACGTCGCCGCCTACGCCCCGCCCGGGGTCGGCATGCTCGCCGTCGGCGTCGTCGCCGAGGTGTTCGCCCCGCACGGCGCGGACCTGCCCGCCTTCGACTTCGCGCTCTGCGCCGACCGGCCGGGCCCCGTCACCACCGACGTCGGCGTGCCGGTCACCGTGGCGCACGGCCTGGACCGGCTCGCCGCCGCCGACCTCCTGATCGCCCTGCCGTCGACGGGGTTCCGCACGCCTCCCGGGCCCGCCGTGCTCGACGCGCTGCGGCTCGCCCACGCGCGCGGCGCGCTGGTCGCGGCGCACTGCGTCGGCGCCTTCGCGCTCGCGGCGGCCGGGCTGCTCGACGGCCGCCGGGCGACCACGCACTGGCGGTTCGCCGAACTCCTCGCCCGCCGCCACCCGGACGTCAGCGTGGAGTCCGACGCCCTCTACATCGACGAGGGGCGCGTCGTCACGGGCGCGGGGGCCGCCGCGGGCTTCGACATGTGCCTGCACCTGCTGCGGCGCGAGCACGGCGCGGCGCTCGCCAACACCGTCGCCCGTGACATGGTGCTGCCCTCCCACCGCGACGGCGGGCAGGCCCAGTACCTGGCCGCGCCCGTCCCCGAGGACGCCCGGGACGAGCGGCTCGCCGACGTCCTGGCCTGGGCCCGCGCCCACCTCCACGAGCCGCTGCCCGTCGCGGAGCTGGCCCGGCGCGCCGCGATGAGCAAGCGCTCCTTCGCCCGGCGCTTCACCGCGGCGACCGGCACCACCCCGCACGCCTGGCTGCGGAACCTGCGACTCAGCGGCGCCGAGGAGCTCCTGGAGACCACGGACCTGCCCATCGAGGAGATCGCCCGCCGCGTCGGCTACGGCAGCGCCGCCGTGCTGCGCGAGCAGTTCGTACGGCGCCGGGGCGTGCCGCCCCGGTCCTACCGCCGCTCCTTCACCAACGCGCCGTAGGGGCGGCTCACTTGCGGCACAGTGCGGCGTCCACCACGGCGTCGGCCTTCGCGAAGGCGTCCCGGGTGGGCTCCCTGTTGGCGGTGACGGCGATCGTGGCGGCCCGGCCGCCGTCGGTCACGCCCGGGTAGGTGTAGGAGCCGGGGATGCTCCCGCCGTGCCCCCACATCGCTCCGCCGCAGCTCAGCGGGGTACGGCTCAGGCCGAGCCCGTACCGGACCCCCTTCACCTGGCTGAAGCCGTCGGGCACCTTGACGGTGGTGCGCATCTGGGCGAGCTGCGCGGGCTTCAGGAGCTCGCCGCCGAGCAGCGCGGAGAAGAACCGGTTCAGATCGCCCGGGGTGGAGACCAGCTGACCCGCGGCCCAGCCCCAGGAGGGGTCGATCCTCGTGACGTCCCGCAGCCGCGCCCCGGGCCTGGGCGCGTCGTAGCCCCGGGCGTGCGGGCCCCGGATGCCCTCCTCGCCGACACCGGGGAAGTAGGTGTGGCGCAGGCCTATGCGGTCGATGACCCGCTCGGTGAGCTGCTCGGCCAGCGGGCGCCCCGTGACCTTCTCGATGAGCAGACCGGCGACGACGTAGTTGGTGTTGCTGTACGCCCAGCGGGCGCCGGGCTCGAAGTCCGCCTTGTGCTTCAGCGCGATGTCCAGCAGGTCGCGGGGCTGGTAGTAGGTGTGGCGGGCCTTGCCGAAGACGTCCTTCAGTATGGGGACGGTGTACTCGGGCAGTCCGCTGGTGTGCTGGAGGAGCTGGCGGACCTTGATGGTCCGGCCGTCGATGCCGTCGCCGCGCAGCAGGTTCGGCAGATACGTCTCGACGGGGGCGTCCAGGTCGACCTTGCCCTCGCCGACCAGCTGGAGGACCACGGTAGCGGTGAACGTCTTGGTGTTGCTGCCCGCCCGCACCCGCCCGTCGACCGGCACCTTCCCCTTCGTGCGCAGGTCCGCGACCCCGGCCGTGTAGTGCCGGGCCCGCCCGTCGCGGTCGGCCGTGGCGAGAAGGGCGGCGGGGAAGCGGGCGTCGCGCACCAGGCGCTCCATGTCCTTGCGCACAGAGTCCTTGGGTACGGCGTCCTCGCGTACGGCGTCACGCGGGCCCTGGGACGGCGCCCCGGACGCGGGCAGCGTGCCCACGGCGCCCAGGGCGGCGGCCAGCAGAGCCACCACCGCCACGCGCGTACGAGGCCCTGAGCGGCGGGAACGGGCGGAGGCTGAACGGTCGGTCACGGTGAACTCCCCTGGAGGAAGAGGCTGGTGGGGCCGGAAGCCCGGCCCGTCCAGCCTGCGCACTCAAGATCGACAACACCATCCGGGCAGCCCCCGCCCACTGCGTGGGAACCCGCTCCCTGCCTCTGGGAGAGAGCTCCCCCGCGGTGGGACCCTGCTCCTGCCGACGGTGCCGCGCACGGTCAGGGCCGTCGTCCTCGATGCGAAGGGGTGGGACAGCGTGGGGAGTTCGGGAAGGGCGGCCGTCGGCGCCGCCGTGCTCGCGGTCGTGGCGGCGGCCCTCGGCGTGCCGTCCGGCGGCGCCGCGCGGGCGGCGCCCCCGGACGTGCTGCGGGCGGACCGGCCGGTGGCCCGGTCCTGTTTCGCGCGGCCGCTGCCGCCCGGGGCCGCGGGCGCCGACCGGCGCGAGGTGACCGCGGCCGTGGCCGGGATCGTCCAGGCGCGCCTGGCCCCCGGCGGGCGGCGCGCGGGCGACTGGGACCTGGCCGTGTTCGACCGGGACACGGGCAGGGTCGTCGCCGCGTCGGCGGCCCCGCGCTCCCGCGAGCTGGCCGAGGGCTTCGTCGAGCGCGGCCAGCGGCTCGTGGTGCAGGGCTGCCGCTACGGCGGGCCCGCACGCGCGGTGCGGCTCGGGCTCGACTTCCTGGCCACGCCGCCGGGGACGCCCGCGGCCGGGCGGCCGGTGCCACCGCTCCACGGCGACCGCGCCGGGCCGCCCGCCGCGGCCCCGCCCCAGCTCGTCCGCGTCCGCACGCCCGGCCGGGCCGACCGCGACCGCCTCGCCCGGCTCGGCCTCGACATCACCGGCGGAGGCGACGCGCACGGCCTGGACGTCGTGCTCGCCGACGCCGCCGACCGGGCCGCGCTGACCCGCGCGGGCTTCACCTGGCGGGTCGTCAGGCGCGACCTCGCCCGGCAGGCGGCCGCGGACGCCCGTGCGGACCGGGTGTACGCGGCGCGCACCGCGCGGTCCCCGCTGCCCTCAGGACGCACCGGCTACCGGCACCTGTACGACTACGAGTTCGAGATGAAGGAGCTGGCCCGCGCCCACCCGCGCCTCGTCAGGGCGTTCACCCTGCCCGAGCCGACGTGGGAGGGCCGGGACGTCGTCGGCGTCGAGATCGGCGCGGACGTGCGGCACGGCGACGGCAGGCCCGTGAACCTCACCCTGGGCGTGCACCACGCCCGCGAGTGGCCGAGCGGGGAGGTCGCCCTGGAGTGGGCGTACGACCTGGTCCGCGGCCACGCCCACGACGCGTCCGTGCGGCGGCTCGTCGCGCGGACCCGGAGCGTCGTCGTGCCCGTCGTCAGCCCCGACGGCTTCGCCGTCTCCCGCGAGGCCGCGCCCCGGGGCGACCAGTCCCGCTTCGACTACGAGACCAAGCGCAAGAACTGCAGCGTGCGGGACTCGCCGCCCGAGTACGCGACCGGCACGTGCGCCGCCAACCCGGCCGGGCGCACGCGGGGCACCGACCCCAACCGCAACTACGGCGGCTTCTGGGGCGGCCCCGGCGCCGGGCTCGACTGGTACGGCGACACCTACCGCGGCCCCGCGCCCTTCAGCGAGCCCGAGGTGCGCAACGTCCGCGCCCTGGTGTCCACGCGCCAGGTCACGAACCTGACCACGCTGCACACCCCGGCCGCCGTCGTGCTTCGCCCGCCCGGCCTCGTCGGCACCCGGCCGCCGCTCGACGAGCCCGCGTACCGCAGGCTCGGTGACGCGCTCGCCGCCCGCACCGGCTATCCGTCCCGGGCGAGCTGGGAGCTGTACGACAACACCGGCTCCACCGAGGACTGGTCGTACTGGGCGACCGGCGGCTGGGGCCTCACCGTCGAGCTGGCGGGCAGCGGCTTCCACGGCCCGTACGCCGAGGCCGTGGTCGCCGAGTACGCGGGCCTGCCCCCGGCGGCGGGCGCGGGCAAGGGCGGCAACCGCGGGGCGCTGCGCACCGTCCTCGCGCACGCGGCGGACCCGGCCACGCACGCGACCCTGACCGGCCGGGCGCCCGCGGGCCACCGCCTGACGCTGCACAAGACGTTCCGGACGCCGACCTCGCCCGTGCTCCAGCCCGACGGTTCGACGAAGCCGCCGCTGTCCGTGCGGGACGACCTCACCACGCACCTCACCACGCCCGGCGGGCGGTTCTGGTGGGCGGTGAACCCCTCGACGCGGCCGTACGTCGCCGGGCGCTACGGGCGCGACCCGCAGGGGCCGCCGCAGCACGGCATCGCCGTCGCCAACCCGCCGGGGGTGCCGCCGGTCAACGAGCGCTACCCCGACGACCCGGCGGCGGAGAGCTTCACGTTCCGCGTCGCCGGGCCGCCCGATGCGGACAACGGCAGGATGACCGTCGGCGTGTCCTGGACGTCGCCGCGCACGCACTGGGACCTGTATCTGTACGACGCCTCCGGCAGGCCCGTCGCCTCGGACACCAGCGGCGAGACGTCCGCCCGCGCCGTCCTCCTCGACCCGCCGCCCGGTGAGTACCGCGCGGTCCTCGTCAACTACGCGCAGGCCGACCCGGGCGCCGTCGACGACTGGAGCGGGCGCGTCGACTTCGCCGCGCCGCTCCCGGCCACGTACGGCGAGAAGGAGGCGTACCAGCTCACCTGCGCGACGCCCCGGGGGCGGGTCGTCGGGCACGCCGCCGTCTACGCCGAGCGCGGCGAGAGGGTCGACGTCGGTGACGTCTGCGACGTGACGGCGGTGAGGAGCAGGAGCAGCGCGCCGAAGGCCAGATAGGGCACCTCGTCCGGGAACCGTTCGAGGAGCAGGCCCGCGAGCGCGGAGCCGAGCGGCGGCGCCGCGAGCAGGAGCAGCGCGACGCCGCCGTGCACCCGCCCCTGGAGCGTGTCGGGGGTGCGGACGACCTGTGCGTACGTCATGACCGAGCCGGAGAGCGAGACGGCGGCCGCGCAGGCGGCGAGCAGCGGGGCGAGGGCGGCGGGAGCGGCGCTCACCGCCATCAGCGGCACCACGAGGGAGCACACCGCGCCGCACGCCAGGAGCACGGTCCGGTACGGCACCCGGTCGACGAGGCGCGGCGCGAGCAGGGCCCCGACGAGCGCCCCGGCGGCCCAGAAGTCGTACAGGAGGCCGATGGTGAAGCTGGACGTGCCGTGCCGCCCGCTGACCACGACGACGGTGAGGGCGACGCCGTCGACGGCGAAGTTCTGCGCGGAGGCGACCAGGGTGAGGCGGCGCAGGACCCGGTCGCGCCACAGGAAGCGGACGCCTTCGCGAAACGCCCGCCACCAGTGCGGCCCGGCCCGTTCCACGGCGTCGAGCGGGGTGCGCAGGGCGTGCACGGTGGCGGCGGAGACCAGGAAGGAGAGCGCGTTGAGCGCGTACGGCAGGCTCGGGTCGAGGGCGAAGAGGGCGCCGCCCGCGAGCGGTCCGAGCAGCCCGGCGAGCTGGCTCCGGACGCGGTTGAGGGTGAGCGCGGCGGCGAGTCTGCTCTCCGGGACGACCTTCTGCACGGAGGCGAGCCCGGCCGTGCTGAACGGCGCGGTGAGCAGGCCGAGCAGCACCCCGGCGCCCAGGAGCACCGGCAGCGGGGCGCGGCCGAGGGCGATGGCGGCGGCGAAGGCGGCGCTGACGGCGACGCGGCCGTACTCGCACCACAGCATGACCGCGCGCCGGTCGTAGCGGTCGGCGAGGGGGCCCGCCGCCAGGCACGCCACGGCGACGGCGCCGGTCCACACCGCCTCGACCAGGCCGACCCGCAGCGGCGAGCCGGTCTCGGCGAGGACGAGCAGCGGCAGGGTGAGGGCGGCGGCGCCGGAGCCGAGGACGGACAGGCCCTGCCCCCACAGCAGCAGCTGGAAGTCGCGGTTGCGCAGCAGCCGGTGGGGCGCGGCGGGCGGGCTCTCGGCGGCGGTCACGGGCAGCGGGCGGCCGGGGCCGGATACGGCAAGGCGTCCGGCGCCGCACCGGTGCGCGCGGCGTGCACGGCGAGCAGCACGCCCGCCGTGCCGGTGGCGAGGTCCATCGACAGGCGCAGCCGACCGTCGAGGGCGAACGCGGGGCGGCCCCGGAAGCGCACCGCGTGCAGGGCGAGCGCGCCGAGGTGCGCCTTAGTGGGCGCGCCCAGGTGGGCGCAGGCGAGCAGGACGCCCGCCTGGCCGGTCAACAGGCCGCTGTCCAGCAGGAGTTCGGTGTCCAGGCCGTCGCGGATCCGGTCGCGGACCCCGGCCAGGTGGGGGTCGTGGCGGACCCGCAGATACGCGTCGAGGGCGAGGCCGATGCCCGCGCTGCCGCGTTCGAGGCCCAGCACCCAGTGCGGGCCGCTGCGGAGCTGGAGGCGGGGCCCGCGCGGCACGCCGAGGCCACCGACGTCGCGCGCGAGGGCCGTCTCGGCGTGCCGCAGCCAGGAGGGGTCACCCGTGGCCTCGTACAGGCGCGTGAAGAGCAGGGCGGGGCCCGACCAGCCGTGCATCAGGCCCCTCGCGCCGGGGTCGGCGCCGACGAGGCGGTGCACCAGCTCCCGGCCGACCGCCGTGGCCGCCTCGGCGCCCCGCGTCCGCCCGCCGAGTGCGGGCGCGTCCGCGCCGAAGCGCAGCAGGGTGAGCCCGATGCCCGCGAGCCCGCCGAAGAGGCCGGGGCCGCACCGGTGCGGCTCGACGTCCTTCAGCCCTTCGAGGGCGGCAAGGGCCTCGTCGCGCAGGCCCAGTTCGTCGAGGACGCAGGCGACACCCGCCACGCCGTCGTACAGGCCGGGGCGCGGCCACCGGGTGCGGCGGGCGGCCGCGACCAGCCAGTCGGTGTGCTCCGCGAAGGCCGGGTGGTCGTCGCGGCCGGTGACGCGCAGCGCGTGCAGCACCCCGGCGGCCCCGAACGCGAGCGCGGCGCCCTGGTGCTCCAACTGCCGTACGTCACCGGGGAAGAGCCGGTCCTCGCGGCCGGGTGTCGCGCTGTCGACGATCGCGTCGCGCATCCCGTCCAGGAGGGCGTCCCAGTCCTGCGGGGCCTCGGGCCAGGCGGGCCGGGGCGCGTCCTCCTGCGCCGGGGGCGCCAGGGCGCGGCGCAGCGAGGGGCCGAAGTCGGCGGGCACCGGGAAGCGGCGCTCGGCCGCGGCGACGAGCTGCTCGTGCTTGGCGGGCTCCCCGGGCGCGAACCGCAGCAGTTCGGTGAGCGGCAGGTACAGCGCGAGCCGGACGCAGGCGAGGGCGTGGTCGTCGACGGCGAACCCGGAGTGCGCCCAGGGGGCGCTGAACCCCTCGGTGGCCAGGGCCGGGCGCACGGCGTCGCCGATGTGCCGGGCCGTCTCGAAGTCGACGAGGCACACGGAGCCGTCGGGGCGGACCATGACGTTGCCGGGCTTCAGGTCGCCGAAGACGATGCCGCGCGCGTGCAGCGCGGCAAGGGCCCGTTCGACGCGCGTGTACGTGATGTCCGCCCAGGCGGCGTAGGCGGCGATCTCGTCCTCGGTGGGGGCGGGCCGCAGCAGCGGGTGGCGGCGGCCGATCGCCTCGTGCAGGGGCTCGCCCTCGATGAACTCCTGCACCAGGAAGTGGTGTTCCCAGTGGCGGACGCGGCCGTACGCCCTCGGGGCGCAGGGCAGGTCGTCGAGGCGTTCCAGCATGGCGTGCTCGCGGGTCAGGCGGGTCACCGCGTCGGTGCCGTCCAGGTCGAGCCCGGCGTGCGGGCGGGCCTCGCGCAGGACCACCGTGCGGCCCGTCGCCGACTCCACGGCGCGGTAGACGCCGCCGCCGTTGCTGAACAGGAGCACCTTCTCCACGCGGTAGGGGAAGGCCCCGGTGCGCTCCGCCCGCGCGGCGTCGAGCTGCGCCTGGACGAACGCGGGGACCTCCGCCCACGGGGGCACCTTGAAGGAGGCGCCGCGCGTGTCCGGCACGAGGACGCCGTCGGGCCGGGCCACGGCCGCCACGTACGCGCCCTCGGGCGAGAAGCAGTAGCGCTCCTCGAAGCCGCCGTAGCGCAGGTACAGCGGGCCGGGGCCCCAGCGCAGGTCGTTGAGGACGTAGGGGCCCTCGACGCCGTGCAGGAGCGCCGAGAGCTCCTTGAGGGCGAGTTCCAGGACAGTGTCGGTCGCGGGGTAGAGGGTGACGAGCTTGCCGCCGGCGGAGCGGGCGGCGGGCTTGCCGTTGACCTGCTTCAGGATCGCGGTGCCGCGCAGGAACTTGAAGGCGATGGAGTGGGCGAGGCAGTAGTCCGCGACGGTGTCGACGACGCGCTCGGCGTCCGCGAGGGTCGCCGACGCGTGCACCTTCCAGCCCTGCCGGGGCAGCCGGGTGCCGACGGCCTGGAAGTTGACCCAGGGGCCCTGCTCGGCGCGCTCCCAGCCGTCCGGCGCGGGGGCGCGGGTGCGGGCGAACCACGTCGCCTCGTCGTCGAAGTGTTCCAGGCCGTCGGCGAAGAGCGGGGCGGCGCCGGGGTGGCTCATGGCTCGGGTCCTTCCGTGCGGGGCCGGAGTCGAGCGGCCGCGGCCAGGGCGTCACCGCCGGCCGCTCGACCCTTCAGGAGCGCCGTGACGCTCAGAGGAACGCGAAACCGCTCTTGCTGCTGCCGGAGTTGCAGGGCCACAGCGACAGGGTCTCCTCCTCAAGCTCCTGGAGTTCGAGGATGTCGGTCATGGTGTTCACCTCCTCTCGTCCGTCCGGTCGTACGGGCTGGCCACGGCTGGAGGTGCGGCAGGGCAAGGGCCCCTTCGAAGGCCGCGGCCAGGGCGAGCAGGACACCGGCGGAGCCGGTGGCCAAGTCCATGGAGAGCCGGGGCATCCGCAGCCCCGGGAAGGCGAGCGCGCCCCGCCAGGTGCGGGCGTGCCAGGAGAGCAGGCGGATCTGGGCCTCCAGGGAGGTCCGGTGCGCCGCGGCGGCCTCGTGCGCCGGGTCCCCGTGGTGGGCCGCCGCGAGCGTGGCGATCGCGCCCGCCCGGCCCCTGAGCAGCCCGGGGAACCGCACGTAGACGGTGCCGCAGGTGCGGTGGACGCCGTCCAGGAGGGCCGCCCGGGTGGCGTCGGGGCGGTGGCGCAGCAGATGCGGGAGCACGGCCGCGAGGCCCCAGCTGCCGCCGTGCAGATAGGGCAGCGTCGTGGTGGCGTGCCGCAGCTGGACGCCGCCGTCGGGCGAGGTCACGCACCGGGCGAGGTCGTGCGCCAGGTGCCACTCGGCCTGGTCGAGGTGGCGCACGTCGCCGGTGCGTTCGTGCAGGCGGCAGAAGAGCGCGGCGACGCCGGTCGGGCCGTGCAGCAGGCCGACGGGCTCGTAGCGGTCGGGCCGCGGCGCGGGCGTCTCGGCGGCGAGCGTCCGAGCCAGGCGCAGGGCCTCGTCCTCGAAGCGCCGCTCGCCGGTGACGTCGGCGAAGTGCAGCAGGTTCAGGGCGGCCCCCGCGCGCCCGCCGTACAGGTCGGGCCCCGGCGGGGTCACGCACCGCTCAAGCACGGCGAGCGCCTCGTCGCGGTGGCCGAGCAGGTCCAGGGTGTACGCCACGCCGTGCAGCCCGTCGTACAGGCCGGGCGGCGGGTCGGTGACAGCGCGCGCGGCGTCGGTCAGCCAGCGCGTGAAATGGTCGGGGACCTCGGCGCCCGCCCGGTGCAGGGCGTAGAGCACCCCGGCCGCGCCGTACCCGAACGCGGCGCCGCCGAGTGCCCGGGGCCCGGTGGGCGTGCCCGGGAAGAGCCGGTCGGCGCGCTCGGGCGTGGCCGAGCGGTGGATGCCGCGGACCAGCGCGTCCCGGACGCGGGGCCAGTCGAACGGCTCGGCGGCGAACAACTCGCCCGCCGTGTCGGGCTGTTCGGGCCGCCCCTGGGGCAGGAGTCCGGCGAGGATCCGCTCGCCCTGCCCTGGCGGCAGCGGGTAGTGCCGGGCCAGGGCGGCGACGACGGTGGGGACCTTGACGGGGTCGTCGAGGTCGACGGGCAGCAGCAGCGCCACGCGCACGCGGTGCAGCAGATACGCGTGCGCCTGTACGGCGGTCAGTCCCGGGGGCACGGTGTGGCCGGGGTCGCCGTGCGCGGGCGGCCGGTCGTCGTCGAGGGCGGTGGCGGAGGCGAGGTCGACCAGGACGACTTCGCCGCTCGGGCGCAGGACGACGTTGTGGGGCTTCAACTCGCCCAGGCGCAGGCCCCGTTCGCGAACGACGTCGAGGGTGCGGGCCAGGTGCTCCAGGACGCCGTGGGCCCAGCGGGCGTAGCCGGGCGCCTCGCGGCGCGCGTACTCCTCGACGCCCAGGGGCAGGTGGAGGCTCTCGGCGAAGAGGTTGGTGCCCTCGATGTACTCCCGTTCGAGGAAGTGGTGCCCCTGGGCGGTGCGGTAGCCCCCCGGCACCGGGACGCAGTCGAGGCCCGCGAGGTGTTCCAGGTTCCGGTGTTCGCGGGCGAGGCGGGTGACGGCGTCGGCTCCGTCGCGGTCGAGCCCCGCGCCGGGGCGGGCCTCCTTGAGGACGACGGTGCGGCCCTCGCCGGGGCCGGTGCGGGCGAGGTAGGTGCCGCCGCCGCAGCCGAGCCGCAGCGCGCTGCGCACCCGGTACGGGAAGTCGTCAGCGGGCGTGGCGTGCTGAGCGACGAGGTCGTCGGCGAGGATCCGGGGCAGCGGCCGGTCCTGGGGCGGCGCGAAGACGGCGGTGCCGGGCCGCGCCGAGCCGTCGTACGCGCCGTGGCGCACGTGCAGCGGCCCGTCGCGGTGGGTGAGGGCGCCGAGCACGCGGGGCCCGGACAGGCCGTGCAGCAGGACGGCGAGGTCGGTGAGCGTGCCGGTGAGGACGGCGTCGTCGACGGCGTAGAGGGTGATGAGCCTGCCGCAGCCGAAGCGGTCGGCGCTGTCGCCGTTGACCTCGCGGGCCGTGGAGGTGCCGCGTACGAAGTCGAAGGGGACGCCGCGCTCCACGCAGTGGCCCCAGACGATCTCGACGGCCTTCTCCAGGTCCGCGAGGCCGACGGAGACGTGCAGGAGCCAGCCCTCGGCGGGCAGCGCCAGACGTGCGGGCCGCAGCTGGATCCACCAGTCCGACGTGGTCCGCCGCCAGCCGGGCGGCGCGTCGAGGCGGGCGGCCGCGAACCGGTCGGCGTCGTCGGCGAGCAGCTCGGGGCGTTCGAAGAAGTCGGGGTCGGCGAGCGAGAAGCGGTGGAAGTCCTCCGGCGTCATCATCGGCGGCGGCGGTGGGGCCGCGGGCGAAGGCGCGGCGGGCGCCTCGGCCATCACGAGGGCCTGGCCGTGAGGGCGACCGGCACCGGCGCCTTGCGCTTCTCCAGGCGCTCGCGGTCCGCGTCCGCGGCGAACCGGTCGTTGAGCAGCCGGACCGCGCGGGCCCACTCGCGCACGGTCCGCACCGGCTCCAGGACCGCGAGGACGTCCGGGTCGGCCCAGCGCTCCTTGGCGCGGGCCCAGATCGCGTGCGGGTCGTCGTGCAGGAGGTTGCCGACGGAGCCCTCGTACACGGGCATCCAGCGCACCTCGCCGTCGGGCTCGACCTGCATCACGTGGGAGCCGTCGCGCGGCAGGCGCGGGTCGGGCGGCATGACGAGGCCGAGGTTGTCGGTGGTGAAGACGCGGATGTCCGGGCCCGCGAGGTCCTGGAGGTGCTGCCGGAATTCCGCGGAGACCAGGTGTTCCAGCTGCTCGTCGAACAGCAATTCGGTCTCGCCGAATTCCACTCCGCTGCCGAGTCCGGCGGGCGCGGCGGCGTTGAAGGTGATGCTGCCCAGGCGCGGGAAGCGCTGTGCCATGAGGCGTACGAAATCCTCAAGCTCGCCTATGTTGCTGCGCAGGACCACGTATTCGGAGGTGAAATTCAGCGGTCCGAGGCCCGCGGCGGCGCGGCGCGCGGCCGCCGCGTCGAGATGGCCGAGCGCGGTCAGGGCGCGGTCGAAGGATCCGGCCCGCCCGCGCACCCGGTCGTGGGTCGCCTTGTGGGCCCCGTCGACGCTGACCGTGATCTGGCTGAACACCTCGGCGAGCCGGTCGGGCAGGCCCTCGTCGAACAGCCAGCCGCTGGTGTACAGGCAGGTGGAGACGGACGCGGCGGTGAGCTTCCCGGCGATGTCCAGGAGGTTCTTGATGAGCAGCGGCTCGCCGCCCGCGAGGGACACCACGCGGGGCTTCAGGGCGAGGAACGCGTCGGCGACGCGCAGTCCGTCCGCGGCCGAACGCAGGTGCCGTGCGGGCCGTCGGCCGGATTCGGAATAGCAGTGGACACAGCGCAGCGGACACGCGTACGTGATGTCCCAGATGATGATCTCCGGGCCTTCGGCACCGTCCATGGATTCCCCCAGATTCGTTCCGTAGGCGTTCGTCCGGCGTCCGGCGGCGGTCCGCCCGCGGCCTCTCCCGAATGCGGTCGGCAATTCCCCGACCGCCGGGTGACCTCACCATGACGAATGCGGCGGGGGCCGCGCCATGGGAGTTCCACTCACCGGAACACCCGCGCGGCCCCCGCCCACGGGAGCGGGAATTCAGTACAGGAGCATGGCCGAGCGGGCCGCGGCCTCCCGCGGCGGCATCCGGGTCAGCCTGCTCTCGATGGCCGCGGACGCGGCGGCCGTCTCGGCCGCGACCTGGGCGAGCCGCTGGTGCGCGGGCACCACGGCGGCGAGGGCCGCGACGGTGTGCCCGTCCGGCGCCCGCACGGGCACGGCGACG
Source organism: Streptomyces sp. NPDC053474 (assembly GCF_044544845.1). Taxonomy (NCBI): domain Bacteria; kingdom Bacillati; phylum Actinomycetota; class Actinomycetes; order Kitasatosporales; family Streptomycetaceae; genus Streptomyces; species Streptomyces sp. NPDC053474. The sequence continues at coordinate 222,971 of NZ_JBITXV010000008.1, forward strand.
CAGGACACGCCCTCCTGGACCTGCTCGCGGTCCAGGAGCGGGCCGCGCGGGCCGTCGGTGAAGACCCGCCCGGCGGCCGTGTCCAGCGGGAAGCTCATGCCGTTGCGCACCGGCACCACGCCCTCGACCCGGCCGGGCACCGAGGCCACGGTCAGGGCGAGCTCGTCGCGCAGCACGGTGAGCACGACGCTGGCGCCGGTGGAGGCGCGCAGCCGGTGCAGCGGGATGCGGGACGCGGCGCGCAGCCCCGGGTAGGGCTGCCAGGCCTGGCCGAGCCGGAAGAGCTGCGGCCCGACGGCGTAGCGGTTGCCTCTGCGCTCCACGGCGCCGAGCAGGCCGAGCTGGTCGAGGAGGCGGTGCGCGCTGCCCTTGGGCAGGGCGCAGGCGAGGGCGAGTTCGGTGAGTCCGGCCTCACCGCCGCGGCGACGCAACGCGTCGAGCAGGGCGAAGGCTCCCACGAGCACCCCCCTGCCCTGCTGAAGGGATGCTCCTTGATCATTCGGTGGCGTGGCCTCCCCGTCGGGCCCGCGTTCCTTGCGCGGTTCCTGCCGGAGCTCCTGGCGGGGCGCCCCCCGTTTCGACGTGCCCCGCCCGCGCGCGGGCATGGCTGATGACAGTCCTGTCCCTGGCATGGTCGTTCCCCCGTTTCGCACACCCGTGGCCCCCTGGCGAGGTCGCGGGCAACTGGCCATGCTGCGGTGCGACGCGGCCGTCCCGCCAGATGAGATTGCGCCGACTACCGGCCATCCACAGCAGGCCCAGGCGCCCCTGCCGTCCCACCCTTCGCAGGCGCGACCGGGCGCAGGGCGGTGGCGCGTCCCCGCGGCGCGGGGCGCGTACGGTGGGCGCGCGGTGCGAACGTCCCGCTCATCGGGCTCCCGAGGCGCTATCAACGGGACGTATACACGGCATGTATAGTGCGCGCATGCGTCCGATAGTTATGCCGACCAGCAAGATGACGAAGACAGGGAAGAAGTTGCTTCCGCGCACCAGGTTCGGCGGTGCCGCGCTCGCCGCCGGCGTGGCCGCCGCCCTCGCCCTCACCGGCTGCACCAAGCTCGACACCGTCTCCCCCAGCTCCGTCCGCAAGGACGCTGCGGACGCGAAGGGCGAAGACCGCGCCGCGTTCGGCACCGTGGACTGCCGCAAGGCCAAGTGCATCGCGCTGACCTTCGACGCGGGCCCCAGCGAGAACACCCCGCGGCTGCTGAAGATCCTCAAGAAGGAGAAGGTGCCCGCGACCTTCTTCACGCTCGGCAAGAACCACATCGAGAAGTACCCCGAGCTGGTCAAGCAGATGGACGCCGAGGGCCACGAGGTCGCGAGCCACACCTGGTCGCACAAGATCCTCACCAAGATCAAGCCCGCCGAGGCGCGGGCCGAGCTGGAGCGCCCGAACAAGGCGATCGAGAAGCTCATCGGCAAGAAGCCGACGCTGATGCGGCCCCCGCAGGGCCGGACGAACGACACCGTCAACAAGCTCTCGCGCGAGCTCGGCCTGGCCGAGATCCTCTGGACGGTGACGGCGAAGGACTACACGACCGAGGACTCCGCGCTGATCGAGAAGCGGGTGCTCGACCAGGCCGGGCGCGACGGCATCATCCTGCTGCACGACATCTACAAGGGCACGGTCCCCGCGGTGCCCGGCATCATCACCGAGCTGAAGAAGCGCGGCTACGTCTTCGTCACCGTGCCCCAGCTGCTCGCGCCGGGCAAGGCGGAGCCGGGCAAGGTCTACCGCTGACGGCCCGCCTCACCAGGTGAGGTGCAGGGCCTCCGGGGCGCGGTGGATGAGCGAGGGCCGCATCGTGACCGCGGGCCCGTCGGCGGCGATCCGCAAGGACGGGAAGCGGCGCGTGAACAGCTCCAGGGTCAGCCGCAGCTGCTCCCGGGCGAGCTGGGCCCCGGGGCAGGCGTGGGCGCCGAGGCCGAAGGCCACGTGGCGGGCGGCGGCGGGCCGGGTGATGTCGAAGACGTCGGGGCGCGGATAGCGCGCGTCGTCGCGCCCGGCCGCGCCGAACGCGACCAGGAGCTCGGCGCCCGCGGGCAGCTCGGTGCCCGCGAGCGTCGCGGGCCGCGTGGTGACGCGCCTGAACGCCTGGAGGGCGGTGTCGAAGCGGGCCGTCTCCTCGATGGCGGCCGGGATCATCCGCTCCGGCCGCTCGCACACCATCCGCCACTGGTCGGGGTTGCTCAGCAGGTGCAGGAACGCCGTGCCGATCAGGGCGGTCGTGGTCAGGTGCCCGGCGAGCAGGAAGTTGTTCAGATGGGCGACGAGCTCGGTGCGCTGGGCGAGCGTGAGCAGCCCCGGCTCGCCCTCCTCCGCGTCGTCGGCCGTGACCAGCGAGGTGACCAGCTCGCTGCACAGGTCGTCGCGCGGGGCGGCGTACCGGTCGCGCACATAGCCGTCGAGGAGCCGCTTCAGCGCGACCATGTCGTGCGCCGCCGCCAGCTGCTCCTCCTCGCTGAGGGGCCGGAACAGCAGGGCCTCGGTGCGGTGCCCGGCCCGCACCACGAGCGGCACGTCGGCCGGGTCGAAGCCGAGCACGTGCCCGACCACCTCGCCCGGCAGGCGCATGGCGTACGCCTCCATCAGCTCCACGCGGCCCTGGTCCGCGAACGCGTCCACGAGGGCCTCGGCGCGCTCGGCCACGAAGGGCAGCGCGGCGGCCACCCGGGCCGGGCCGAGACCGCGCACGATCGGCGCGCGCAGCCGCTGGTGGGCGAGGCCGTCCGAGGTGATCACCACCTCGCCGCGAGGGCTGAGGCCGTCGCCGTCGGCGAGGACCGCGAGCGCCGCCGGGGAGGGCCGCACACCCCCGCGGACCGCGTTCGCCGACGAGAACACGTCGGGCCGCCGCAGCACCTCCCGCACGTCCGCGTCCCGCGCCACCAGCCAGGCGCCGAACTCGGGGACGTACGTGAGCCCCTTGGCAGCCCGGGCGCGCGCGTACAGCGGATACGGATCGCGCGTCAACTCATCCACTCGGGCGTGCTGTTGGGGATCCATGCCTCCATGGTGACGCCCCGCACCGGCCTTCGAAACCCACCGGAGCGGCACGGGCGCGACAAAGGGCGCGCGGGGCCGGGGCTCACGCCACCGAGGTGATATCGCGGGGCGGCGGACCGTCGTGGTGGATGGGGGTGTGGGCGCCCGTCAGGGAGCGGCCGCCGCCGCCCCTGCGGTTCGCCACCACCTCCGCCGCGATGGACAGCGCGGTCTCCTCGGGCGTACGCGCCCCGAGGTCCAGGCCGATCGGGGAGCGGAGCCGGGCCAGCTCCAGGTCCGTGACGCCGACCTCGCGCAGGCGCGCCGCGCGGTCCAGGTGGGTGCGGCGCGAGCCCATCGCGCCGACGTACGCGACCGGCAGGCGCAGCGCGAGCCGGAGCAGCGGCACGTCGAACTTGGCGTCGTGGGTGAGCACGCACAGCACGGTCCGGCCGTCGACCTCGGTGTCCGCGAGGTACTCGTGCGGCCAGCGCACCACGATCTCGTCGGCGTCGGGGAAGCGGACGCGGGTCGCGAAGACGGGCCGCGCGTCGCACACGGTCACGTGGTAGCCGAGGAACTTGCCGACCCTGACGAGCGCCGAGGCGAAGTCGATCGCGCCGAAGACGATCATCCGGGGCGGCGGCACGGACGACTCGACCAGGACGGTGAGCGGCTGCCCGCAGCGGGAGCCGTCGGCGCCGATCTCCACGGTGCCCGTGCGGCCCGCGTCGAGCAGGGCGCGGGCCTCCCCCGCCACCGCCTGGTCCAGCTCGGGGTGGCCCCCGAGGCCGCCCTCGTGGGCCCCGGGCGCCGCGTCGCCGCGCACCAGCAGCGCGCGGCCGAGCAGCTCATCGGGGCCCGCGGTGATCCGCGCCAGCGCCGCCGCCCCGCCCCGGGCCGCGGCGGCGAGCGCGGCGGCGAACACCGGCCGCGCGGGAGCGTCCGCGCGAACCGGCGTGATGAGGATGTCGATGACGCCGCCGCAGGTCAGGCCCACGGCGAAGGCGTCGTCGTCGCTGTAGCCGAAGCGTTCGACGCGGGTCTCGCCGTCTTCGAGGGCCTGCTGGCACAGCTCGTAGACAGCGCCCTCGACACAGCCGCCGGAGACCGAGCCGATCGCCGTGCCGTCACGGTCGACGGCGAGCGCGGCGCCGGGCTGCCGGGGCGCGCTGCCGCCGGTCGCCACGACGGTGGCGACCGCGAAGTCGCGCCCCTGCTCGACCCACCGGTGCAGCTCTTCGGCGATGTCCAGCATGTCGGTCTCCTCGGGGGTTCGGATACGTCGAGCGGGTGCGCGTGCCTAGTGGACGCCGAGCCAGCTCTCTATCGGGTTGAGGGCGAAGTACACGAGGAAGACCACGGTCAGGCCCCACATGAAGGCCCCGATCTCCCGCGCCTTGCCCTGGGCGACCTTGATGGCGACCCAGCTGATGACGCCCGCCGCCACACCGGTGGTGATGGTGTAGGTGAAGGGCATCAGGACCACGGTCAGGAAGACCGGGATCGCGGTGGCTCGGTCGGCCCAGTCGACGTGCCGGGCGTTCATCATCATCATCGCTCCGATGACGACGAGCGCGGCGGACGCGACCTCCTGCGGGACGATCGCGGTCACCGGCGTGAAGAACAGGCACGCGGCGAAGAACAGGCCGGTGACGACCGAGGCCAGGCCCGTACGGGCGCCCTCTCCCACGCCCGTCGCGGACTCCACGAAGACGGTCTGTCCCGAGCCGCCCGCGACGCCGCCGATCGCGCCGCCCGCGCCGTCGATGAACAGGGCCTTGGACAGGCCGGGCATGCGGCCCTTGTCGTCGGCGAGGTTGGCCTCGGTGCCGACGCCGATGATCGTGGCCATGGCGTCGAAGAAGCCCGCGAGGACCAGGGTGAAGACGATCATGCCGACCGTCATCGCGCCGACCTCGCCCCAGCCGCCGAACTCGACGTCTCCGAAGAGCCCGAAGTCGGGTGTGGAGACGGCGCTGCCGTGCAGCTCGGGGGCGCCGTTCGCCCACTGCCCGGGGTCGATGACGTCCATCGCGTTCAGGGCGACGGCGACGACCGTGCCGGTCACGATGCCGATGAGGATCGCGCCGGGCGTCTCCCGGGCCTGGAGCATGAAGATCAGCAGCAGCGTGCCCGCGAAGAGCAGGACGGGCCATCCGGACAGCTCACCGGCGGGGCCGAGGGTGAGCGGGGTCGCCTTGCCCTGGTGGACGAAGCCGCCCTTGACCAGGCCGATGATGGCGATGAACAGGCCGATGCCCATGGTGATGCCGTGCTTGAGGGCGAGCGGGATCGCGTTCATGATCATCTCGCGCAGCCCGGTGACCACAAGCAGCATGATCACCACGCCGTACATCACGCACATGCCCATGGCCTGCGGCCACGTCATCTCGGGCGCCACCTGCGAGGCGATCACCCCGGACACCGAGAGCCCGGCTGCCAGGGCGAGCGGCACCTTGCCGACGAAGCCCATGAGCAGGGTGGTGACGGCCGCGGCGAAGGCCGTCGCGGTGATGAGGGCCTTCTGCCCCATCGTGTCGCCCGCGGCGTCCTTGCCGGACAGGATCAGGGGGTTGAGCAGGACGATGTAGGCCATCGCCATGAAGGTCGTGATGCCGCCGCGCACCTCACGCGCGACCGTCGATCCCCGGTGGGATATGTGGAAGTACCGGTCGAGCCAGGACCGTCCGGCGGGGACGCGCGCGCCGCGGCCCGCGTCCTCCGCGGTGGTCCTGGGCTCCATGGACTGCTGGGTCATGGTGCCTAACTCCCAAGGTTCAAAGGGGCACCCGCGTCGGGCGGCGGGATTTGGGATGGTGTGTTGGCTGCACGACCCGGGGGACGGCCCGAGGCGAACGTAAGCGTGGTACTGGACTGCTGCGGGACCGGGTGACCGTCGGGTGGTCGGCCGCCCGGCGCCGGGGTGCCGTCGCTGTGCCCACCCGTTCCGCCCAGCGGAACGCCTGCCCACAGCGACGGCGGCCGCCTATGCGGTACCGGTGAGGTGCTCCGGACGTACCGGCGTCCTGTTCAGTTCGAGCCCGGTCGCGGCGCGGATGGCGGCGAGGACCGCGGGTGTCGACGACAGGGTCGGGGCCTCGCCGATGCCACGAAGGCCGTACGGGGCGTGCTCGTCGGCGAGTTCGAGCACGTCGACCGGGATGGTCGGCGTGTCGAGGATGGTCGGGAGCAGATAGTCCGTGAAGGAGGGGTTCCTGACCTTCGCCGTCTTGGGGTCGACGACGATCTCCTCCATCACCGCGATGCCCATGCCCTGGATGGTGCCGCCCTGGATCTGGCCGAGGACGGAGAGCGGGTTGAGCGCCTTGCCGACGTCCTGCGCGCAGGCCAGTTCGATGACCTTGACGAGGCCGAGCTCGGTGTCGACCTCGACGACGGCGCGGTGCGCGGCGAAGGAGTACTGGACGTGGCCGTTGCCCTGCCCGGTGCGCAGGTCGAACGGCTCGGTGGGCCGGTGGCGCCACTCCAGCTCGATGTCGACGGCCTCGCCCTGAAGGACGTCCACGAGGTCGGCCAGGACCTCGCCGCCGTCGGTGACGACCTTGCCGCCCTCCAGGAGGAGTTCGGCGGTGGCCCACGCCGGGTGGTACGTGCCGAACTTGGCGCGGCCCAGCTCCAGGACCCTCTCGCGCACGGCCTCGCAGGAGTTCTTGACCGCGCCGCCGGTGACGTACGTCTGCCGGGACGCGGACGTCGAGCCCGCGCTGCCCACCTGGGTGTCGGCCGGGTGGATCGTCACCTGCGTGACACCCAGCTCGGTGCGGGCGATCTGCGCGTGCACGGTGACGCCGCCCTGGCCGACCTCGGCCATCGCGGTGTGCACGGTGACGACCGGCTCGCCCGCGACGACCTCCATGCGGACCCGGGCCGTCGAGTAGTCGTCGAAGCCCTCGGAGAAGCCGACGTTCTTGATGCCGACCGCGTAGCCGACGCCGCGGACGACGCCCTCGCCGTGCGTGGTGTTGGACAGGCCGCCGGGCAGCTGGCGCACGTCCGAGCCCTCGGTGGTCTCCCACTGGCGCTCCGGCGGCAGCGGCATCGCCTTGACCCGGCGCAGGAGTTCGGCGACCGGGGCGGGCGAGTCGACCGGCTGCCCGGTCGGCATGATCGTGCCCTGCTCCATGGCGTTGAGCTGCCGGAACTCGACGGGGTCCATGCCGAGCTCGGCGGCCAGCTTGTCCATCTGCGCCTCGTACGCGAAGCACGCCTGGACCGCGCCGAAGCCGCGCATGGCGCCGCAGGGCGGGTTGTTGGTGTACAGCGCGATCGCCTCGATGTCCACGTCGTCGACGACGTAGGGGCCGACGCTCAGCGAGGAGGCGTTGCCGACCACGGCCGGGGACGCGGAGGCGTACGCGCCGCCGTCCAGGACGATCCGGCACTTCATGTGGGTGAGCTTGCCGTCCTTGGTGGCCCCGTGCTCGTAGTGGAGCTTGGCGGGGTGGCGGTGGACGTGCCCGAAGAAGGACTCGAAGCGGTTGTAGACGATCTTGACCGGCTTGCCGGTGCGCAGCGCAAGGAGGCAGGCGTGGATCTGCATCGACAGGTCCTCGCGGCCGCCGAAGGCGCCGCCGACGCCCGCGAGCGTCATCCGGACCTTGTCCTCGGGCAGCCCGAGGACGGGGGCGATCTGCTTGAGGTCCGAGTGCAGCCACTGGGTGGCCACGTACAGGTCGACGCCGCCGTCCTCGCCGGGCACGGCGAGGCCGGACTCGGGGCCGAGGAAGGCCTGGTCCTGCATGCCGAAGGTGTAGTCGCCCGTGACGATCACGTCGGCCCGCTTCGCGGCCTCGTCCGCGTCGCCGCGGACGATCGGCTGGCGGTGCACGATGTTCGGGTGCGGGACGTGGCCCGCGTGGTGGTCGTCGCGGCCCTCGTGGACGAGGACCGCGTCCGGCGCCACGGCGCTCGCCTCGTCGGTGATGACGGGCAGCTCGCGGTACTCGACCTTGATCTTGGCGGCGGCGCGGCGCGCGGTCTCCGGGTGGTCGGCGGCCACGAGGGCCACCGGCTCGCCGTGGTGGCGGACCTTGCCGTGGGCGAGGACCGGGGTGTCCTGGATCTCCAGGCCGTAGTTCTTCACCTCGGTCGGCAGGTCGTCGTAGGTGAGGACCGCGTAGACGCCCGCGGTCGCCAGGGCCGCGCCGGTGTCGATGGAGACGATCTCGGCGTGCGCGACCGGGGAGCGCAGGATCTGGCCCCACAGCATGTCCTCGTGCCACATGTCGGACGAGTACGCGAACTCGCCGGTGACCTTGAGGACGCCGTCCGGGCGGAGCGTGGACTCGCCGATGCCGCCCTTGGTCTGCGAGCCCTGGGTGACGTCGGCGGGGATGCCCGTGGTGCGGGTGTCGGCCATGGCCTCAGACCTCCTGGGTCTGGCGCGCGGCGGCGAGGCGGACCGCGTCCAGGATCTTCTCGTAGCCCGTGCAGCGGCACAGGTTGCCGGAGAGGGCCTCGCGGATGTCGGCGTCCGTCGGGTCCGGGTTGCGCTCCAGCATCTCGTCGGCGGCGACGAGCAGGCCCGGGGTGCAGAAGCCGCACTGGACGGCGCCCGCGTCGATGAACGCCTGCTGGACGGGCGAGAGTTCGGCGCCCTCGCCGGTCCGGGAGTCGCCCGAGGCCTGCCAGCGCTTGGCCTGGTCCAGGGAGACCCCGCAGGAGCCGGTGGCGTCGGTGGCGCAACCGCCGTGCTCCGCGCGCTGCTTGGCGAAGTCCGCGAGGCCCTCGACGGTGACGACCTCGCGCCCCTCCACCTGCCCGGCCGCGACCAGGCAGGCGCACACCGGCACCCCGTCGAGGCGGACGGTGCAGGAGCCGCACTCGCCCTGCTCGCAGGCGTTCTTCGACCCGGGAAGACCGAGCCGCTCGCGCAGCACGTACAGCAGGGACTCGCCCTCCCACACGTCGTCGGCTTCCTGCGGACGGCCGTTGACCGTGAAGTTGACACGCATTACGCGACTCCCTCCGTGCCGCGGCCCGCGCCGCGGTAGGACTCCCAGGTCCAGCCGAGCGTGCGGCGGGCCATGATGCCGACGGCGTGGCGACGGTAGCTCGCCGTACCGCGGACGTCGTCGATCGGGTTGGCGGCGCCGGAGACCAGGTCCGCGAACTGCTTGGCGACCGACGGGGTGATGATCTTCCTGCTGTCCCAGAAGCCGCCCTCGTCGAGCGCCGCGTTCAGGAAGTCCTCGGCCGCCTGCGCGCGGATCGGGGTCGGGGCGGCCGAGCCGATGCCGGTGCGCACGGTGCGGCTCCCGGGGTGCAGCGCGATGCCGAAGGCGCACACGGCGATCACCATCGCGTTGCGGGTGCCGACCTTCGAGTACTGCTGCGGGCCCTCCGCCTTCTTGATGTGCACGGCCCTGATCAGCTCGTCGGGGGCGAGCGCGTTGCGCTTCACCCCGGTGTAGAAGTCGTCGATCGGGATCAGCCGGGTGCCGCGCACGGACTCCGCCTCGACCTCGGCGCCCGCGGCGAGGAGCGCCGGATGGGCGTCACCGGCCGGGGACGCGGTGCCCAGGTTGCCGCCGACGCCGCCGCGGTTGCGGATCTGCGGCGACGCCACGGTGTGCGAGGCGAGCGCGAGGCCGGGCAGCTCGGCGCGCAGGTGCTCCATGATGTGGGTGTACGGAACGGAGGCGCCGAGCCGGACGGAGTCCTCGCCGACCTCCCACTCCCGCAGCTCACCGATGCGGCCCAGGTCCAGGAGGTACTCCGGACGCCGGTGGTCGAAGTTGATCTCGACCATGACGTCGGTGCCACCCGCGATCGGCACAGCCGTGGGGTGCTCGGCCTTCGCGGCGAGCGCCTCCTCCCAGCTGGCGGGGCGAAGGAAGTCCATGAGTGGCTCTCTCTTCGTAATCGTGCGTCGTCATCGTGCTCGGTGCGCGTACGCGGTGCCGGTACGCCGTGCTGGTACGCGGTGCTGCGTGACCGGCGGCGCTGCTGCTGATCGTGAACGCCGGGCGCGGTCTTCCGGGGGACGCGGCCGTCCGCCTTCCGGGTGGTGGCGGTGGTGCGCCTTCCGAGTGGAGGCGATCGATCCGGCCACGTGGGCCGTAGGCCTCTCGACTGCTCGTTCATGTCCTGTTAACGCGGAGTGGGGCAAGTACACCGCCCGCTCCTCCCATGGGGTCAGTCACCGAAACCATGAAGGAGTTAGCTGGCCAAGCCGTGAGTCTTGTAGATTCGTATGAAGAACAGGCCCCGGCAACCTCGCGGCATCCCCCGGGAAACCGCCAGGACACCGAGGCCCGCGGTCCCCGGAACCCCCGGCGCGGCCGGGCACACACGAAATCGAGACAGATCGGCGGCGACGACACGATGCGGCTGCGCGCACTCCTTGACACCGACGCCCTTGGCCTCAGGCTGCTCGGCGGCGAGGACGAGCTCGACCGCACCGTCCGCGGCGTGATGACCACGGACCTGCGCGACCCCAGCCGCTATCTGGGCGGCGGCGAGCTGGTCCTCACCGGCCTCGCCTGGCGCCGGGACGCCGCCGACACGGAGCCGTTCGTACGGATCCTCGCGACCGCCGGGGTCGCGGCGCTCGCGGCGGGCGAGGCCGAGCTGGGCGACATCCCCGACGACCTCGTCCAGGCCTGCGCCCGCCACCGGCTCCCGCTCTTCGCCGTCAACGAGTCGGTGGCGTTCGCGACGATCACCGAGCACGTCGTGCGCCAGGTCTCGGGCGAGCGCGCCGGGGACCTCGCGGCCGTCGTGGACCGGCACCGGCGCCTGATGACCTCGGGCCCCGCGGGCGGCGGCCCGGACGTCGTCCTCGACCTGCTCGGCTCCGACCTGGACCTGCGCGCCTGGGTCCTGTCCCCCGCCGGGCGCGCCATCGCCGGAGCGGCCGCGGGCGCGCCCGGCCTCTCGGCCCGGATCCGCGCCCGGCTCGCCGGGGAGCACCTGGCCGCCGCCCGCACCGGGCGGCGCGGGCCGCACCGGGTGAGCGTGGACGGGGTCACGTACTCGCTGTTCCCCATCCGCTCCAGCGGCCGGGGCGGCGCGGGCGCCTCCCGGGACGTCCGCGAGAGCGTCCTGTCCGACTGGCTGCTCGCCGTCGAGGCCGACGCGGGCGACTGGCCCGAGGAGCGGCTCGACCTGCTCCAGGGCGTCACCCAGCTGATCGCCGTCGAGCGGGACCGCAGGGACGCGGCGCGCACGGTGCGCCGCCGCCTCGCGCAGGAGGTCCTCGAACTGGTCCAGACGGGTGCCGCGCCCGCCGAGATCGCCGCCCGCCTGCGGGTCGCGGCGCCGGTGCTCCTGCCCGGGCTCGGCGCGGCCCCGCACTGGCAGGTCGTGGTGGCCCGGGTGGAGTGGGACGAGGTCCAGGGCGGGCCCGCGGCCGACGCCGGCGGGCGCCGGGCGGGCGAGCCCTCGGGGTCCTCGATCGACGGCGGGCGCCGCGCGGGCATCGAGAGCGGCCCGGTCGCCCAGGCGCTCCTGGAGGAGATCCTCGTCGACCCGGCGACCGCGGGCCCCGACCCGTCGGACCGGATCGCCGTCGCGCACACCGGCGACGAGGCCGTCGCGCTCGTGCCACTGCCCGCGATGTCCCCGGAGGCCGAGGGCGGCGACGCGGGCCTGCTCGCCGACGCCCTCCTCGCCGCCGTGCGCGAGCCCCTGACGGCGGGCCTCGCCGACGACGGCCGCCTCACCCTCGGCGTCAGCGCCGCCGTGCACTCCGCGGAGGGCCTGCGCGGCGCCCTGGAGGAGGCCCGGCACGCCCGCCGGGTCGCGGCCGCCCGCCCCGGCCGGGTCTGCGCCGCGGGCCACCAGGAGCTGGCGTCGCACGTGCTGCTGCTGCCGTTCGTGCCCGACGACGTGCGCCGCGCGTTCACGGCCCGCCTCCTCGATCCGCTGCGCGAGTACGACCGCCGCCACCGCGCGGAGCTCATCCCCACCCTGGAGGCGTTCCTCGACTGCGACGGCTCCTGGACGCGCTGCGCGACCCGGCTGCACCTGCACGTCAACACGCTGCGCTACCGCGTGGGCCGAATCGAGCAGTTGACGGGCCGTGACCTCGCGCGCCTGGAGGACAAGCTGGATTTCTTCTTGGCATTGCGGATGAGCTGAGCCACGGGCGCGGGCGCGCGCCGGTCGGCTCAGCCCAAAACCACACCATCCGCCTCCCCCAACTTTGTGAAATCCTTCACCCACCCCCTTGGCCCCGCGCGCCGTTCCGTGCTGAGATTCGCCCACGACTCAACAGCTCAATGGTGCGCTAGGGGAGGGCAACGTGGCGCATACCGCCATGTCTGGTACGGGAAATGGCTCAGGGCACGATCCACTCCAGACCGCGGTATGGCGGCTGCGCTCGCGCGGCTGCTGGACCGACGCCGCAGCACTGCTCGCGCCCCGGGAGGGCGCGGCCGCCGCGCTCCAGAGAACCTCGCTGCTCGTCGAGCGCTGCCTGTTCACCGGGGAGGGCTGGGCCGAGGCCGAGGACGGCCTGCGGACCGCGGAGGCCGTCGCCGACGATGACGACGCGCGCGGGGCCGCCGCCTGCGAGCGGGGCCAACTCGCCTACGCGGCGACCGTGTTGGGCGTACGCGACCGCGCCGACGAGGCCCGTACCGCGCTCGGCCGCGCCGCCGCGCTGCTCGCGCCCGGGGCCGCCGGGCGGGCTTTGCTGGACTTCCGCCGTGGCCTGGTCGCCGAGCACCTCGCCGACTCGCCGCAGGCCGCGCGGGCCGCGTACCGGCGCGCGCACGCCGGGGCCACCGCGCACGAGGATTCCCTCCTCCTCTCCTTCACCTGGCGGCACCTCGCCGGACTCGCCCTGCGCGAAGGGGAGTTGGCGGAGGCCCGGCACGGCTTCTCCGAATCCCTGCGGCTGCGCGAGGAGTTGGGGTTCCTGGTCGGCACCGCCCCCGCCCTCGCCGCCCTCGCCAACGCCGAACCCGAACCCGAGGCCTCCCGCCTCCGCGCCGAAGCCACCCGCCTCTTCCGCCTCCTCGGCGGCGTCCCCTCCTGGCTGGCCCCCCAACTCACCCCACCGGCCCCGGCGGCATAACCCTCGCGGGGCGCCCCAGACCCGCCCCTTCCCGATCCGGGGGCTGCCGCCCCCGCGCCCCCGCTTTTTCGGCGCTCCGCGCCTCGTCCTCAAACGCCGGACGGGCTATGAATAGCCCCTCCGGCGTTTGAGGAGCGGGGTCTGGGGCGGAGCCCCAGGAATCGGGAAGGGGCGGGCCTGGGGCGCGCCGCGAGGCCTACGCCGGGCGGAGTCGCAGCGTCACGATCTGGAAGGGCCGCAGGGAGAGGGAGAGCCCCGCGCCGGTGGTGGCGGCGGGGTGCAGGGGGCGCTCCAGGAGGTCCGTGACCTCGGCGCGGGCGACGGCGAACGCCGAGGTCAGCACCGCCCGAGCCCGCCCGCCCCGGGACTCGTACAGCCGCACCACCACATCCCCGCTCCGATCCTCCGCGAGCTTCACCGACTCCACCGTCACCCCCGGATGGTCGACCCGCACGAGCGGCGCCACGTCCCCCGTCTCCGCCACCCGCACCGGCAGGTTCAGCGCGAGGCCCTCGGCCACGGCGTCCCCGACCTCCGCCCCCGGGAGCAGCGCGTACGTGAACCGGTGCGTCCCCACGTCCGTGTCCGGGTCGGGGCTGTGCGGCGCCCGAAGCAGCGTGAGGCGCACGGTCGTGCCGAGCCCCTCGGCGTGCTCGGCGCGCGTCACGTCGTGGCCGTACGTCGAGTCGTTGAGTACCGCGACCCCGTACCCGTCCTCGCCCACCCGCAGCCACCGGTGCGCGCAGATCTCGAACCGGGCCGCGTCCCAGCCGGTGTTGGCGTGCGTCGGCCGGTGCACGTGCCCGAACTGGATCTCCGCCGTGGACCGTTCGGCGTGCACGTCCAGCGGGAACGCGGCCTTGAGCACCTTCTCCGACTCGCGCCAGTCCACGTCCGTGACCACGTCGAGGCGGCGGCTGCCCGCCGCGAGCCGCAGCTCCTGCGTGATCCGCGAGCCGTCACCGAAGGCGCGTACGACCCGTACACAGGCGCGCAGCGGCCCGTCCTCGACCAGCTCCACGGACTCGGCGGCCGTCAGGTCGGCGTGCCGGTGGCGGTAGTGCTGGTCCAGGTCCCAGGCGTCGTAACGGGTGGGGTGGTCCGGGTGCAGCTGGAGGAGGTTGCCGCGGGACCCGGGCGCGAGGACCTCGCGGTCGTGGTCCAGGTCCCGTACGGAGGCGAGCAGCCCGTCGGCGTCGACGGTGACGCGCAGGTGCCCGTTCGTCAGGATGATCTCGGTGCCGGTCCGCGTCGCCGACGTCACCGCCTCCGGGGCGCGCTCGTGACCTGCGGCGGCGGCAAGGCTGCGGGTGCCGAGCGGGCCCACGTGCACATGGGTGAGCGCGCCGTCGTGCTCGACGACCTCGCTGCGCGCGTACGGCGACGCGTTCAGGACGCAGACGTCACCGGCGCCCAGGTGCCGTACCGCGTCCGCCGTGATGCCGTCCAGCTCGGCGAGCACGCGCGCGTAGGTGTCCCGCGCCTCCCGGTGCACCCAGGCGATGGACGAACCCGGCAGGATGTCGTGGAACTGGTGCAGCAGGACCGTCTTCCACAGCCGGTCGAGGGCGTCGTACGGATAGGCGTACGCGGGGTCCCTGAGCGCGGCCGTCGCGCACCACAACTCGGCTTCCCTGAGGGCGTGTTCGCTGCGTCGGTTGCCGCGCTTGGTCGCCGCCTGCGTCGTGTACGTCGCCCGGTGCAGCTCCAGATACAGCTCGCCGGACCACACCGGCGCCCGCTCGCCGTACTCCTCCTCGGCCGCCGCGAAGAACGCCGAGGGCCGCTCGATCTCGACCCGGGGCGAGCCCTCCAGGGAGCGCAGCCTGCGGGCCCGCTCCAGCATCTCGCGGGTGGGCCCGCCCCCGCCGTCGCCCCAGCCGAACGGCACCAGGGAGCGGGTCGCGCGCCCCTTCTCAGCGAAGTTCCGCTCGGCGTGGGCCAGTTCGGAGCCGAGGAACTGGGAGTTGTAGGTGTCCACGGGCGGGAAGTGCGTGAACACGCGGGTGCCGTCGATGCCCTCCCACCAGAACGTGTGGTGCGGCATCTTGTTGGACTGGTTCCAGCTCAGCTTCTGGGTGAGGAACCAGCGCACGCCCGCGAGCCGCGCGAGCTGCGGGAAGGCGGCCGTGTACCCGAAGGAGTCGGGCAGCCAGATCTCCTCGGTGTCGACCCCGAACTCCTCCTGGAAGAACCGCTTGCCGTGCACGAGCTGCCGGGCCAGGGCCTCCCCGCCCGGCATGTTCGCGTCCGACTCCACCCACATCGAGCCGACGGGCGCCCAGTTCCCCGCCGCCACCGCCTTCTTGATCCGCTCCCAGATGTGCGGCTGGTGCTCCTTCACCCACGCGTACTGCTGTGCCTGTGAGCAGGCGAAGACCAGCTCCGGGTAGTCGCGCGCGAGCGCCGTCACATTGGCGAACGTCCGGGACGCCTTGCGCACCGTCTCGCGCAGTGGCCACAGCCACGCCGAGTCGATGTGCGCGTGCCCGGCAGCCGACACGCGGTGGGAGCTGGCGTGCGCGGGGCGCGCGAGCACCTCGGCCAGCTCCGCGCGCGCCGCCGCGGCGGTCCCCCGTACGTCGTGCGGGTCGAGCGCGTCGAGCATGTCCTCCAGGGCGCGCAGGATCTCGTGGCGCCGCGGCCGCGCCGCGTCCAGTTCGCCCATCAGCTCGGCCAGGACCTCGATGTCCAGGAGCAGATGCCAGACGGCCTCGTCGAGTACGGCCAGGTCGGCAGCGGCGAATCGGTACATCGGCCGATCGCCCGCGGTCAGGACGTCGCCGAGCCGGGTCGGCACGAAGTCGTGCAGGACCGCCGGGTTGGCCGCCGCCTCCAGCAGCAGGTGCACCGGCTCACCGCCCTCGGCGGGGGCCGCGACGGGCACGTGCCGGTTGCGCGGGTGAATGCCCTTGAGCGGGACCCCGGCGGCGTCGTGGACCAGGCCCTCCGCCTGGAACCCGGGCCCTTCGCCGGTGAACCCCGGATCGACGACCGCCTCCACCCGCCGCCCGCGCCACGCCTCGGGCACCTGCCCTTCCATGCGGAACCAACTCGTCGACCAGGGCTTTCCCCAGGCCGTACCGGCGTCGAAGGGCTCGTACGACGCCGTGAGCGCCTCGGCGACCGGCACGGTTCCCCAAGCTCTCGGCTCCGCTCGAGCAGGGGAGGCCCCATTGCCGGGCGCGTGCCACACGGAGAGCGCGAGCGGCACGCGGTCCGCGTACTGGGCGGGGCGGATGAACTGCCGCACCGCGCGTTCCAGGCGCTCCTCCACCAGACGTCGGTCGTCGTGCACGGCGGCTCCTCCACATGGTCGATCCCGAGTGGTACTCGGCTTCACTTCCCCTCAACCCATCGGCGCATCCGTTTCGTTGGTTGACGAATGGACATGAGTGGGCCCAAGTGGGGCGGGCATGCATCCCGTGAGCATGTTCGATGACGGACTTGTGGGCGGGGGTCATGGTCAGGTACGCGCAAGGAGGTGCCGCCGTCGGTTGGGGGGCGGCCCCGGTGAGACGAGAGGACCATCAAGTCGACGGCGTGACGAGCGAGAGCGGGCTCCAGCTGCGGCGCAGACTGGGGCGTTCCGACCTCAGGGCGGTGTCCGAGGCCCGCGCGGCGCTGCGGGACCTGCTGCGGCGCTGCTGGGGGCGCTCCGGCAAGTCCGACGTGGCCGAGCTCCTCACCAGTGAGCTGGTCACGAACGCCCTGGTGCACACCGACCGGGACGCGGTCCTGACGGCGACGGTGGGGCCGCGGCGGCTGCGGGTGGAGGTCCGGGACTTCGTGGGACGGCGGCCGCGGGTGCGGGCGCCCGCGGCGGGCGACGCCACGCACGGGCGTGGCCTGATGCTCGTCCAGTCCCTCGCGGACGCGTGGGGGGTGCGGGCGCATGGCGTGGGCAAGGCGGTGTGGTTCGAACTGGACACGGACGGCTTCTAGCCCTCGCGGCGGCGCCCCAGACCCGCCCCTTCCCGAACCAGGGGCGGCTGCCCCTGGCACCCCGCCCGTTCATCGCGCTGGCGCGCTCGTCCTCAAGCGCCGGACGGGCTGATTAGTGCCCCTGCGGGCCGCATGTCGTCTGCGGCCCGCACCGGGGACTTTCAGCCCGTCGAGGGGGTACCCCCTGCTCCTTAAGAGCTTGGGGGAGTTTGAGGACGAGGCGCGGAGCGCCGACAAACGGGGGCACGGGGGCGGAGCCCCCGGTTCGGGAAGGGGCGGGTCTGGGGCGCACCGCGAGGGTTAGCCGAACTGTTGTTCCAGGTCCTTCAGCTTGCGCTCCAGCGAGTCGAGGCGCGGAATCGTCTGCGTATCGTCCTCGGCCGTGAGATCGACCGTGACGGTCTCAGGGCCGCCCTTGACGGCCTGGAGGGAGGGACGCGACCGTACGGGCAACTGCTCCTGCTGCGGCGGAGCCGCTATGGCAGGGTCCGCGCCGACCTGCGCGGACCCCACCGACGGCGCCACGGCCTGGACGTCGACCTGCCGACCTCCGCGCCCGTGGTAGCCACGGCCCCGGCTGATGGCCTTCAGCTGCGCCCGCTCCAGCTTCTCCTGGTCGCGGCGGCGCGTCCGGGCCTGCTCCTTCTCGCGCCGGTCCTCGCGCACCTCCTCGACCGCCTCGTCGAGCGTGCGCACGCCTTCCAGGAGCATCAGCGACCACGCGCCGAACGTCTCCCGGGGCGCCCGCAGCCACCGTACGATCCGGATCTGCGGCAGCGGCCGCGGTACGAGGCCCTGTTCGCGCAGGGCCGCGCGGCGGGTCTGCTTGAGGGCCCGGTCGAAGAGGACGGCCGCGGACAGGGACATCCCGGCGAAGAACTGGGGCGCGCCCGCGTGGCCGAGGCCGCGCGGCGCGTGCACCCAGTTGAACCAGGCGGCGGCCCCCGCGAACGTCCACACCAGGAGCCGCGAGCCGAGCGCCGCGTCGCCGTGGCTGGCCTCGCGCACCGCGAGCACGGAGCAGAACATCGCGGCCCCGTCGAGCCCGAACGGCACCAGGTACTCCCAGCCGCCCGACAGGTTCAGGTTCTGCCGACCGAAGCCGACCAGGCCGTGGAAGGAGAGGGCCGCGGCGACGGCCGCGCAACAGAAGAGGAGGACGTAGGAGGCGGTGCCGTAGAGGGCTTCCTTGCGCCTGCGGCGCTCCTCGCTGCGTTCCCACGAGTCGTCGGCGGCGGCCGCCTTCGTCTGGGCTTTCTTGCCCCGTGCGAGCACCGCCACCGCCACTGCCATGCCCAAGAGCAGGACGCCGCCGGGCAGCAGCCAGTCCAGCGATATGTCGGTCAGTCTCATCTGGGGTCCCTTGCGTCGCGGTAGGGCGTTTCGGGCGCCATAGTGACCCACGCCCGACGGCGCTCAAGGGGTTTTCCGGCAAGAGGACGCCAAGTGGGTGGCAAGGACCGCGCCACGCCGGGAATCGTTCGAACTACTGCCAGGAATATGCGAGTTGAGTTCGATTAGGCGGGCGCGCGGGGGTGGCGGGACGGGCCGGAGCGCGTCAAGCCGCGGCCGCGGCGGCCAGCTTGGCGGCGCGGTCCGTGTCGCACATGCGCGGGCAGGTGACGCAGGTCTCCTCGGGCCGCAGCGTGTAGAACATGCAGCAGCTCGCGCGGTCGCGGGTGGGCAGCTTCTCGCCGTTCGGCCCGGTCAGCTCGCGGAACGCGGCCGTGCCGACGTACGGCTTGGTGGCGCCGGGGAGCAGTCGCTCGAGCTCGGCGGTGGCGCGCCGCTCCTCGCCGAGGAGGTGGGCGACGTACCAGATGCCCTCGACGATCTCGTCCGTCGCCATGGCCCACAGCGCCCGCCCGCGGCGGCGCATGCGCGGCCCGAAGCCGTCGAGCAGCGGACCCAGGTGCTCGGCCACGGCGGCCCGCACCTCGGCGCGCAGCGCCTCCTCGTCCGCTACGACGGTGGCGCCGGGCAGTGCCGCCGCCGGGTCGCCCGGCAGGCAGGCGAAGGTGGTGGGGCGCACGGCCAGCTTGCCGAGCGCGCGCTGGAAGGAGACGTGCTCCACGGGGTAGCGCGGCACGCGGCGGTGCAGGAACCACGGCACGGTGAACAGCAGCACGGCGGGCCAGGCGTAGCGGTGCAGCGCGAAGCTGGCCACGACGTCGGGCCGGGCACGCACGCCGTAGTCCTTGAGGACCTGCGCCTCGTCCCAGGCGAGGAACTCCTCGAACTCCGGCCCGGCCGCGGCGAGCCGCGCGACGGAGACCCAGCCGTCGCCCTGGGGCGCCTGTTCGTCCTCGGCCAGCTCCTGGATCCGCAGCCCGGGGTACACCTCGGTGAGCCGGGCGTAGGCGCCCGTGACGGGACTGTGGCGGGGCGCCGAGTGCCGGGCGCCGGGCTCCAGGGTGGGAAGGGACATGCGGGACCGCCGAATCACGATCGATTGCAGGTAAGCCTAACCTTACCCAACATGATCGAGGTTTCAACTGGAGTGCGGTCCGCCTAAGGTGCTTCTCGGGTGATTCGGGTCGTACGTTTCGCGTACGCCGCGATCCCTTACGCGACGGGTGGGGCGCGGGAGCGCGGGAGCGGGAGGTAGACAGTGGAGCGGGCCGGAGCGCGCGCGGCGGAGGCCTCCGCCCGCTGCGCCACCGCGAGGGTCCCGGAGCAGGCCGGGACGGGGAACGACGACCAGGGGGCGCGCGGCGGCGTGCGGCGCAGCTCCGTGCGCGGGCAGGTCCTCGACGCCCTGCGGGCCGCGCTCGTCGACGGCGACCTCGCGCCCGGCGAGGTGTACTCGGCACCCGCCCTCGGGGAGCGCTTCGGTGTGTCCGCGACGCCCGTGCGCGAGGCCATGCAGCAGCTCGCCCTCGAAGGCGCGGTCGAGGTCGTGCCGAACCGGGGGTTCCGGGTCCTGCGGCGCGGCGCGCGGGAGCTCGGGGAGCTGGCCGAGGTGCGGGCCCTGATAGAGGTGCCGGTGATGCTGCGGCTCGCCCGCAGCGTGCCCGCCGGGCGGTGGGAGGCGCTGCGGCCGCTCGCGGAGGCCACGGTGGTGGCCGCGGCGGCCGGTGACCGGGCCCGCTACGCGGACGCGGACCGGGCCTTCCACCGGGCCCTGCTCGGGCTCTCCGGCAACGGGCAGCTCGTCCAGGTCGCCGACGACCTGCACCGCCGCTCCCAGTGGCCCCTGGTCACCGGCCCCGTCCACCCCCGCCGCGCGGACCTCGTCGCGGACGCGGCCGAGCACACGACCCTCCTGGACGCGCTGATCGCGGGCGACCTGCCGGTGGTGCACACGTTGGTCACGGAACACTTCGCAGGCAGCTGAGCCTTGCCGCCCCTGGCTCCCCGCCCGTTCATCGCGCTGGCGCGCTCGTCCTCAAACGCCGGACGGGCTAAAACCTGCCGCAAGCGGCACCATCCAGCCCGTCGAGGGGGTACCCCCTGCTCCTTAAGAGCTTGGGGGAGTTTGAGGACGAGGCGCGGAGCGCCGAAAAAGCGGGGGCACGGGGGCGGCAGCCCCCGGATCGGGAAGGGGCGGGATTGGGGAGCCCCGCTAGGGCTCAAGGCCGAGGGATGTTGCGCAAGTTGGAGCGGGCCATCTGGACCATGCGGCCCACCCCTCCGTCGAGGACGATCTTGCTGGCGGAGAGGGCGAAGCCGGTGACCATGTCGGAGCTGATCTTCGGGGGGATGGAGAGGGCGTTGGGGTCGGTGACGATGTCGACGAGGGCGGGGCCCTTGTGGGCGAAGGCGTCCTTGAGGGCGCCGGCGAGTTGCTTGGGCTTCTCCACGCGGACGCCGTAGGCCCCGGCCGCCCGGGCCACGGCGGCGAAGTCCGGGTTGTGGTTGGCGGTGCCGTACGAGGGCAGGCCCGCGACGAGCATCTCCAGCTCCACCATCCCCAGGGACGAGTTGTTGAAGAGGACCACCTTCACCGGCAGGTCGTACTGCACGAGCGTGAGGAAGTCGCCCATCAGCATGGAGAAGCCGCCGTCGCCCGACAGGGAGACGACCTGCCGTTTGCGGTCGGTGAACTGGGCGCCGATCGCCTGCGGCAGCGCGTTCGCCATGGAGCCGTGGCTGAAGGAGCCGATGATGCGGCGCTTGCCGTTCGGGGTGAGGTAGCGGGCCGCCCAGACGTTGCACATGCCGGTGTCGACGGTGAAGACCGCGGAGTCGTCCGCCAGGTCGTCGAGGACCGACGCCACGTACTCGGGGTGGATCGGTACGTGCTTCTCGACCTTGCGGGTGTAGGCCTTGATCACGCCTTCGAGCGCGTCGGCGTGTTTCTTGAGCATCTTGTCGAGGAACTTGCGGTTGCTCTTCGGCGAGACGCGCGGGGTCAGACAGCGCAGCGTCTCGCGCACGTCGCCCCAGACCGCGAGGTCGAGGCGGGAGCGGCGCCCCAGGTTCTCGGGCCGTACGTCGACCTGGACGATCTTCACGTCGTCGGGCAGGAAGGCGTTGTAGGGGAAGTCGGTGCCGAGCAGGATCAGCAGGTCGCACTCGTGGGTCGCCTCGTACGCGGCGCCGTAGCCGAGCAGTCCGCTCATGCCCACGTCGTACGGGTTGTCGTACTGGATCCACTCCTTGCCGCGCAGGGCGTGCCCGACCGGGGCCTTGAGCTTCTCGGCGAAGGCCATGACCTCGGCGTGCGCCCCCGCGGTGCCGCTGCCGCAGAACAGCGTGACCTTGTCCGCCTCGTCGATCATCGCGGCGAACTTGTCGATCTCGGCGTCGCCGGGGCGCACGGAGGGGCGCGCGGTGACCAGGGCCGTCTCGGCGGCCTTGTCCGGGGCGGGCTCGGAGGCGATGTCGCCGGGCAGCGAGACGACGCTGACGCCGGACTGCCCCACGGCGTGCTGGATGGCGGTCTGGAGCAGGCGCGGCATCTGCTTCGGGCTGGAGATCAGTTCGCTGTAGTGACTGCACTCGCGGAACAGCTGGTCGGGGTGGGTCTCCTGGAAGTAGCCGAGGCCGATCTCGGAGGAGGGGATGTGGGAGGCCAGGGCGAGCACCGGGGCCATGGAGCGGTGGGCGTCGTAGAGGCCGTTGATGAGGTGCAGGTTGCCGGGGCCGCAGGAGCCCGCGCAGGCGGCGAGGGTGCCGGTGACCTGGGCCTCCGCTCCGGCCGCGAAGGCGGCGGTCTCCTCGTGCCTGACCTGGATCCAATCGATCCGCGGGGTGCGCCGGATCGCGTCGACGACGGGATTGAGGCTGTCGCCGACCACTCCGTAGAGCCGCTTGACCCCGGCGCGGACGAGGATGTCGACGAACTGCTCGGCGACGTTCTGCTTGGCCATGTCTTCATGCACCCCTTCGGTCGCTATGGGTCCATGAATTCACAGGGGCCGCGCTCACGCCTCCCAAACGGCCGCGGCCGTACGATCATCGGCGTATCCCTTGACCCGTACTTGGGTGTCGGCGAGGAACGCGGCGAGGCCGGGCGGCCCACCCTCGGCCCACCGGCGGGTCAGGTGCCGGGCCAGCTCGGGCTCGCCGCGCAGCGGTTCGGCGAGGCCGCCGGTGCACAACAGCAGCGTGTCGCCCGGGCGGGCGACGGAGGCGCGGAAGCGGAAGGGGTCGCGGGGCGGGGCGGGCGCCGGTTCGTACGGGCTCGGGGGCGTGGTGATGCCCAGGTCCATGGTGAGCCGGTCGCCCTCGGGGGTCTCGGCGGGCGGCGAGCCGAAGCCGACGACGGCGGCGCCCGTGGTGGTGGCGACGCGCGGTTCGATGTCCTGCCACTCGCCGCCGCGCAGCCGGAACAGGCCGCCGGAGCCGACGCCGAAGAACACCCGGGTGCGGCAGCGCGGGTCGGCGGGCAGCAGCAGACAGCGCAGCGAGGCCGTGTACTCCTCCGGTTCGAGCCCGAGGTCGGCGGCGCGTGCGCGCAGCTTGCCGAGGCTGCGGTCGGTGAGGCGGTGCAGGCCCGACTTCAGGTCGCCGCGCCGCGCGGCCCTGATGTCCTGGGCGAGCCGGGCGTGGCTGCGGCCCACGGCCCGGCCGATCCAGGCGCAGGCGTCGGCCGCCGCGCGGTGGGCGCCCGCCGTGGCGCGGGCTCCGGTGGCCATGGCGACCAGGACGAGGGCGTCATCGCCGGTGCCGAAGCGGGCGGTGAGCAGCGCGTCCCGGCGCGGCTCGGCCCGGTACCGGGCGGAGTCCCCGCGGACGGAAGCCGCGCGCAGCGTGCTGGCGCCGTACCGGGCACCGTCGAGCACGGTGTCGGCGACGAGGCTGCCGAGGTCGTCCGGGTCGGCGGCGGGCAGCCCGGTCGGCTCGGCTTCGTAGGTCGGGGGCCCGTCCCCCACGTACGCCCTGGCGGGGAGCTCCGGGGTCTCGCCGACGGCCTCCTGCCCCTCCGGCTCCGCCGGGGCCTTCGGGGGGTGCGAGGCCGCGGCGGTGGCGGCGCTGCTCTCGGTGGAGGGCCGCGTGGGCGACGCGGCGGGCCGCTCGGGCGCGGAGGGGAAGGTGACGGGGCCGGAGGGGGTGGCGGGGGTCCAGGGGGCGGGGGCGCGGTAGGTGGGGGGTGCGGGGGGATTCGTGGGGTGGTCCGTGCGGCTGTCTGTACGGCGGTCCGTGCGGCCGTCTGTACGGCCGTCTGTACGGCGGTCCGTGGGCGGATCCGTGGGCGGGGGTGAGGCGGGGGGCGCCGCGGAGGGAGGGTGGCGGGGTGCCGGGGGGCGGGCCGCCGGGCCGCGGGGTGGCTCGACGCCGGGGGGCCAGGCGGGGGCCGGGGGTGGGGCTGCTGCTGGGGTGGGGGTGGCTGCTGGGGGTGGGGCTACTGCTGGGGGCCTGGTGTCCGGTGTGCCGGGCTTGGGGGCGGGTGTGCCCGGCTCGGGGACGGGTCCGC
>NZ_JBITXV010000008.1:246913-488777 GCF_044544845.1 Streptomyces sp. NPDC053474
CCGAGCTCGGGGACGGGTGCGCTGGGCTCGGGGACGGGTGAGCCGGACTCGGGGACGGGTGCGCTGGGCTCGGGGACGGGTGAGCCGGACTCGGGGACGGGTGCGCTGGGCTCGGGGACGGGTCCGCCGAGCTCGGGGACGGGTGCGCTGGGCTCGGGGACGGGTGAGCCGGACTCGGGGACGGGTGCGCTGGGCTCGGGGACGGGTGAGCCGGACTCGGGGGCGGGCCCGCCGGGCTCGGTGACGGGTGCGCCGGGCTCGGTGGCAGGTGTGGGAGGCGGGGGTCCCGGGCTTGGCGCCTGGGGTTTCGGGCGCGATTCCCCGCGCAACTCCCCACGCGGATCCCCTCCCGATTCCCCCCGCGACTCCCGTCGCAGCTCGTCCCGCGACTCCGCTCGCGGCTCACCCCGCGACTCCCCCCAGGGAACCCCCCGTTGCCCCGGAACGTCGGGCGGCCTCGCGGGGGCGGGCGGTGGCGTGGGGGCGTCGTCGGCGGGGCCCACCCGGGGCGCGCTGCCCGCGGCGTACGCGGTGGGGTCCCTCGGCGGCAGTTCCCCCGCCGGGGCGGAGGGGCCGCCCCGGGAACCGACCGCGGGCTTCGCCGCGAACGTGCCCCTGGGGGGCGGGGCCCCGGGCCCCGCGCGGTGGTCGGGCGCGGCGGGCGGACCCTCGCCCACCGTGCCCGCCGCCGAGGCGAACCGGTCGTCCAGGGAATCGCCCGCGGCCGCAGGCCCCGTGTCGTCCTTCGCCTCGTCGTACAACTGCGCCCACCAGTCGACCTCCTGACCGGTGGGCCTCTCCCCCTGCTGGCTCATGCCCCTATTGTCCACAGCACAGGCCGTACGAAAACGGTGCATCCGGAAATTCCCACCAGCCCGGACGCCGGGCGGCGGGCGGTGGCGCGGGGTGCCGGGCGGGCCCACCCCCCACGGGAGGACCGCCCGGCGAGGAGGCCACCCTGGCAGAGCGGCGGGTGGTGCGGTGATGATGTTCGCGGCGGGTTCACGCCGTGGCCGGTTTCCGCCAGCCACGGGCAGAACGGCAGGAGCGCGCCGGAACGATCGGGGAGGGAGCCGCCGCATGCTGGCCGCTATTGGTCTGGACGAGACGCACGAGGCGGCGTACCGCGCCCTCGTGTCGGTCGGGGCGGCCGACGTGCCGGACCTGGCGCGCCGCCTCACGCTCGCCGAGCCGGACACGGAGCGGGCGCTGCGCCGGCTCGAACGGCACGGGCTCGCCGCGCAGGCGTCGGGCCGGGCCGGGCGCTGGGTGGCGGCGCCGCCCGGCGTGGCCCTGGGCGCGCTGCTCACCCAGCGGCGGCACGAGCTGGAGCAGGCGGAGCTCGCGGCGACGCTGCTCACCGAGGAGTACCGGGGCAGGGCGGCCGAGCCCACCGTGCACGACCTGGTCGAGGTGGTGACGGGCGCGGCCGCCGTCTCGCAGCGCTTCCTCCAGCTCCAGCTCGGCGCGAGCCGCGAGGTGTGCGCCCTGGTGACGGGCCGACCGGTCGCGGTGACCGGCCTGGAGAACGACGCGGAGGAACAGGCGGCGAGCCGGGGCGTCGCCTACCGCGTGGTGGTGGAGCGCGCGGTCCTCGCCGCGCCGACGGGCCTGACCGAGATCGCCGAGGCGATCGGGCGGGCCGAGCGGGTGCGGGTCGTGGACCGCGTACCGACGAAGCTGGTGATCGCGGACGGGTCGCTCGCGATGGTGCCGCTGACCACGCGGACGGCGGAGCCCGCGGCCCTCGTGGTGCACGCCAGCGGGCTCCTGGAGTCCCTCACGGGCCTGTTCGAGGCGGTGTGGCGGAGCGCGCTGCCGCTGCGGCTCGGCGAGGGCGGCACGGTGCGCGAGGCCGCGGACGGGCCCGACGGCACGGATCTGGAGGTCCTGTCGCTGCTGCTCGCCGGGATGACGGACGCGAGCGTGGCGAAGCAGCTGGACCTCGGCCTGCGTACCGTGCAGCGCCGGGTCAAGCGGCTGATGGAGCTGACGGGCGTGACGACCCGGCTCCAGCTCGGCTGGCACGCCTACGAACGGGGCTGGGTGGCCCGCGAGGCGGGCGCCCCGCGACCGGAGCGCGCGTAGCGGCCGGGCCCGGCGGCACGGGCGCCGGGACTAACGCGACCTGCGGTTTCGCGGCCGTTCCTGCACCCTGGGCAGATGGGAGCGTGGGAGCTCACGCTGGTCGGCGTGGTGATGCTGCTCGGCCTGTGCGGCGTGCTCGTGCCCGGCGTGCCCGGCTCGTGGCTGGTGTGGGCCGGGGTGCTGTGGTGGGCGCTCCAGGACCCGCACGGCCTGGCCTGGGGCGTCCTGGTGGGCGCGACCCTGGTGCTCCTGCTGTCCCGGGCGGTGCGCTGGCAGCTGCCGCCCCGGCGCCCGCGCGCGCCCGGGGCGGGCCGCCTGACCGCGTACGCGGGGGCCGGGGCGCTGCTCGGCTTCTGTCTGCTGCCCGTGCTCGGCGCCGCGCCCGGGTTCGTGGGCGGGATGTATCTGGCGGAGCGGCTGCGGCTCGGCGGGCGCGGCGAGGCCGTGACGGCGGTGCGCACGGCCCTGCGGGCGGGTGGCTGGAACGTGTTCGTGGAGCTGTACGCGTGTCTGCTGATCGTGGGGGCTTGGGTGGGCGCGGTGCTGGCCAGGGGGTGACGGGGACCGCGCGGGCTCCCGGGCCCCGCGACGTGGGCCGACGCGCCGGTGCGCGCGCCGGATCCGCGTGCCAGCCTCACCCCATGACCGAATTCAGCGCGGCCGAGCGCGCGTACCTGAAGTCCCAGCGTCTGGGCAGGCTCGCCACCGTCGACCCGCACGGGCAGCCGCAGGCCAACCCCGTCGGCTTCTTCCCGCAGGACGACGGCACGATCCTCATCGGCGGCTACGCGATGGGCACCACGAAGAAGTGGCGCAACCTCCAGGCCAATCCGAAGGTGGCGCTGGTCGTGGACGACATCGTCAGCGAACACCCGTGGCGGGTCCGCGGCGTGGAGGTGCGCGGCGAGGCGGAGCTGCTCACCGGCCCGCACGAGCTGGGGCCGCGGCTGAGCGAGGAGCTGATCCGCATCCACCCGAAGCGCATCCACAGCTGGGGCCTTGAGGAGGAGGCGGGGTGACGGTGGGTCAGGAGGCGGGCAGGGCGGCGAAGTTGGGACTATCCCCGGCTCCGGCCCCGGGCCCACGGGGGAGCTCCGGAGGCGGCGGGTCCGACACCCCGTCCCCCACCGGCGGCAGCCACGCGCGGCGCCGCGCCGGGCGGACCCGCCTCAGCCGGTGACCGAAGGCCCCAGCGGCTCAGGCGGCTCCGACGGCCCTGCCGACTCCCTCCGCGCCTGCGCACGCAAGTGCCGCACCGCGTAAGACCGCCAGGGCCGCCACGCGTCGTCCACCCGCTCGCCGGGCAGGGCCACGTCCGGGTCGCCCAGGGCCCGCATGCGGATGACGGCCGCCGCCGTCGCGTCCACGCCGTCCACGGCGCGCAGCCGCCGCTCGGCGTCGTCGCGGTCGGTGCCCGCGTCCAGGCGTACGACGCCCTCGGCGAGCGCGGCCGCCAGCGGCAGCCGGTCGGCCAGGGCCGCGGGCTCGGGGAAGACGTGGGTGAGGCCGCCGCACGGGGACGGCAGCGGCGTGCCGTACTCCGTCACGAGCCGCGCGGCGGCCTCCCGGCCCACGGCCGCGCGGATCGCGAACTCCTCGGGGTCCGCGGCGCCCGGCGAGCGCAGACCGGGCCGGGCGCGCACGAGCGGCGCGAGGCGGGGGTGCGTGCCGAGGCGGTCGTCGACGGCGTACGGATCGGCGTCCAGGTCGAACAGGCCGCGCAGGCGCTGGACGGCCGTGGTCAGGTCCCGCAGGTCCGTGAGGTGCAGCCGGGCCTCCAGCCAGCCGCTCTGCCCGGCGTCGCCGCGCCTGCGGGGGTCGCGCTCCTCGACGGCCACGATGCCCGAGGCGTGCGGGAGGCGCAGCGTGCGCCGGTAGGTGCGGGTGCCGCGCTCGCCGCGTACGTCCTCGACGCCGGGCAGCGCCTCGTCGGCGAGCAGGTCGAAGGCGGCGACGGCCTGGTAGGGCCCGCGGTAGGCGAGCCGCAGCGGGATGCCCGCGGCGGGCGTGGCCCGGCCGCCGCCCCGCTTGGGCGCGGCGGCGCGCAGCGCGGTGGGCGTCAGCTCGTACACGGCGCGGATGGTGTCGTTGAACTGCCGCACGCTGGCGAAGCCCGCCGCGAACGCGATCTCCGTGACCGGCAGGTCGGTGGTCTGCAGCAGCACCCGCGCGGTGTGCGCGCGCTGCGCCCGGGCGAGCGCGACGGGGCCCGCGCCCACCTCGGCGGTCAGCTGGCGCTGCACCTGCCGGGCGCTGTACCCGAGCCGCACCGCGAGCCCGCCGACGCCCTCGCGGTCCACGACGCCGTCGCCGATCATCCGCATGGCGCGGCCCACGACGTCCGCGCGCACGTTCCACTCCGCGGACCCCGGCACGGCGTCCGGACGGCACCGCCGACAGGCCCGGAAACCCTGGCTCTGCGCGGCGGCCGCCGTCGGATAGAACTTCACGTTCTGCCGCTTGGGCGTCACGGCGGGACAGCTCGGCCTGCAGTAGATCCCCGTCGTGGACACGGCGAAGAAGAACTCCCCGTCGAACCGGGCATCGCGGCTGCGGACGGCTTCGTACCTGGTGTCGAGATCGTTCACACGACCCAGTGTGAGCGGGGTGCCGAGCGCCGGCTAGCGGAAATCGGACACGAAGCTCCGGCCCGGGGGGGGGGCCGGGTCTCAGCGGGAGCGCTAGCGCAACCGCCCCCGCTTGGCCTCCATCGCGGCCTTGCCCTCGGCCCCCCGCCGCCGCCACTCCCGCCGCATCTCCGCCCGAACGCGCGCGTCCGTCTTCGCGACGATCCGCTGGTTCTCGCGCAGCAGCTTCCGGTAGCTGTCGAGCCGCCGCTGGTGCAGCGCCCCGTCCTCCAGGGCGGCGAGCACCGCGCAGCCGGGCTCCGCGACGTGCGCGCAGTCCTGGAAGCGGCAGTCCTCGGCCAGCTCCTCGATCTCGGAGAAGACCTGCCCGACGCCGCTGCCCGCGTCCCACAGGCCGACGCCGCGCAGCCCCGGCGTGTCGATGAGCACGCCGCCGCCGGGCAGCGGGATGAGGTTGCGGGTGGTGGTGGTGTGCCGCCCCTTGCCGTCGACGTCGCGGACGGCCTGTACGTCCATGACGTCCGCGCCCACGAGGGCGTTGGCGAGGGTCGACTTGCCCGCGCCGGACTGCCCGAGCAGGACGGAGGTGCCGCCGGAGACGACGGCGGCGAGCACGTCGACGCCGTCCCCGTGCGCCGCGCTGACGGCGATGACCGGCACGCCGGGCGCGGCGGTCTCCACGTCCTGCACGAGGTGGGCGAGGGAGGCGGCGTCGGGCACGAGGTCGGCCTTGGTGAGCACGACGACGGGCTGCGCGCCGGACTCCCAGCCGAGCGCGAGGAACCGCTCGACGCGCCCGAGGTCGAGCTCCGCGGCCAGGGACACGGCGATGACCGCGTGGTCGACGTTGGCGGCGAGGATCTGCCCCTCGGACCGCTTGGACGAGGTGGACCGCACGAACGAGGTGCGCCGCGGCAGGTAGTCGCGCACGTACCGCGGGTCGCCGCCGGGCGCGTCCACGGCCGCCCAGTCACCGGTGCAGATGACCCGCAGCGGGTCGTGCGGCGTGACGTACGTGGTGTCGGCCCGGACGACACCTTCCTCGGTGACGACCAGGTCGCAGCTGCCCCGGTCGACCCGGATCACCCGGCCGGGCAGCAGCCCGCGCTCCGCGTACGGCGCGAAGGCGGCCTCCCAGTCCTCGTCCCAGCCGTACGCGGCGAGCGCGTGGCCACCGGCGGCCGGGAAGGAGGAAGCGGAGGAGAAGGAAGAAGACGAAGACATGGAAGACAAGGGGGAGAACCCTTCACAAGGGCGGCCCCGGCCCGCGCACGACGGCGCGAAGAGATCGGGTCAGCCGGAGACCACAGAGGTGGATGTGATGACGAACGTCCGAACACGGGCAGCACCCATCGCAACGACAGCCATTGACCACACCTCCACTCACGACTCGACCTACGGTGGCGGGAGACGCCACCGGGGAACGGACAGGACTCTAGGCCCGTCCCCGGACAGCACGCCACCTGTTTTTCCGCGGACCGCCCGCGGGCCACCCGGCGGCCACCCGCCCGCCACCGCGGCGGCACCCGTCCAAGCGCCCCGGCAGAAATCCAACAACCCTCGGGGGGAAATGATTGAGCGGGCCCGGCTCGGCGCGTTCTGATGGGGGGTATGGAGCTCCCTTACCACGAGGACGTGTCCCCCGGTACCGGCGGTCTGCCGCCCCGTGCGTGGTACGCGGGGTCGGACGCCGCCGTGCTCTCGCTGAACGGAAGCTGGCGGTTCCGGCTCTCGCCCGGGGCCGCGGACCAGGACGAGTCGTTCGCCGCCGACGGGTTCGACGCGGCGGCCTGGGACGAGGTCGTGGTGCCCGGGCACTGGGTGCTGCAGGGCCACGGCGCGCCGATCTACACCAATCAGATGTATCCGTTTCCCGTGGACCCGCCGCGGGTGCCGACCGAGAATCCGACGGGTGACCACCTGCGCGGCTTCGACCTGCCCGCGGACTGGCCCGCCGACG
Organism: Streptomyces sp. NPDC053474; assembly: GCF_044544845.1. Taxonomy (NCBI): domain Bacteria; kingdom Bacillati; phylum Actinomycetota; class Actinomycetes; order Kitasatosporales; family Streptomycetaceae; genus Streptomyces; species Streptomyces sp. NPDC053474. Next base: position 253,550 of record NZ_JBITXV010000008.1, read on the forward strand.
GCGAGGCGACGCTGCGGTTCGACGGGGTCGACTCCTGTGCGCGGGTGTGGCTCAACGGCTCGCTCCTGGGCGAGTTCAAGGGCTCGCGCCTGCCGCACGAGTTCGCGGTGGGCGCGCTCCTCCGACCCCGCGACAACGTGCTCGCCGTGCGGGTGCACCAGTGGTCGTCGGGGTCGTATCTGGAGGACCAGGACCAGTGGTGGCTGCCGGGCGTCTTCCGGGACGTGACACTGCTGCACCGGCCCGAGGGCGCCGTGCGCGACCACTTCACGCACGCGTCGTACGACCACCGCGACGGGACGGGCACGCTCCGCGTGGAGTCGGACGTGGCGGGGCGCGTGACCGTGCCGGAGCTCGGCGTCGACGTCGCCACCGGCGAGAGCGTGACCGTGGCCGTGGAGCCGTGGTCGGCGGAGCGGCCGCGCCTGTACGACGGGGTCCTCGCCACGCCGGGCGAGCGGGTGCCGCTGCGCATCGGGTTCCGTACGGTCGCCCTCCAGGACGGGCTGATCACGGTCAACGGCCGGCCGATCCTGTTCCGCGGCGTGAACCGGCACGAGTTCCACCCGGAGACCGGCCGCGCCGTCGACCTCGACACGATGCGCACCGACGTCCGGCTGATGAAGCAGCACAACATCAACGCCGTCCGCACCGCCCACTACCCGCCCCACCCCGCCTTCCTCGACCTGTGCGACGAGCTCGGCCTGTGGGTCATCGACGAGTGCGACCTGGAGACGCACGGCTTCACGATGCGGCAGTGGCGCGGCAACCCGGTCGACGACGAGCGCTGGACCCCGGCGCTCCTGGACCGCGCGGCCCGCACCGTGGAGCGCGACAAGAACCACCCGTCGGTCGTCATCTGGTCGCTCGGCAACGAGTGCGGCACCGGGCGCGGCCTGACCGCCATGGCCGAGTGGATCCGCGCCCGCGACCCGGGGCGCCTGCTGCACTACGAGGGCGACCCGTCGTGCGCGGACACCGACATGTACTCGCGCATGTACGCCGACCACGCCGAGGTCGAGCGGATCGGCCGGCGCGAGGACGGCGGCCCGGCGGCGCGCCGCGAACTCCCCTTCATCCTGTGCGAGTACGCGCACGCGATGGGCAACGGCCCCGGCGGGCTGAGCGACTACCAGCGTCTCTTCGAGACGTACGAGCGGCTGCAGGGCGGGTTCGTGTGGGAGTGGGTCGACCACGGCCTGAAGCACCCCGTCTTCGGCTACGCCTACGGCGGTGACTTCGGCGAGGAGCTGCACGACGGGAACTTCGTCTGCGACGGCCTGTGCTTCCCCGACCGCAGGCCCTCGCCGGGCCTCACCGAGTACAAGCGGGTGATCCAGCCGGTGCGGTTCGCCTACGACGCGGACACCGGCACGGTCCGGGTGACCAATCTGTACGACTTCGCGGATCTGGCGGAGCTGTCCTTCGAGTGGACGTACCACTGCGACGGCGCGGACGACGACGTCCGTTCGGTCTCCGGGCCCCTGGACGTGCCGCCGGACCTCGGACCCGGCGAGAGCGTCGAGCTGAAGCTGCCCGAGCCGCCCGCCGCCGCGCGGAACGCCGAGACCTGGCTGCACCTGTCGGCCCTCGTCTGCGAGGAGACCAACTGGACGGCCCTCGACCACGCGGTGGCGTGCGCCGACTTCCCCGTCACCGCGCGCCCGCCCGTGCCGGTCGCCACGGGTGAGCGGCCGCGCCGCCGCGGCTACGACCTCACCCTCGGGCCCGGCCGCTTCGACGTGCGCACCGGCGAGCTGCGCGGCATCGGCGACGTCACGCTGATGTCCGCGCCCCGCCTGGACGTGTGGCGGGCGCCCACCGACAACGACGACGGCGCGCCGTGGCAGCCCGACACCCGCTACGGCCCGCTCTGGCGCGCGCTCGGCCTGCACCGCATGCACCACCGGCTCGACGGCCTCGACGTGGCCGAGGACGCGCTGACCGTGCGCACCCGCGTGGCGCCCGCCGCCCGTGGCCTCGCGCTGCGGACCGTCTACCGCTGGACCTCCGACGGCTCCGCCCTGCGCCTGGCCGTCTCGGTGACGCCGGAGGGCGACTGGGAGGTGCCGCTGCCCCGGCTCGGCGTGCGGCTCGGGCTCCCCTCCGGGTACGGCAGAGCCCGCTGGTTCGGCGGCGACGGCGAGGCGTACCCGGACACCCGGGCGGCCTCCCGCCTCGGCTGGTGGGCCTCGTGGGTGGAGCGGATGCAGACGCCGTATCTGCGGCCGCAGGAGAACGGGGCCCGCGCGGACGTGCGCTGGGCGGAGCTGCGCACGGACTTCGACGGGCCGGGGGTGCGGATCGTGGGCGACCCGGCGTTCTGGTTCACGGCGCGCCCGTGGAGCACCGAGGAGCTCGACGCCGCCGCGCACCGCACCGACCTCGTGCCCGGCGACACGGTGTGGGTCCATCTGGACCACGGCCAGCGCGGCATCGGCACCCAGTCGTGCGGCCCCGGCGTGCTGCCGCAGTACGAACTGCGCCCGGCCTTCGCGGAGTTCGCCCTCACCTTCTCGGTGGCCGGGCCGGGCCGGTGAGAGAGGCCCTTCCCGGGGGTGTCCGTTTCCTTCAAGACCGGGCGCGGGCGCCCCTCCTACGCTCCCGGTATGAACAGCGACAACAGCAGCACACCCCGCGTCACGCCCCGGCTCGACCTGATCGGCGTCGTCACCTCCGACATGGCGGCCTCGCTCGCCTTCTACCGCCGCCTCGGCCTCGTCTTCGCGCCCGGCTCCGAGGAGGCGCCGCACGTGGAGACCACCCTGCCGGGCGGTCTGCGGGTGGCCTTCGACACGGAGGACACCGTCCGGTCCTTCCACCCGGGCTGGCAGCCGCCCGCCGGGGCCGGGCGGCTCGGGCTCGCCTTCCACTGCGGTACGTCCGGGGGCGTGGACGCGGTGTACGAGGAGCTGGTGGCCGCGGGGTACCGCTCGGAGCTCAAGCCGTTCGACGCGCCGTGGGGTCAGCGGTACGCGGTGGTGCTCGACCCGGACGGCAATGGGGTTGATCTGTTCGCTTGACCTGCGGGTTCGTCGTGGCTGACCGCGCCCCTGGGAGTACTGCCGCGCAGCAGCGCCCCCAGGGACAGGCCCGTCAACTCCTTGACGTCGCGCGCCAGATGGGCCTGGTCGGCGAAGCCCGCGACGGCGGCGGTCTCGGCCTGGCCGAGGCCGCCGCGGGCCAGCGCGAGCGCCCGCTGGAGGCGCAGCACGCGCGCCAGCGTCTTGGGGCCGTAGCCGAAGGCGGGCAGCGCGCGGCGGTGCAGCTGCCGGGCGCCGAGCCCCACGGCGGCGGCCGTCTCGGCGACGCCGCGGCCCGCGTTCAGCCGCGCGACCACGCGGGTGAGCAGCGGGTCGGGCGCCGGGGCGCGGTCCGCGCGCTCATGGGCGAGTCGCTCCAGGGCGGCCGCCGGGTCGGCGGCGGCGTCCACGCGCGCGGTCAGCCGCCGGACCTCGGCGCCGCTCCACAGGTCGGCGAGGTCCACGCGCCGGTCCCGCAGCTCGTGCGCGGGGACGCCGAGGAGCGCGGGGGCCGTGCCGGGGGCGAAGCGGACGCCCACGTACCGGACGGGGGCCGTGGCGTCGGGCGCGTAGGCGCGGGTGTCGGGGCCCGCGACGAACAGCCTGCCCTCGGTCCACAGCAGGTCCATGCACCCGTCGGGCAGCACGGCGGAGCCGCCGGATGTCTTGGTCCACACGACGGCGCCGGGCAGCAGCGTCGAGCCCCGCTCGGCGTACCCGGCGGCGTCCTCGCCCCGCTCCTGTGCGGCCATGGTTCCCACGCTACGCCGCGCCCGTGCGGTGCTCCTGCGGGCTGACTCCGTACACCCGCTTGAAGGCGCTGGACAGGGCGAACGCGCTGCCGTAGCCGACCTTGCGGGCGATCGCGGCGATGGTCTGCTCGCTGTCGCGCAGCAGGTCGGCGGCGAGCGCGAGCCGCCAGCCGGTCAGATACGTCATCGGGGGCTCGCCCACGAGCTCGGTGAACCGGCGGGCCAGCGCGGCCCGTGACACGCCCGCCTCCGCGGCGAGCGAGGCCACCGTCCAGGCGTGCGCGGGATCGTCCTGGAGCCGCCGCAGGACGGGGCCGACCACCGGGTCGGCGAGGGCCCGGTACCAGGCGGGGGCCGCCGCCTCCGGGCGGGAGAACCACGCGCGCAGCGCCGCGATGAGCAGCAGGTCGAGCAGGCGGTCGAGGACCACGTCCTGGCCGGGCTCGTCCTTGCCGATCTCCTCGGCGAGGAACGGCGTGAGCGGGCAGTCCCACACCTCGGTGGGCAGCACGAGCAGCGGCGGCAGCGCGTCCAGGAGCCGCGCGGTGATCTCGCCCTGCATCTGGTACGTCCCGATCAGCATCTGGACGGGGCCGTCGGGCTGGCCCCACTCGCGCAGGCCGAAGGCCGCGTAGTGGCCGTCCGGCGCGCCGTTCAGGGGGGCGCAGGCCTGGCCGGGCCCGATCTCCGCGAGGGGCGCGGTGTCCCGCTCGCCCGCGACGCGGTAGTGGTCGGGGCCGCGCGCGATGGCCACGTCGCCGGGGCGGATCAGCTGGGGGGCGGCCGGGGCGGCGCCCCGGCCCGCCTCCGTGGCGGGGCCCTCGGGGACGATCCAGGCGTCGCCCTTGACCATGATCATGACCGAGACCGGCGCCTCGTCCGCGATGCGCACGGCCCACGGCGGCTCGAAGCACGCCCTGATCATGAAGGCCCCCCGTGCGCGCGGGCCCTCCAGCAAGCCTGCGAGTACGTCCATGGGGGCAGCGTAGACGCACGCGCATGCGGGTGAGTTCCTGACGGATGGCCGCGGGGCGCGGGCGGCGGTTGACTGCGGGCATGACGACGAACTCGCAGCACACGACGGACGACCCGACCACCGACGCCGCTCTGACGGTCCTCGTGACCGGGGCCACCGGACGCACCGGAAGCCGGGTCGCACAGGCGGCCCGCGCGGCGGGGCACACCGTGCGGGCCGCGTCCCGCTCCGGTGAGGTCCGCTTCGACTGGAACGAACGCTCTACTTGGGACGACGCGTTGCGCGGCGCCGACGCGGCCTACCTCGCCTACCTCCCGGACGTCGGCGCGCCCGGCGCCCCGGACGCCGTGGGCGCGCTCGCCCGGCGGGCCGCGGAGCTCGGCGTGGTCCACCTCGTCCTGCTCTCCGCGCGCGGCGAGGACCAGGCCCACGCCACGGAGCGCGCGCTCGCGGACTCCGGGGTGGCCCGCTGGACGGTCGTACGCGCCAGTTGGTTCGCGCAGAACTTCAGCGAGGGCCCGCTCGTCGACGGCCTGCGGGCCGGGGAGCTCGTCTTCCCCGCCGGGGAGGTCCTCGAACCGTTCGTCGACGTACGGGACATCGCGGACGTGGTGGTCGCGGTGCTCGCCGCCGGTGAGCGGTACGCCGGGCGGATCGTCGAGGTGAGCGGGGCGCGGCTGCTCTCCTTCCGGGACGCGGTGGCGGAGATATCCGCGACGATCGGAAGGCCGCTCGTCTATGTGCCGGTGGGGGCGCGCGAATATGGCGCGGCGCTCACGGACTTCGGCATTCCGGAGGAGGAAGCGGAATTCCTGATCGAGCTTTTCGAGACGAATCTGGACGGGCGCAACGCGCACGTTTCCGATGGGGTGCGGGACGTGCTCGGGCGGGAGCCGAGGGAATTCACCGCGTTCGTGCGCGAGGCGGCGGACGCGGGGGCCTGGAAGGCGTGACGCGGCCCCCGCGACGGCCTCCTAGGGCTCGGGTGAGTCGTCCCGTTTGGCGTGGTGCGCCCGCAGGCGGCCCGAGACGTCGTCCGGGGGCAGGAAGCGGGACCAGCGCTCGGGGAACTCCGAGGGCATGTCGGGGTCGTCGGGGTCCTCCTCGGCCCGCGCGGCGGCGGCCCGGGCGATGAGCTCGGCCGCCTTGGCCTCCTTGACCCGGTCCTGCGCGGCCCGGGCCGCCGCCGTCTGGAGCGACGGCCAGACCCGGTCGATCGCCGCGTTGACGGCGGCGCCGACGAGGACGGCGAAGGCGGACACGCCGATCCACAGGAGGACGGCGACGGGCGCCGCGAGGGAGCCGTAGATGGTGGGCCCCTCCACCGTGCTCGTCAGATAGATGCGCAGCAGGAAGCTGCCGAGCACCCACATGCCGAGCGCGATGAGCGCGCCCGGCATGTCCTCCACCCAGGGCGAGCGCACCGGGACGGACACGTGGTAGAGCGTGGTCAGGAAGACCACGGAGAGCAGGATCACCACGGGCCAGTACAGGATCTGGACGATCGTCGTGGAGCCCGGGACCAGCTTCACCACCGCGTCCGGACCCGCCACCATCAGCGGCAGCGCCACCGAGCCGATGACGAGCGCCACGAGGAAGAGCCCGAAGGCGAGCAGCCGGGTCTTGACGATGCCGCGGGCGCCGTCGAGTCCGTACATGACGGTGATGGTGTCGATGAAGACGTTGACGGCGCGGGATCCCGACCACAGGGCGAAGAGGAACCCTATCGAGACGACGTCCGGGCGGCCGACCTTCATGACGTCCTCGAGGATCGGCTGGGCGATCTCGCGCACGCCCTTCTCGGACAGGATCGTGCGGGACGCCTCCAGGATGTTGTTCTCGACGCTGTCGATGGTGTGGGCGCCGGTCCACCGGTCCACGTACGCGAGCAGCCCGATGAGGCTGAGCAGCAGCGGCGGCACGGACAGCAGGGTGAAGAACGCCGCCTCCGCCGCGAGGCCCAGGATGCGGTACTCGATGCAGGAGTTGACGGTGTCCTTCAGAAGCAGCCAGGCGGTCCTGCGCTTGGAGACGTTGCGGTAAAGAGCGCGGGCCCGGTTCCAGCGGCCCGGTGGGCGCCCGGGTGTTTCTTTTGCCTGGTGCACCTCCTTACCGTAGCGGCATGGCAGCCACCACCCACACAGTGACCAACCAGGCTCCGCCCCTGGTGGGATATGACGTCTTCACGTGCGACCGGGCTCTGGCCGAGGGGGTCGAACGTCATCTCGACCCGGCGCTCCTCGACGGCGCCCGCGCGGAGCTCTCGTTGCTCGGGCGTACCGCGGGGTCCGCGCAGGCGCAGGAGTGGGGGACGCTCGCCAACGAGAACCCGCCCGTTCTGCACACGCACGACCGTTATGGGAACCGTGTCGACGAAGTCGCCTTTCACCCGGCGTGGCACCGGCTGCTCGGCAAGGCCGTGGCGGCGGGCCTCACCTCCGCCTGGAACAGACCGGGCGGGCACGTGCGGCGCGCGGCCGGGTTCCTGGTGTGGACGCAGGCCGAGGCCGGGCACGGGTGCCCGGTGTCGATGACGCACGCGGCGGTCCCGGCCCTGCGCACCGACCCGGCGCTTGCCGCCGAGTGGGAGCCGCTCCTGACGTCCACCGTGTACGACGACGGGCTGCGGCCCGCCGCACAGAAGGCGGGCGCGCTCTTCGGCATGGGAATGACGGAGAAGCAGGGCGGAAGCGACGTCCGCGCGAATACGACGCGCGCGACCGCGCTTTCCGAGGAGGGCACGTACGAACTCGTCGGGCACAAGTGGTTCTGTTCCGCTCCCATGTCCGACGGATTCCTGGTGCTCGCCCAAGCGGAATCCGGCCTCACCTGTTTTCTCGTGCCCCGAGTTCTGGGCGACGGTTCGCGGAACGCGTTCGCCCTTCAGCGGTTGAAGAACAAACTCGGAAACCGCTCCAACGCCTCCAGCGAGGTCGAGTTCGACGGGACCTGGGCGCGGCGGGTCGGGGAGGAGGGGCGCGGGGTGCGCACCATCATCGAGATGGTGGCGGCGACCCGGCTCGACTGCGTGATCGGCTCGGCGGCGCTGATGCGCCAGGCCGTGGCGCAGGCCGTGCACCACGCAACGTACCGGGAGGCGTTCGGCGGCAAGCTCGTCGACAAGCCGCTCATGCGCAACGTGCTCGCGGACCTGGCCCTGGAGTCGGAGGCGGCGACGACGCTCGCGCTGCGCCTCGCGGCCGCGTACGACGACGACAGCGAGCGCGAGCAGGCCTTCCTGCGGCTCGCGGTGCCCGCCGCCAAGTACTGGGTGACCAAGCGGTGCACGCCGCTGGCCGCGGAGGCCCTGGAGTGCCTGGGCGGCAACGGCTACGTGGAGGACTCGGGCCTGCCGAGGCTGCTGCGCGAGTCGCCGCTGAACTCGATCTGGGAGGGCTCGGGCAACGTCCAGGCCCTGGACGTGCTGCGCGCGCTCCAGCGGGAGCCGCTGGCCCTGAACGCGTTCCTGGAGGAGGTGGGCGCGGCCCGCGGCGCCGACCACCGCCTGGACGCGGCGATCAAGAACCTGCTGACCGAGCTCGCCGACCTGGAGGGCATCGAGGGGCGGGCGCGGCGGCTCGTCGAGCGGATGGCGCTCGTGCTCCAGGGCTCGCTGCTCGTGCGGTACGCGCCGCCCGCCGTGGCGGACGCGTTCTGTGCCTCGCGGCTCGGCGGGGACTGGGGCGCGGCGTTCGGCACGCTGCCGCACAGCCTGGACCTGGGGGCGGTCGTGGAGCGGGCGGCCGTGCACCTCTGACGGGCGGCCGCGGGCCGCTGAGCGGCCCTGTCACGGGGGTGGTGCTGCGCCGACACGGCACCACCCCCGGTCTTCAGGTCCCCGTCGGGACGGGCGCCGCGCGAGGCGGCGTGCTGCCAAGTTTTGGACACCGCACGACTGTTCGCCAGAGTTGCAGGGGGTTGCAACTCCGGTCTTCGACAACACGGCCGAGGCATGTCCTTAGGCCTGCCCCTACGGGCACGATGAGTACGTGTCCCCTCTGTGTGGGCCTGCTCAAAGAGCGGGAGGAAACCGGTGATGAACGCGCACGCCACCTTCGACCTGGAGCGGCTCGCCGCCGCGAACACCGCCCAGGCCACGCGGGCGATCCTGGAGATGCGGGACGCCCGGATCACGGGGCAGCGCGCCAGGTTCGGGCCCCGGCCCGTCATCGGCGCGTCCTGGGACCGGATGCTGGCGACCGGCGTCGACCCCGAGCGGGACTTCCGCTCGGGCGTCCTCAGCACGGACGAGGTGGAGCGGCGGCGGCAGGCCTCGCCCCTCAGAACCGTCCTGCCGGTGCTGCGCGAGGGGCTGCTGTCCGTCGCGGACGTGGCGCAGCACATCATGGTGATCGCGGACGCCGACGGGCGGCTGCTGTGGCGCGAGGGCAACAGGTCCGTGCTCAGGATGGCCGACGGGCACGGCTTCGACGTCGGCGCCGACTGGCGCGAGACCGTGGTCGGCACCAACGGCGTGGGCACCTCGATCGTCACCCGGCGCCCCGTCCAGGTCTTCGCCGCCGAGCACTTCGTGCGCTCGCACCACCCGTGGACGTGCACGGGCGCGCCCATCACCGACCCGCGCGACGGGCGGCTGCTCGGCGTCGTCGACATCAGCGGCCCGCTGGACACCATGCACCCGGCGACGCTCGCCCTGGTCTGCTCGGTCGCCAAGCTCGCCGAGGCCCGGCTGCGCGAGGGGCATCTGACCGCCCTGGACCGGCTGCGCTCGGTGGCGGCGCCGCTCCTCGCCCGCCTCGACGGGCGCGCGGTGGCGGTGGACGCGCACGGCTGGACCGCGGCGGTCACCGGGATGCCGCCGGTGGACCGGGTCACCCTGCCCAAGTCCCTCACGGACGGCCGGGCGTGGCTGCCCTCGCTCGGCCGCTGCGCGGTGGCGCCGCTGCCCGGCGGCTGGCTGCTGCGCGTGGAGGACGACGAGGCCGCCGCGGCCGCCACCTCGGCCACCACCCGGGTGGTGGTGGACGTCAGCGGGGCGCACCGCTGGACGGTCACCGTCACCAGCAGCGCGGGCTGCTGGACCCACGAACTGTCGCCGCGCCACGCCGAGTTGCTCTATCTGCTCGCCACGCAGCGGGCGGGGCGCAGCGCGGCGGGCCTGGCCGCCGACCTGTTCGGCGACCCCGGCCGCACGGTGACCGTGCGCGCCGAGCTGTCCCGCGTCCGGCGCTATCTGGGCGGCCTCGTCGCGCACCGCCCCTACCGCTTCCACGAGGAGGCGGACGTCGATCTCGTACTCCCCGACGACGTGACGCGGCTGCTTCCGCACTCCACGGCCCCGGCGGTGATCCGGGCCCGGGCGGGCGCGGAGCCCTGACGGCGCCGGGCGCGCCCGCAGCCGCACCCCCGCCGGGGTGACACGAGTCATTCGGCGTGCCCCGGCCCCTCGTGGCGGTCCCGGGCGGCCCCGTGATTCCCTGGCCGCCATGAGCATCACTGTCACCACCTGGTCCCTGGAGCAGACCGCTCCCACCGATCTGCTGCCCGCCGCCGCACCGGAGGGCGACGTACGGATCGTGCGGGCCGAGGTGCCCTCGCCCGAGTTCAGCCGGTTCCTGTACTGCGCCGTCGGCGGCGACATCCAGTGGATCGACCGCCTCTCGCTCAGCTACGAGCAGTGGCAAGAGCATCTGACGCGGCCGGGCGTGGAGACGTGGGTGGCGTACGAGAAGGGCACACCGGCGGGGTACGTCGAGCTCGACCCGCAGGACGACGGGGTGGTGGAGATCGTCTACTTCGGCCTCCTCCCGGCCTTCCGGGGGCGGCGCATCGGCGGCCACCTCCTGGCGTACGGCACGGCGCGGGCCTGGGACCTGGCCGAGCGGTGGCCGGAGCGGGTGCCCACGAAGCGGGTGTGGCTGCACACGTGCAGCCTCGACGGTGAGCACGCCATGGACAACTACACGCGGCGCGGGTTCAAGCTCTTCCGCACGGAGACGGCGGAGCAGCCGGAGCAGCCCACGCCGGGGCCGTGGCCGGGGGCGTACGCGTAGCCGCGCCTGGCTTGCCCCGCCTTTTCGGCGCTCCGCGCCTCGTCCTCAAAAAACGCCGGACGGGCTGGATGGTGCCGCTTGCGGCTGCATTTCAGCCCCTCGCCGTCCACTATACGAGACAACTTCGTCCAGAATGCAGACAGTGGTGGACGGTCCGGAAAGGCGCGTGCCACGCTTTCGCCATGTCTCGAGCTGGAATCGCCTTGGTGAGTCGACGTCACGTCGACCTCGTCCGCGTGTCCAGCGCCATGTGTCCGGCGAGCTGAGAGACCCAGCACCGCCGCTTTCCCTGTACTGACCCCCTCCCCGCGCACCACCGCGCCTTCGCGCGAGTGCGCAGGTCAGAGCCGCTCTCAGTCTGCTGTGAAGGACGTACCCATGGCCACCGCCCCGGACCGATCCACGCCTGCCGCACCCCGTCGCAAGGCGGGCCGCCACCGCGGCGAGGGCCAGTGGGCCGCCGGTCACTTCACGCCGCTGAACGGCAACGAGCAGTTCAAGAAGGACGACGACGGTCTCAATGTGCGGACACGCATTGAGACGATCTACTCCAAGCGCGGCTTCGACTCCATCGACCCCAACGACCTGCGCGGCCGGATGCGCTGGTGGGGCCTCTACACCCAGCGCAAGCCCGGGATCGACGGCGGCAAGACCGCGATCCTGGAGCCCGAGGAGCTGGACGACGAGCACTTCATGCTGCGGGTCCGGATCGACGGCGGGCGGCTCACCACCGAGCAGCTGCGCGTGATCGGCGAGATCTCGCAGGAGTTCGCGCGCGGCACCGCCGACATCACCGACCGGCAGAACATCCAGTACCACTGGATCCGCATCGAGGACATGCCGGAGATCTGGCGTCGTCTGGAGGGCGTGGGCCTGTCCACGACGGAGGCCTGCGGCGACACCCCGCGCGTCATCCTGGGCTCGCCCGTCGCGGGGATCGCCGAGGACGAGATCATCGACGGCACGCCCGCGATCGACGAGATCCACCGCCGCATCGTGGGCAACCCGGCCTTCTCGAACCTGCCGCGCAAGTTCAAGTCGGCGATCTCCGGCTCGCCGCTGCTCGACGTGGCGCACGAGATCAACGACATCGCGTTCGTGGGCGTGCGCCACCCCGAGCGCGGGCCCGGCTTCGACCTGTGGGTCGGCGGCGGCCTGTCCACCAACCCCAAGATCGGCCAGCGCCTTGGCGCCTGGGTGCCCCTCGACGAGGTGGCGGACGTCTTCGAGGGCGTCATCTCGATCTTCCGTGACTACGGCTACCGCAGGCTGCGCACCCGCGCCCGGCTCAAGTTCCTCCTCGCCGACTGGGGCGTCGAGAAGTTCCGCCGGGTCCTGGAGGACGAGTACCTGCTGCGCAAGCTCGTCGACGGGCCCGCGCCCGAGCAGCCCCTGCAGCGCTGGCGCGACCACGTGGGCGTGCACCGGCAGCGGGACGGCAACTACTACGTGGGCTTCGCCCCGCGCGTCGGCCGCGTCGACGGCACCACCCTGACGAAGATCGCCGACCTCGCCGCCGGGCACGGCTCGGGCCGCCTCCGCACCACCGCCGAGCAGAAGATGATCGTCCTCGACGTGGCCGAGGACCAGGTCGCGTCCCTGGTGGCGGGCCTGGAGTCGCTCGACCTCACGGTACGGCCCTCCCCCTTCCGGCGCGGCACCATGGCCTGCACGGGCATCGAGTTCTGCAAGCTCGCCATCGTCGAGACGAAGGCGCGCGGCGCCTCGCTCATCGACGAACTGGAGCGCCGCGTCCCGGACTTCGACGAGCCGATCACCATCAACATCAACGGCTGCCCGAACGCCTGCGCCCGCATCCAGGTCGCCGACATCGGCCTCAAGGGCCAGCTCGTCCTGGACGAGAACGGCGACCAGGTCGAGGGCTTCCAGGTGCACCTGGGCGGCGCGCTCGGCCTGGAGGCCGGGTTCGGCCGCAAGGTGCGCGGCCTGAAGGTGACCTCCGCCGCCCTGCCGGACTACATCGAGCGCGTGCTCAAGCGCTTCCAGGCGGAGCGCGCGGACGGCGAGCGGTTCGCCGCCTGGGCCGCGCGGGCCGACGAGGACGCCCTGTCGTGAGCGCCGCGAGCGAGACGAGGACCACACCATGAGCGAGCGGGCCGCCCCCTTCTACTGCCCCTACTGCGGCGACGAGGACCTGCGTCCGAGTGAACAGGGCCATGGCGCATGGGAATGCGCGGCGTGCAACCGTGCCTTCCAACTGAAGTTCCTCGGGTTGCTCACCCGTGGACTTCGGCGGAACGACGGCGGAGAGGCAGCGATATGACGACCATTCAGCAGGTGCGGGGCGACACCCCCGCCGACGCGTTGCGGGCGCTCGCCGAGCAGGCCGGGCGCGACCTGGAGGACGCCTCCGCGCTGGAGATCCTCACCTGGGCGGCCGACACCTTCGGCGCCCGCCTCTGCGTGACCTCGTCGATGGAGGACGCGGTGGTCGCCCACCTCGCCTCCCGCGCGCGCCCCGGCGTGGACGTGGTGTTCCTCGACACCGGCTACCACTTCCCGGAGACCATCGGCACCCGCGACGCCGTCGAGGCCGTGATGGACGTCAACGTCCTCACCCTGACGCCGGTCCAGACCGTGGCCGAGCAGGACGCCGAGTACGGCCCGCGGCTGCACGACCGCGACCCCGACCTGTGCTGCGCGCTGCGCAAGGTCAAGCCCCTGGAGGACGGCCTCGCGCCCTATCTGGCGTGGGCCACGGGGCTGCGCCGCGACGAGTCGCCGACCCGCGCGCACACGCCCGTCGTCGGCTGGGACGACCGGCGCCGCAAGGTGAAGGTCTCCCCCATCGCCCGCTGGACACAAGCCGACGTGGACGCCTACGTCACCGAGCACGGCGTGCTCACCAACCCGCTGCTCATGGACGGCTACGGCTCCGTGGGCTGCGCCCCGTGCACCCGGCGCCTCCTCGACGGCGAGGACGCGCGCGCGGGCCGCTGGGCCGGGCGGACCAAGACCGAATGCGGGCTGCACGGATGACCGCCCCCCGACCCGTCCAGGAGACCGACGTGACCGGAGCCACCGTCTGGCTCACCGGCCTGCCGAGCGCGGGCAAGACCACCATCGCGTACGAACTGGCGCGCACCCTGCGCGAGCGGGGCCGCGCGGTCGAGGTGCTCGACGGCGACGAGATCCGCGCGTTCCTCTCGGCGGGCCTCGGCTTCGACCGCGCGGACCGCGACACCAACGTGCAGCGCATCGGCTTCGTCGCCGAGCTCCTCGCCCGCAACGGCGTGCTCGCGCTCGTCCCCGTGATCGCCCCGTTCGCGGACAGCCGCGAGGCGGTGCGCAAGCGCCACCAGGCGGGCGGCACCGCCTACTTGGAGGTGCACGTCGCCACGCCGGTGGAGGTGTGCTCCGTACGCGACGTGAAGGGCCTGTACGCCAAGCAGGCCGCGGGCGAGCTGTCCGGACTCACCGGCGTCGACGACCCGTACGAGGAGCCCGAGTCGCCCGACCTGCGCCTGGCGTCCCAGGACCAGACGGTGCGGGAGTCCGCCGCGGCCGTCCTGGCGCTGCTGACGGAGAGGGGTGTCGTATGAGCGCGCCGACGACGGCCGCCCGGCCGCTGCCGACGATGCCCGCACCCGTGCGCCGCGCGGGCGCAGAAGCCAACGAGAGGGTCACCGCATGACGACCGCCGCCGCCGCGACCGAGGACGCGTCGCAGCCCGAGCGGACCCCGGCCGCCCAGGAGGCCGAGGGGCCCTACGCGCTCAGCCACCTGGACGCCCTGGAGTCCGAGGCCGTCCACATCTTCCGTGAGGTGGCGGGCGAGTTCGAGCGGCCGGTGATCCTGTTCTCCGGCGGCAAGGACTCCATCGTCATGCTGCGCCTGGCGCTGAAGGCCTTCGCCCCGGCCGCGGTGCCCTTCTCGCTGCTCCACGTCGACACCGGGCACAACTTCCCCGAGGTCATCGAGTACCGCGACCGCGTGGTCGCCGCGCACCGGCTGCGCCTTCACGTGGCGTCCGTGCAGGACTACATCGACCGCGGCGTGCTCAAGGAGCGCCCCGACGGCACCCGCAACCCGCTCCAGACGCTGCCGCTCACGGAGAAGATCGCCGCCGAGCGCTTCGACGCGGTCTTCGGCGGCGGCCGCCGCGACGAGGAGAAGGCCCGCGCCAAGGAGCGGGTGTTCTCGCTGCGGGACGAGTTCTCGCAGTGGGACCCGCGCCGCCAGCGGCCCGAGCTGTGGCAGCTCTACAACGGCCGGCACGCCCCGGGCGAGCACGTGCGCGTCTTCCCGCTGTCCAACTGGACCGAGCTGGACGTGTGGCAGTACATCGCCCGCGAGGGGATCGAGCTGCCCGAGATCTACTTCGCCCACGAGCGCCCGGTCTTCCTGCGCGGCGGCATGTGGCTGACCGCCGGGGACTGGGGCGGCCCCAAGGACGGCGAGGACGTCGAGACCCGCCGGGTCCGCTACCGCACCGTCGGCGACATGTCCTGCACCGGGGCGGTCGACTCCGACGCGAGCACGCTGGAGGCCGTCATCGCGGAGATCGCGGCGTCCCGGCTCACCGAGCGCGGCGCGACCCGGGCCGACGACAAGCTCTCCGAGGCCGCGATGGAAGACCGCAAGCGCGAAGGGTACTTCTAACCATGACCAGCACCACCGCGGGCCAGCTCGCCGGGCCCTTCGCCACCACCCTGCTGCGCTTCGCCACCGCGGGCTCCGTCGACGACGGCAAGTCCACCCTGGTCGGCCGCCTCCTGCACGACTCCAAGTCGGTCCTCGCCGACCAGCTGGAGGCCGTCGAGCACGCCTCGCGCAGCCGCGGCGCCGAGGGGCCCGACCTGGCGCTGCTCACCGACGGCCTGCGGGCCGAGCGCGAGCAGGGCATCACCATCGACGTGGCGTACCGCTACTTCGCGACCCCGCGCCGCCGGTTCATCCTGGCCGACACGCCGGGCCACGTGCAGTACACCCGGAACATGGTCACCGGCGCCTCCACCGCCGACCTCGCCGTGGTCCTGGTCGACGCGCGCAACGGCGTGATCGAGCAGACCCGCCGCCACGCCGCGGTGGCCGCCCTCCTGCGCGTGCCGCACGTGGTGCTCGCGGTGAACAAGATGGACCTCGTCGCGTACGCGGAGCCGGTCTTCGCGAAGATCGCCGAGGAGTTCACCGCGTACGCCACGGAGCTGGGCGTCCCGGAGGTCACCGCGATCCCGATCTCGGCGCTCGCCGGGGACAACGTGGTGGAGCCGTCCTCGAACATGGACTGGTACGGCGGCCCGACCGTCCTGGAGCACCTGGAGACCGTGCCGGTCAGCCACGACCTGACGGGCTGCCACGCGCGCCTGCCGGTGCAGTACGTGATCCGGCCGCAGACCGCCGAGCACCCCGACTACCGCGGCTACGCGGGGCAGATCGCCGCGGGCACCTTCCGCGTCGGCGACGAGGTGACGGTGCTGCCGTCGGGGCGCACCACGAAGGTCGCGGGCATCGACCTCCTGGGCAGGGCGGTGGACGTGGCGTGGACGCCGCAGTCCGTGACCGTGCTCCTGGAGGACGACCTCGACGTCTCACGTGGTGACATGATCGTCCCGAGCAGTGATACGCCGACGGCCACCCAGGACATCGCCGCCACCGTCTGCCACGTCGCCGACGCGCCCCTGCGCGTGGGCCAGCGGGTGCTGCTCAAGCACACCACCCGCACGGTCAAGGCGATCGTGAAGCAGATCCCGTCGCGGCTCACCCTGGACGACCTGTCGCAGCACCCGAACCCGGGGCTCCTCGCCGCCAACGACATCGGCCGCGTCCTGGTGCGCACCGCCGAGCCGCTCGCGCTCGACGCGTACGCCGACTCGCGCCGCACCGGCTCCTTCCTCCTGATCGACCCGGCGGACGGCACGACGCTCGCCGCCGGGATGGCGGGCGAGGCCTTCGCCAAGGCCGAGGCGCCCGCGTCGGCCGCGGACGACGAAGAAGGGTGGGACTTCTGACCGTGTCCTCTCCCGATGTCTTCTCGACCTTCGCGAAGGAGGGCGGCCGCGTGGGCAGCGGCGCCCTCGGCGCGGGGTCCGGCGGCGTCACGCGATGTGTGCGATGACGTACGCGCACCGCTCGCGCGCCCTCACCCCCCGCCGTCCCTTCGCACGCAGACGAAGATCCGCCGACATCCACCCGGCCGCACCCTGAACCGTGCTCCCGCCGGGCCAACGAGAGGAACCCCTCCCGTGCCAGCCATCCGCACCTTCGGTCCCCTTGCTCCCCGTGCGCGCCGCGCCGGCCGTCTGGCCGCCGTCGCCGCCCTCCCCCTGCTCGCGCTCACGCTCTCGGCCTGCGGATACGGCTCGGACTCCGACAAGGACGACGGCGGCAAGGCGAAGATCGCCGCCGACGCGAAGAAGATCGAGGGTCTGGACGAGGTGAAGATCGGCTACTTCCCGAACCTCACCCACGGCACGGCGCTCGTCGGCGACCACGAGGGCCTGTTCCAGAAGGAGCTGGGCGCCACCAAGGCGTCGTACGCGCAGTTCAACGCGGGTCCCTCGGAGATCGAGGCGCTCAACTCCAAGTCCATCGACATCGGCTGGATCGGCCCGTCGCCCGCCATCAACGGCTACACCAAGTCCGACGGCGAGAACCTGCGCATCATCGGCGGTTCGGCGTCCGGCGGCGTGAAGCTCGTGGTGAACCCCAAGAAGATCAAGTCCCTGGACGACGTCAAGGGCAAGAAGATCGCCACCCCGCAGCTCGGCAACACCCAGGACGTGGCCTTCCTCAACTGGATCAAGGAGAAGGGCTGGAAGGTCGACGCCCAGAGCGGCAAGGGCGACGTCTCCGTGGTCCGCACCGACAACAAGATCACCCCGGACGCCTACAAGTCCGGCTCGATCGACGGCGCCTGGGTGCCGGAGCCGACCGCGTCCAAGCTGGTGGCCGAGGGCGCGAAGGTGCTCCTCGACGAGGCCGACCTGTGGCCCGGCAAGAAGTTCGTGATCACGAACGTCATCGTGCGCCAGCAGTTCCTCAAGGACCACCCGAAGGTCGTCGAGGCCGTGCTGCGGGGCGCGGTGAAGGCGAACCAGTTCATCGAGGACAACCCGGCCAAGGCCAAGGCCGCCGCCAACGCCGTCCTGAAGCAGCACTCCGGCAAGGCCCTGCCCGCGGAGGTCCTCGACCCGGCCTGGAAGTCCATCCAGTTCACCAACGACCCGCTGGCGGCGACGCTCGACACCGAGGCCGAGCACGCCGTGAAGGCGGGCCTCCTGGAGCGCCCCGACCTCAAGGGCATCTACGACCTGGGCCCGCTCAACAAGGTCCTGAAGGCGGCGGGCGAGCCCGCGGTCGACGACGCCGGCCTCGGCGTCAAGTAACCCGCCATCGCCCACAGTTCAGGTTCTCAGGAGGTGACGACCATGGGCACGACGCTGGCCAAGGCACCGCGGGGCGCCGCACGGGCCGCGCACACCACGGACGCGGGCGGGGTCGCCGCGCGCATCGAGCACGTCTCGAAGTCCTTCGCCACACCGGCGGGGCGGCAGCTCGTCCTGGACGACATCACGCTGGACGTCGGCCAGGGGGAGTTCGTCACCCTCCTGGGGGCCTCGGGCTGCGGGAAGTCGACGCTGCTCAACCTCGTGGCCGGGCTCGACCGGCCGAGCGCGGGCAGCATCAGCACCGACGGACGCCCGGCCCTGATGTTCCAGGAGCACGCCCTGTTCCCGTGGCTGACCGCGGGCAAGAACATCGAGCTCGCCCTGAAGCTGAGCGGCCTGGCCAAGGCCGAACGCCGTCCCAGGGCCGAGGAGTTGCTGGCGCTCGTCCGCCTGGAGGGCGCGTACGGCAAGCGCGTGCACGAGCTGTCCGGCGGCATGCGCCAGCGGGTCGCGCTGGCCCGCGCGCTCGCCCAGGACAGCAAGCTGCTCCTCATGGACGAGCCGTTCGCGGCGCTCGACGCCATCACCCGGGACGTGCTGCACGACGAGCTGACCCGGATCTGGCGCGAGACCGGCGTCTCGGTCCTGTTCGTCACGCACAACGTCCGCGAGGCGGTACGGCTCGCCCAGCGCGTGGTCCTGCTGTCCTCGCGGCCCGGCCGGGTGGCGCGCGAGTGGACCGTCGGCATCGAGCAGCCGCGCCGCATCGAGGACACGGCCGTGGCCGAGCTGTCCGTCGAGATCACCGAAGAACTGCGTGGGGAGATCCGCCGCCATGGGCAGCACTGACACGACGACCCCCGCGCCACCCCAGGGCGACGGGCACGACACCCACGACCTGGCGGGCCTGGAGGCGGGCCTCGACGCCCTGGACACCGTCCAGACGCGGCGCGCCCCGCTGCGCGAGACGCTGGTGCAGAAGGTCCTGCCGCCGGTCACGGCGGTCCTGCTGGTCCTGGTGGTCTGGCAGATCCTCGTCTGGGCGGAGGTGACCGACAGCTACAAGCTGCCCTCGCCGGACGCGGTGTGGCAGGAGGTCGAACTCGCCTGGCGGCAGGGCACCCTCATCGACTACATCTGGACGTCCGTCTCGCGCGGCATGCTCGGCTTCCTCATGGCCCTGGCCATCGGCACGCCGCTCGGCCTGCTCGTGGCGCGCGTCCGCTTCGTCCGGGCGGCCATCGGGCCCGTCCTGTCGGGGCTCCAGTCGCTGCCGTCCGTGGCGTGGGTGCCCCCGGCGGTGATCTGGCTCGGCCTCAACGACAAGATGATGTACGCGGTGATCCTGCTCGGCGCCGTGCCGTCGATCGCCAACGGCCTGGTCGCGGGCGTGGACCAGGTGCCGCCGCTGTTCCTGCGGGCGGGCCGCACGCTCGGCGCCACCGGGCTCCGCGGGACCTGGCACATCGTCATGCCCGCGGCGCTGCCCGGGTATCTGGCGGGCCTGAAGCAGGGCTGGGCGTTCTCCTGGCGGTCGCTGATGGCCGCCGAGATCATCGCGCAGTCGCCGGACCTCGGGATGGGGCTCGGCCAGCTCCTGGAGGCGGGCCGCACCAACAGCAGCATGTCGCAGGTCTTCCTCGCCATCCTGCTGATCCTGGTCGTCGGCGTCGCCATCGACCTGCTGATCTTCAGCCCGCTGGAGCGGTGGGTCCTGCGCAGCCGCGGCCTGTTGGTGAAGTGATCACGATGCGCACCGCCGCCTCCCCCGCACTCCTGGTCATCGCCCACGGCAGCCGCGACCCGCGGCACGCCGCGACGGTGCGCGCGCTGGTGCGCCGCGTGCGGGCGCTGCGCCCGGGGCTGCGGGTGGAGGTCGGCTTCCTCGACTTCGACGCGCCCGCCGTGCCGGACGTCCTCGCGTCCCTGGCCGCCGCCGGCGTGCGGGACGTCGTCGCCCAGCCGCTCCTGCTGACCCGCGCCTTCCACGCGAAGGCCGACATCCCCGCCGTGCTCCGCGCGGCCCCGGCCGGGATGCGGGTGCGGCAGGCGGGGGTGCTCGGCCCCTCGCCGCTGCTGCTCGCCGCGCTCGAACAGCGGCTGTACGAGGCGGGGCTCGACCCCGCCGACAAGGCCACGACCGGGGTGGTCCTCGCCTCGGCGGGCTCCACGGACCCGGAGGCGATCGCAGTGATCGCTGACATCGCGCGGGAGTGGCGGCGTACCGGTTGGTGCGCCGTGCGGCCTGCGTTCGCCTCCGCGGCGCTGCCCCCGACCGGGCGGGCCGTCCACCTCCTGCGGGGCGTGCCCGGGGTGCGGCGGGTGGCCGTCGCTCCCTATGTACTGGCTCCCGGGTTCCTGCCCGACCGGATCGCCCGGGGGGCCGCCGAGGCCGACGTGCTCGGGGGTGTGCTGGGGGATTCGCCGTTCGTCGCCCGGGTGCTGCTCGAGCGGTTCGACGCGTGCCGTCGCTTCGCGGCGGACTTCGCCCACCCGTCGGAACTCTTCGCAGCAGGGCTGCTGGACCTGCCCGCCGTCGGCTGACCGCCCCTCAGCTGAAGTCGAGCCCGCCCGTCCGCGTCCGCTTCAGTTCGAACAGGTCCGGGTGGCCCGCCAGGACGCGGAAGCTGTCGAAGAGGCGGGCCGCCTCCTCGCCACGCGGTATCGCCCGCAGCACCGGGCCGAACCAGACCGTGCCGTCGACGTGGACCGTGGGCGTGCCGACGTAGGCGCCGGACTCCGGCTCCTTGCCCGCGTCGTGGCTGCGCCGCAGTGCCTCGTCGTGCTCCGTGCGGGACGCGGCCTCGCCGAGCTCCGCCGGGAGGCCGACCTCGGCGAGGGCCTCGCGCACGACCGCGCGGAAGTCCTCGTTCCGCCGCTCGTGGATGCGGGTGCCGAGGGCCGTGTACAGGTCACGCAGCACCTCCTCGCCATGCGCTTCGGCGGCGGCCGCCACGACGCGGACGACACCGAGCGACTTGTCGACGAGCTCCCGGTACCAGTCGGGCAGGTCGTTGCCCGCGTTGTGCAGGTACAGGCTCATCACGTGGAAGCGCAGGTCCAGGTCGCGGTGGCGCTCGACCTCCAGGAGCCAGCGGGAGGTGATCCACGCGAAGGGGCAGGCCGGGTCGAAGTAGAAGTCGACGCGGGTCGCCGTCGTGGCGGCGTCGGCGGTGGGTGTCGGGCGGGGCGCTGTGGTGGTCATGGCCGTAACACTAGCCAGGGGTGGCGCAGCGGAATGGTCCACTTTCCGTGGCTTTTCCTGGGCCAATCACGACCGGGCACAGCGGCCCGGCGGCCCGCTAAGCGCTTCGCTGGAATTGCCGCGATGGGCCGTTGATCGCCTGCGGGACCGTCGTGGCTGGTCGCGCCCGCGCGGCGGAGCCGCATATCGGCACAGCCCCGCGCCCCTTTGGGGCGCGCTCTCTGGACCTTGCCCCAAGGGCAGACCTCAGCCTGTCCGGCATGGACAGTGACTACCTGAAGCACAGCCCGTACAGCATCCCCGGCCCGCACCTGGACGCCCTGCTCGGCCCGGAACCGCTGCCCCGCTCCCCCGAGGCGCTGGCCGCCCTGGTGCGGGGTGTGCTGATGCACCGCGAGGAGCGGGAGAGCTGCGGCTGGGCGGTGCCCGACGAGCGGCTGCACGGGGACGCCGAGTCCCGGTACGCCACGGAGATCCTGCGCGTCCTGCGCGAGCGCGGCGACACCCCGCTCACCGAGGAGCGCGGGCCCGCGGCGCGGTTCGTCGCCACCTGCCGGGACTTCGCGCTGCTGCTGTGCGCGCTCCTGCGCGAGACCGGCACTCCGGCGCGGCTCAGGGGCGGCTACGGCACGTACTTCCAGGCGGGGTTCCACGACAACCACTGGGTGACGGAGTACTGGTGCGAGGGGCGCGGCTGGGTCCTCGCCGACCCGCAGGTGTACGGCGACCTGCACGACACCCCGTTCGACCCGCTGGACGTGCCGCGCGACGCGTTCCTGGTCGCCGGGGACGCCTGGCGGGCGTGCCGGGAGGGGCGCGCGGACCCGGAGACCTTCGGCGTGTTCACCCTGCCCGAGATCAAGGGCCTCGGGCTCGTGCGCGCCGACGTGGTGGCCGACCTCGCCGCGCTCGGCGGCGTGGAGCCGCTGCCGTGGGACGGCTGGGGGCTGATGGAGAAGGACGAGGCGGAGGTCACGGCGGAGGACCTCGCGCTGCTCGACGCCGTCGCCGCCGTCACCTCGGCGGCCGGGCACGCCCCGGACCCGGGGCGGCCCGACGCCGTGCGGCGGCTGCTCGCCGACCCGCGGCTCGCGGTGCCCGCCGAGATCGTCTCGCACACGACCTACCGCGGCGACCGCACCGTCACGCTGCCGCGCACGGCGTGAGCGCCCGCCCCGTCAGCCGTCGCCGCCCGCCTCGGAGCGCGTGAACGGCGTGCCCTGGTGGAACCAGAGCAGCCAGCCGTCGCCCGTGCGCCGCCACAGCGAACTGCGGTGCACCAGGCGGCCGTTGGTGTCGGTGTCGAACGTCAGGTGCACCACGTCGTCGGCGAGCTGCACGCCCCGCATGCGGGAGGTCGTGACCGGCCGGGCGCCGGGCTCGGGGCTCGCGGTGAGGACCCGGACGATCGACGCCCGGTCCCAGCGCGCGCCCGAGGCGCCGAACTCGGTGAACTCGGGGTGCAGCAGATCGCCGAACAGCTCGGGCGAGGCCCGCACCTCGGGGTCGAGCAGGCGCAGCTCGTTCTCGATGGCCGCCTCCACGGCGGGCGAGCGGTCGGTCATCGTCCGGCTCCCGGGGTCTCGGTCAGCTCCGCGAGCTTGGTGACGGTGTTCCAGTTGCGGGTGGTGGCGACGAGCCCCTTGGTGAGGGCGGGGCGCCCCAGAGCCACGCCGAGCCGGGACCGGCCAAGCCCTTCGGGCGCGTACAGATACAGGGCGCGCTCGCCGAGGCGGAACTCCTCCGGCAGGAAGCCCGCTTGGTCGAGCGCGGCGAAGCGGGCGGCGTCCACGGGCCCGGAGAAGTACGTGACGTGCAGCTGCCTGCCTTCGAGGTCGGCGGCGGGGAAGGGGCAGGCGTCGACCACCGCCCGCAGATACGCGTGGTCGCGCACCAGCAGGTCCACGCCGAAGCCGAACTCCTGCTCCAGGGCCGCCGCGAGCTCGGCCGCGAGGACGTCCTCGTCGCCGTGGTCCGCCGCGAACACCGCGTTCCCGCTCTGCAGGTACGTCCGTACGCCGGTGAGCCCGAGCCCTTCGAGGAGCGCGCGCAGCCGGGCCATCGGCACTTTCCTGCTGCCGCCCACGTTCACGCCGCGCAGGAGCGCCGCGTAGATCTTCGTCGCCATGCGCACACGATAAGGCGGCCGTCGCGCCCCGTGGGGGTGGGCACGACGGCCGCCGGTCCGAAGAGGGCCGCCGCCCCGCCGTGCGGCGGGGCGGCGGCCCGGCCGAGAACTACTCGACGACCTTCAGGAGCTTGTTGGGCGTGCCCTCGCTCGGGTTGGAGATCTTGCCCGGCGTCGCGCCGTCGGTCAGCGCCTTGGCGACGTCCGCGGGCGTGGCGTCGGGGTGCGCGGCCACGTACAGGGCGGCGGCGCCGACGACGTGCGGGGTCGCCATGGACGTACCGGAGATCGTCTTGGTGGCGTCGTCACCGGTATTCCAGTCGGAGGTGATGTCCGAGCCCGGGGCGTAGATGTCCACGGCGGAGCCGAAGTTGGAGAAGTCCGACTGCTGGTCGTCCTTCGTGGAGGAGGCGACCGTGATGGCCTCCTTGACGCGCGCCGGGGAGCCCTGGCTGGCGTCGCTCGACTCGTTGCCCGCGGCCACCGCGAAGGTGACGCCGGAGGCGATGGACTTGCGGACGGCCTCGTCCAGGGCCTCGTCGGCGCCGCCGCCGAGGCTCATGTTGGCGACGGAGGGGCCCTTGTGGTTCTTGGTGACCCAGTCGATGCCCGCGACGACCTGCTCGGTGGTGCCGGAGCCCTGGTCGTCCAGGACGCGCACCGCGACGATCTTCGCCTTCTTGGCGATGCCGTGCGCCGAGCCCGCGATGGTGCCCGCGACGTGGGTGCCGTGGCCGTTGCCGTCGTCCGCGTTGTCGTCGTTGTCGACCGCGTCGAACCCGGAGACCGCGCGGCCGCCGAAGTCCTTGTGGCTGACGCGCACGCCGGTGTCGATGACGTACGCGGTCGCGCCCTCACCGGCCTGGTCGGGGTACGTGTACTTCTTGTCGCCCGCCGTGTCGGCCTGGTCGACCCGGTCCAGGCCCCACGACGGCGGGTTGTCCTGGGTGGCCTTGATGGAGAACTTCTTGTTCTGCACGACCTTGCCGACGGCCGGGTCGGCGGCGAGGCGCTTGGCCTCGGTCTCGCTCAGGCCCGTGGCCGAGAAGCCGTTGACGGCCGAGGAGTAGGTGCGGTTGAGGTCGCCGCCGTACTCCTCGGCGAGGTCGGCCTTGGCGTCCTTGCTGGCCTTCTCGTCGAGCAGCACGATGTAGCTTCCGGCCACGGCGCCCTTGGCGTCGGTGCCGTACACCTTGCCCTCGGTGGGGGTCGAGGCACCGGCGAACGAACCGGCGAAGACGGTCACGCCGATCGCGGTGGCGGCGGTGGCTATCCCTGCGGTGAGCTTCATCGTGCGAGCGCGCTTGTGAGCTGCCATGAAGAGGCGTCTCCTCGTGGGGTGTTGTGGGGGGATGTGGTGCTTTGTGGGGTTGTCAAGCTTTCACTGCGACGCCCGGTTCGCTCCGAAAGAACTGAAGATCTCCGGGCGTTGGGACGAAACCCTGTCTGAATGACGCGCGCAGATCAATACCTTCATGCGGCTGTGACTTGTTCAACAAGGTTCTGTAATAACAAATCAACCCACCCATGACACTTCGGGCACCCCGCCCCTCCCGGCCCCCTCTGCGCCCTGCCCCTCCCCCGAGCGGGCAGGGCGCAGAAGACCCTCGGCGAGTGACGGCTAGGCCACAGCGGAGACCGGCTGCTCGAAGGAGTCGATCGTCCGCGTGAAGTCGCGGGTCGACAGGAGCAGCTTGTAGATGATGGCGAGTTCGAAGACGAGCAGCAGCGCGCCCGAGACGATGGTCGCCGGGATCACCGCGTCGAAGAGCGGACCGAGGATGAAGACGCCCATCTGGAACTCGACCCCGCTCACGAGGTGCGTGCGGATGCGGTGCCGCAGCAGGAAGGACCGCGCCCGCAGATAGGCGGGGAAGCGGTGCCGGAACTCCTGGTGGAGGTCGATGACTTGCTTGGCGGGCCGGGCGGGGGCGGGCGCGGGCGCGTCGCCCTCCGGGGACGGCCCGGCCCCCACCGGCACGGCCGCCCGGCCCGCGAGCGCCTCCGGCTCCCCGGGCACGCCCGCCCCGACGGCCTGGTCGCGCTCCACGTCCGCCTCGGGGTTCTCCCGCAGCAGGTCCTCCATGAACGCGAGCTCGGCCTGGTTCTCCGCCCGCCGCGCGGCCCGCACCCGTGCCTTGATCTGCTTGCGCATGGTGTAGCGGACCTTGAAGATCTCCAGGGAGTTGATGTACCGCAGCGTGTCGAGCCCGACCACGGCGAGCGCGAGCCAGACGTAGGTCACGTCCCCGGTGCGCTCGTACTGCCCGGCCATCAGGGCGACCCCGCACACCATCACGCGGATGCGGTCGAAGACGAAGTCGAGCCACGCCCCGAAGACCGAGCCCTGGCCGGTGAGCCGCGCGACCTTGCCGTCCATGCAGTCCAGGATGAAGCTCAGGTGGTAGATCACGGCGCCGAGACACAGCCACCGCCAGTCACCGAGGGCGAAGCACGCCGCGGAGCCGAGGCCGAGCAGGAACGCGCCCCAGGTGATCTGGTTCGGTGTGATCCGGGTGCGCAGCGCGGTCTGGCGGACGAGCGGCGTGGCGACGGGGTCGACGAGCAACACGGTCCACCAGGCGTCGCGCTTCTTCTCGGTGATGCGGCGCACCTCGGCGAGGGGCGGTATCTCCCGCGCCTCCCGTCGCTCGGCCGTGTCGCGCCGCGGGGACTGTTGTGACATGGGTCAACTTCCTGGCGTTCGAATGAAGTTCACCTCACGCTAGGAAGCCGTTGCCCCAAGGAACAAGGAGCGACCCATGCAACCTTTGACGGGGGGTAAGGGTCGAACCAGTGGGTCGGGTCCATGGATGTGCCAGCGCACACGCGCGTTACCCGAGCGTTATCGAATGACCCGGCCGTTACCGAATGACCTGACAGAGCGTTATGTCATGCCGTGTCGGGCCATGCCGCACCAAGCGCCAATCCCGGCCAACCAGGTCTGAAGCGCCACCAAACGGTCACGCGCCGACACCTCCCCTCTTCACGCCGCCGTCACGCCGACCGCGCACGATCTCCTCCTCGATGAGGTCGGCCGCCCGCCGCGTGCCGCCCTCCCCCGCCATCTCCGAGCGCACCTCGCTCAGCCTGCGCGCCACCTCCGGGTCGTCGACGAGCGCGAGCACCGCCTCGCGCAGCGTCCGCGCGTCGGCTTCCTCCATCGGCACATGGCGGGCGACGCCGAGGCCCTGGAGCATGTCGGCGTTGCCGAACTGGTCGACGGCCTGCGGCACGGCGACCATCGGCGTCCCGGTCGCGAGGCCCTCCTGGCTGCCGCCCGCGCCCGCGTGCGTGATGAAGGCGTCCGCCTTCCGCAGGACCGCGAGCTGCGGCACCCAGTGGCGCACCTCGATGTTGGCCGGTACGTCGCCGAGTTCGGCCACGTCGACGTGATTGCCTATCTGGAGCACTACATGCCATCCCGGCAGGTCCCCGAAGGCCTCGACGCACTCGCGGTAGAAGCCCGGCTGCTTGGTGAAGGACGAGCCGAGGGAGACGAGGAGCACCTTCTCCGCGTGCGCCGGGGGCTCCCAGTCGCCCTGCGCGGCGCGGTCGCCCTGACAGGCGCCGACGAAGGTGTGCACGCTCTCGTCGACCCGGTCGGCGTGCGGCTGGAGCGCCTTGGGGATCAGGACGAGCGAGCGGGGCGGGCGGCCGACGAAGGGGTCGGGGTGCTGGGTGACCCCGTTCTGCGTCAGCCAGTTCTCGAAGCGCTCGTAGTACGCCCGGCCGCGCTCGGTCCGCCGGGGCTCTGCCCACAGGGGCTCGGCGACCTCCTCCTCGTACCCCTCCCAGGCCACCAGGTTCGGCGAGAGCGAGACCTCGGGCACGCCCCAGCGGCGGGCGAGGACCCGGGCCGGGTAGGAGGCGATGTCGTGCAGGACGAGGTCAGGCTCGTCGCCCTCGTACGCCGCCGCCAGCTGCGGCAGGGCCTGCATGGCGTCGGCCAGGAACGGCTCCACGTTGTCGAGCAGGGTGTCGCCCCAGGCCTCCGGGTCGTCGTCCGGGCCGGGCAGGGTGGTGCGGTAGAGCACGGGCTCGGCGCCGGTCTCGGCGACCTTCTCCTCGAAGGCGTGCGGGATCGCGTACGTGACGCGGTGGCCGCGGGCCACAAGCTCCCGGATCACTTCCAGGCTCGGGTTCACGTGCCCGTGGGCGGCGATGGAGAACATGGCGATGTGGGCACGCTGGCGTGTGGTCATGAGCCGACCATAAACGAGACGATACGTATCGTGCAATCAATTTCAGGCACCCCGCGCGAGCACCCGCTCCAGGCCCTGCGGGCCGGGCGCTACTCGGCGAGCCCCCCGGGCCCCGCACCCGGGCCGCCCTCCGCGCCCGCGTTGTACCGCAGCAGATACTCCGCGAACCGCTCCAGATCCGGCCCGCTCCAGTCCGCGAGCCGCTCGCGGAAGGCGATCCGGCGGCTGTCCGTGACCTGCGCGAGCACCCCCTCCCCGCGCTCGGTCAGATGCAGCACGTGCACGCGGTGGTCGGCCGGGTCCTGGCGGCGCTCCACCAGGCCCGCCTTCTCCAGGGCCGCCACCTGCCTGCTGATGGTCGACTTGTCCAGCGTGTAGTGCGCGGCCAGGTCCGTGGCGCGGCAGCCCTGCTGGTACTCCAGATGACTCAGGAGGGTGAAGGAGACGAGCGAGAGTTCGGGGTGCATCCGCGCGGCGGTGGCGCGCGCTCGCCGCGCGAACGCGGTCATCTCCCGCTGGATCGTCTCGATCGCGTCGTCCCGGTCGGCCACGGCCCCTCCGCCTCCTCGCGTCCACCGCGCCGGGACCCGGTCGCACCCCGCGTCACGTGCCGCGCTTCCGCCCCGGCGCCAATGGTTGTACAGTACAACATGACGTAAGAGTTGTATATGCCAACCATCTCCGCCAACTATCTCTGCCGACTCTGTCCGCCGACCTTCTGGAGCGATCCGCATGCAGGCGCCTGCCCGTGGCCCCCTGCGCCACGTCCTCGTCCATCTCCTGACCCCGCTGCTGATGTGTCTGGGCATGGGCCTGGCCTATATGAGCGCGTTCGTCACGCCCGAACCGCACGACATGCCCGTCGCCGTCGTCGGTACGGACGCCCGCGCCCATGCCGTCGCCCGGTCCGTCGAGGCCGAGGCGGGCGACGCCCTCGACGTGCGGACGCTGGCCTCGCGCGCCCAGGCCGTCGACGCGCTGAAGTCCCTCGACATATCCGGCGCCTACGTCCCGGACGCCAGGACGCCCGAGCTGCTCGTCGCCTCCGCCGGATCCGACATGAGCGCGCTGGCCACCGAGAAGGTCTTCACCCCGGTCGCCGCCGCCCAGGGCGCTCCCCTGAAGGTCACCAACGTGGCGCCGCCGGTCCCCGACGACCCCACGGGCCAGGGCCTGTTCTTCCTGCTCGTCGCGGTGAGCATCGGCTCGTACGCGTCCGTCGCCGCGCTCGGTGCCGCCGGCGGCGGTCTGCGGATGCGGGCGCGCGCGGGCCTCGCCGTCGGCGTCGCCCTCGCCGTGAGCCTGATCGGCACGGCGCTGGCCGGGCCCGTGTTCCACCTCGCGCACCACGGCCTGTGGGGCGTGTGGGCCATGTCCTGGCTCTACTCGGCGGGCATCCTGCTGATCGGCGTGGGCCTGCACACGTTCCTCAAGCGCTGGACGACGCTCGCGATGATGGTCCTCTTCGTGATGCTCAACTTCACCAGCTCCGGCGGGCTCTTCCGGCCCGAGCTGCAGAACGGCTTCTTCGGCTCCCTGCACGCCTTCTGGAACGGCGCGGGCTTCGTCGAAGGCGTCCGCTCCCACCTGTACTTCGGCGGTCACGGCCTCGGCGGACACGTGGGCACGCTGGTGGCCTGGCTCGCCGTGGGCGCGCTGCTCACGGCGGTGGCGGGGCTCGTCGAGCGGCGGCGGGCCGCGGTGGCCGCCGCCCCGGCGCCCGCTGCGGCCGCCGACCAGGAGGAGCAGGAGGAGGAGATGGAGGAGTCGGTCGGCGTGTGAGGCACGGTGGGACTCCGGGGGCCGGTGGCCTCGCGGGCTCAGCGCTGATAGCGGCGCAGGACCAGGTTCCCGTCCTCGACCAGGCGCTTCTTCAGCTCGTCCAGGCCGATCGCGCCGCTGTAGTACTCCTGGAGCGCGGGCGTGGCGACCTTGTCCGACCACTCGGGGTAGCCGCGCACCGACTGCGCGGGGGCGGGGCGCAGGTGCCGGGCCAGGGCGGTGCCCGTCGCCCAGTCGTTCTTCCGCGTGCGCAGCGCCGGGTCCTTGAGGGCCTCCTCGCCGGTGGGCAGCATCCAGTCGCCGCGCGCGAGCCGCACCATGTTGGCGGGGCGCAGGAAGAAGTCGATGAACGCGGCCGCCTCCTTCTTGTACGGGCTGTCCTCGGCGACCGACAGGGTCTGCGGGCTCACGCCCTGCGCGAGCCCGTCCGCCCCCGCGGGCGCGGGCAGGACCTGCCACGCGAAGCCCTTCGGCGCCTGCTGGACGATCTGCTGGCGGTAGGAGAAGCCGAGCGGCACCATCGCGTACTTGCCGCCGAAGAAGCCGGGCAGCGTGTCCGAGCCGCCCATGCCGAGAGTGGCGCCGGACGCGCTGCCGTCCACGTTGACCTGGTCGTGGACCGTGCGCGGCACCACGGCGTCGGCGTCCTCGAAGCGGATCTCGGCCTTTCCGTCCGGGCGCCGGTGGAACAGCTCGCCGCCCGCCGAGAGCGACAGGTTGAGCGTGGCCGACACCGGCTCCTTCAGCGGCCAGGCCACCCCGTACTTTCCCTTCCCCGCGCCGAGCTCCCGCGTGACCGAGCGGAACTCCGGCCAGCTCCACGGCTTGTCCGGGGTCGGGATCCGGACGCCGGACTCCTTCAGCCACCGCGCGTTGGCGACGAGCACGCGCGGCTCCTGGAGGAACGGCACGCCGTACACC
Organism: Streptomyces sp. NPDC053474; assembly: GCF_044544845.1. Classification (NCBI taxonomy): domain Bacteria; kingdom Bacillati; phylum Actinomycetota; class Actinomycetes; order Kitasatosporales; family Streptomycetaceae; genus Streptomyces; species Streptomyces sp. NPDC053474. The sequence goes on from NZ_JBITXV010000008.1 coordinate 283,908, forward strand.
GTGCCGCCGAAGGTCGTCGTGTCCCAGCTCGCCCGGGGGATGTCGTCCCGCAGTCGGCGCGGCAGCAGCTTCCCGAGGTCGGCGAGGTAGCCGCCGTACGCGAAGTCCGCGAGGTCGTCGGACGCGTCGTGGATGACGTCGGGGGCCTCGCCTCCCTCGAAGGAGGTAAGGAGCTGGTCGTGGACGCTCGTCCAACTGCCCTGGACGTACTCGACCCTGACGTCGGGGTGGCGCGCGTTCCACTCCGCCACCAGTTCCCTGTTCGCCGCCACGGACTCCTGCTGCCAGGCGAGCGACTGGAAACGCAGGGTGATCCGGCCGCCGGAGTTCCCGCCGTCGCCGTCGCCGGAGCATCCGGCGAGCAGCAGGACGAGCGCGGCGGCGAGGGCGCGTGCGCGCCGCATCAGCTCTTCACCGCCCCGGCGAGCATGCCGCCCGTGATCCGCTTCTGGATGAGCGCGAAGACGACGAGCGAGGGCAGCGTCGCGAGGAACGCGGCGGCGGCGAGCGGGCCGAGGTCGGCCACGCCCTCCGCGCCGATGAAGTGCGTGAGGACGACCGGCAACGTCTGTTTCTCCGGGGTCTTGAGCAGGACGAGCGCGAAGAAGAACTCGTTCCACGCCGTGATGAAGGCGAACAGGGCCGTCGCCCCGATGCCCGGCGCGAGCAGCGGCGCGGTCACCGACACCAGCGTGCGCAGGCGCCCGGCCCCGTCGACCGCCGCGGCCTCCTCGAGCTCCACCGGCACGGCACGGACGTACCCGACGAGCATCCACAGCGCGAACGGCAGGGCCCACACCACATAGACCATGATCAGGCCCGGCAGCGAGTTGATCAGGCGCAGGTTCTTCAGGACGAGGAACAGCGGGATGATCACCAGGACGAACGGGAAGGCCTGGCTGACCACGACCCAGCCGGTCGCCGCCCGGGCGAGCAGCGTGCGGTGGCGCGCCATCACGTACGCCATCGGGGTGGCGATGACGACGGCGATCGCGGCGGCGCTGAGGGCGGCGATCAGCGAGTTGCCCGCGGCTTCGAGGAGCGGCTGCTCGTCGAAGGCCTGGCGGTAGTTGGCGAGGGTCGGGTCCTTCGGGATCCAGGTGGGGTGCAGGCTGGCCAGCTCGCGCGCCGGTTTGAAGGACGTGGAGAGCAGCCACAGGAACGGGAACACGAGGAAGACGAGGTAGGCGAGGAGCGCGAGGTACTGTCCGGCCCGCGCGGCCCCCTTCGTACGGGCGGTCATCGCTCGTCGGCTCCCCTCAGGCGGCCCACCAGGTACACGGCGAGCAGCACCGAGATCACCGCGACCATGACACAGCCCATCGCCGCCGCGTAGCCGAACTGGCCGTAGCGGAACGCCTCCTCGTACGCGAACAGCATCGGCAGCCGGGTGCGTCCGCCGGGGCCGCCGTTGGTGAGCACGTAGACCAGGGCGAAGGAGTTGAAGTTCCAGATGAAATTGAGCGCGGTGATGGAGAGCGCGATGGGTCTGAGGGCGGGCCAGGTGACGGTGGTGAAGCGGCGCCAGGCGCCCGCGCCGTCCATCGCGGCCGCCTCGTGCAGCTCGCGGGGCACGTTCTGCAGCCCGGCGAGCAGCGCCACCGTGGTCTGCGGCATGCCCGCCCAGACGCCGACGACGATGACGGCGGGCAGCGCGGTGCCGATGCCGGTCAGCCAGTCCCGGCCGTCGCCGAGGCCGAGGTCGCGCAGCGTCTCGTTGAGGATGCCCGCGTCCGGGTGGTAGACGAGCCGCCACATGATGCCGACGACGACCTCGGGCATCGCCCACGGGACGATCGCGAGCGAGCGGGCCAGCCAGCGGAAGCGCAGGTTCTGGTCGAGCAGGAGCGCGAGGCCGAGCGCGAGCAGGAACTGCGGCACCGTCACCCCGACCGCCCAGAGCAGGCCGATGCGGAACGAGTCCCAGAACAGCGTGTCGTGCCGCAGGTCCTGGAAGTTGAGGAGCCCGATCCACTCCGTGGGCTCGGTGCGGCCCGACTGGGAGTCGGTGAAGGCGAGCGCGATGCCGTAGAGCAGCGGGCCGACGCTCAGCACCAGGATCGGGAGCAGCGCGGGCAGGACCAGGAACCAGGCCCCGTGGTCCACGGCCCTGCCGGGGCGGGGACCTCGGGAGCCCTTGCCGTCCCGCGCCCGCGCGGTCGCCAACGTCACGGAATCGGCTCCTTCGGGCGGATGATGACGGTTTGGCCGACCCGGCGGCCTCCGTCATCGTGCTGACGCGGCCGGGATACGTCAAGCGACCGCGCACGCGAGAAGACCGGCTGGCCTGTACGAATGCGACACTTGCGCGGCGGCGGGCCCGGTGGCGGCGCGCCGCGGAGCACGGTGAGGCACAGGCTGCGGGAGGCAACGGATGGACGAGGCACGGGCACGGAAGGTCCTGGACGCCGCGGGGCTCACGGCGGGCCCCGGCGTGGGCGCCGAGCTCCTGGCCCTCGGGGAGAACGCGGTGTTCGCCGTGGGCGGCCTGGTGGTCAAGGTCGGCCGTGCCGCGCCGGAACTGCTCGACCGGGCGCGGCGCGAACTCGCCGTCGGCGCGTGGCTGCGGGACGCCGGGGTGCCCGCGGTGCGGCCCGCCGAGGACGGGCCGCGGCTCGTCGAGGGGCACCCCGTGACGGTCTGGCACCGGCTGCCCGCGGCCGTGCGGCCCGCGCGCCCCGGCGATCTGGCCGCGCTCCTGCGGCTCGTGCACGCCCTGCCCGCGCCGCCGTTCGAGCTGCCGCGCCGGGAGCTGCTCGGGGGTGTGGAGCGGTGGCTGCGGCTCGCCGGGGACGCGATCGACCCCGCCGACGCGGACTACCTCCGCGAGCGCCGGGACGGGTTCGCGGCGGCCGCCGCCGCGCTCGTGCCCCGGCTCGCGCCCGGGCCCGTCCACGGGGACGCGCTGCCGCGCAACGTCCTGGTGGGGCCCGAGGGGCCCGTCCTGGTGGACCTGGAGACCTTCTCCTCGGACCTGCGCGAGCACGACCTGGTCGTCATGGCGCTGTCCCGTGACCGGTACGGGCTCGGGGACGACGCGTACGACGAGTTCACCCGGGTCTACGGGTGGGACGTGCGGGAGTGGGAGGGGTGCGGGGTGCTGCGCGGGGCGCGGGAGACCGCGAGCTGTGCCTGGGTGGCCCAGCACGCGCCCGCCAACGCCGGGGCGCTGGCCGAATTCCGCCGCCGCGTGGCCTCGCTGCGCGAGGGCGACACGACGGTCCGCTGGCGCCCCTTCTAATCCCTTCCCGCTTCCTGGGGGCTCCGCCCCCAGACCCCCGCTCCTCAAGCGCCGGAGAGGCTGGATGGTGCCGCAACCGGCGACAGTTTCAGCCCGTCCGGCGTTTGAGGACGAGGCGCGGAGCGCCGATTACGGCGGAACTGCCCGCTAGGGCACGCTCACCGGTTCCCGGAGGGGCCACGTGCCGTCGACCACCGCGGCGGCATCGCCCTTGCGGCGGAGGAAGGACTGGAAGTCCGCGGCCCACTGCGCGTACCACTCCACCTGGCGCCGGTGCAGCTCCGCCGGGCCGAGGTCGGCGACCTTGGCGTGGCGGTCGGCTATCGCGCGGGCGAGCCGCGCCGCGGCGAGGGCGTCGGCGCAGGCGTCGTGGGCGGACTCCAGGACCACGCCGTACTCCCGGCAGACCGCTTCGAGGTTGCGCTTGCCGCGGCGGTAGCGGTCCACTGAGCGGTCGATGGTGTACGGGTCGATCACGGGCGCGGGGTCGGCCCCGCCGAGCCGGTCGCGCAGCGGCGCGAGGCCGTGCCGACGCAGCTCGGCGGCCAGGAGGGTCAGATCGAACGCCGCGTTGTACGCGACGACCGGGACGCCCGACTGCCAGGCGGACGCGAGGACGTCGGCGATCGCGTCGGCGACCTCCGCGCCGGGCCGCCCCTCGGCGGCGGCCCGCTCGTCGGTGATGCCGTGCACGGCCACCGCGTCCGGCGGGATCGGCACGCCCGGATCGGCGAGCCACTCGCGGCGGCCCAGCTCCTGTCCGGCCCTGACCTCGACCACCGCCCCCGTGACGATCCGCGCCTCGTACGGATCCGTGCCCGTCGTCTCCAGGTCGAAGCCGATCAGCAGCTCTCGGTGCCAGCCCATGGCCGCCCCCTTCATCGTGGTGCGTTCCCCCAGTGACCTCCACGATCCCATGCGCCACTGACAATCAGATGGCCGGATTCCGCTACCGCCCCGGAGGCCGTCCTACGACACCGGGCGCGAGTCCGCCCAGGCCGTCTCGAACTCCTCCCGGTACGTCGCGAAGAGGCCCTGCTCGCCGAGGTCGTCCGCCTTGACCACGCGGCCGCCGCCGCGCAGCACCAGGACCGGCGCCTCCATGCCGCGGGTGCGCCGCAGATAGGACTGGACGACCGCGATGCCGTCCGAGCCGTCGCCGTCGACCAGATAGGCCGTGAAGCGCGGGGTCTCGTCGGAGACCTGGATCTCGAAGGCGCCGGGGTCGCGCAGGCGGGAGCGCACGCGCCGCATGTGGAGGATGTTCGACTCGACGGCCCGGCTCAGCTCGCCCCGCTTGAGGCCCAGTTCGCGCTCCCGGCGCTTGACCGCGCTGCTGGCGGGGTTCAGGAAGAGCAGCCGGACCCGGCAGCCGGACTCGGCGAGCCGGACGAGACGGCGGCCGGAGAAGTTCTGCACCAGCAGGTTCAGGCCTATGCCGATCGCGTCGACGCGCCGGGCGCCCCCGAAGAGGTCCTCCGCGGGGAACTGCCGCAGGAGCCGCACCCGGTCCGCGTGCACGCCCACGACGTCCGCGTACCGGTCGCCGACGAGCTGCTCCACCGCGTCGACCGGCAGGCGCCGCGCGGAGGGCGCGTCCGAGCCCGCGCCGAGGATCTCCAGGAGGCGGGCGGAGGCGCGCTCGGCCTGGGCGAGGACCGTCGGGGACAGGGCGCGGTTGCGCGAGACCACGTTGCGCGTGACCTCCAGCTCGTCCAGGGCCAGTTCGACCTCGCGCCGGTCGTCGAGGTAGGGCTCGAAGCACGGCCAGTGCTGGACGACCAGCTCGCGCAACTGGGGCAGGGTCAGGAAGCTCAGGACGTTGTCGTCGGCCGGGTCGAGGAGGTAGCCCTTGCGGCGGCTCACCTCGCGCACGGCGACGGCCCGCTGCACCCACTCCTGCCCGGCGGGGCCCGCGGCGGCGACCACCCAGTCGTCCGCGTGGACGGGTTCGTAGACGGGACGCAGAACAGCGGCCACGACCGCGCGCAGCCGCTGTTCCACGAGGTTCAGCCAGATGTAGGCCCGCCCGGCCCGCTGGGCGCGCGTGCGCACCTCGCGCCAGGCGTCGGCGTCCCAGTCCAGTTCGGGTCCGATCTGGGACACCGGTTCCATCGGCCGTGCCAAGGACACCGCCGAGGACGGGACGTCCGCGGAGTTCCCCTCGTGACCCTCGTCACCAGGGGGCAGCTCGCGCCCCTCCGAGCTCACCCGTGCACCGCCTTCCGCTCCCCCGGACTCTCCCCCGGTCAACGATCAAGGAAGAGTACTCCGGGACCGGCGCGCGGTGCAGCCGGATGGGCAGGGTCGTACGGCGACTTCAGGTTCGCGGCCGTCCGTTCACGCCCGAGAGGTCCTGCGGAGTGAGCGGGTTCATGGCCGTCACGTCGCGCGGGGCCAGCGAGAAGCCCTGCCAGTGGACCGGCATGGGCTGCTGGTCCTCGTCGCGCGCGATGTGGTGGAAGCCGATGTTGACCCAGCTGATGGGGTGCTTCAGGGTCTCGCCGTTCGCCCACTTGTCGACGCTGGCCGGATAGCCGTTGGGGCACCCGATGTTGTTGCTCGCGAACTGCTCGCACTTCTTGTAGTCGGTGAAGAACACGTCGTGCCGCGTGAACGGGCGGCCCGCGTGCTTCTGGCTGGCCCCGGGCACGAACTCGTAGCTGCGGGGGTGGCCGTCCTTGTTCTTGCCCGCCGTGCTGACCACGCGCCACCAGCGCATGTCCTGGCGGTCGCCCGCGAGCTCCTTGGCGACGGGCGTGCGGGTCGTCTTCGTGGTGGGGCTGCCCTGGCCGCTGGGCGGGGTGACCTTGGAGTCGTACTGCTCGACCTTGGACTTGGGCGAGCCGTCCAGGCCGAAGTTGAGCCGCCAGAAGACGTTGTGCGAGTGGCTCTCGGCCTTGGCCTGGTCGCCCTTGCCGATGGGCCAGCCGCGGTCGTCGCCGCCGTCGAAGTCGTACGGCGACAGGCTGCCGGTGGCGCCCACGTTGGAGTGGATGGTGCCGTCCGACGAGAAGCGCCACTCGGTGATGTACTCGTACCAGGAGGCCTTGTTGACGGTGTAGACCAGCAGGTCCTTGCCCTGGGATGCGTAGACCTTGCCGCTGCCGCCGGTGCTCGCGTCGTTGTTGAGACGGTAGGCGTGCCCCCGCGCGCGGGTGGTGGTGCACAGGCCCGGGACGTTCCCCCCGTCCGGGACCTTCACCGTCTTGATGGTGCCGCCGGGGCATTCGCTCGTCTTGAGCTTCTGCAGCTTCCGGCCGAAGTCAGTGCCCGTGACGTCGTCGAACTCGGCGTCGCCGTCGTCGTAGGGCACGTGGATCTGGGCGAGACGGGCGCTGGTCAGCACCGGGATGGGCTTGGGCTCGCCCTTGGGCTGGTAGCTGATGTTGTCGAGGATGAGCCCGGAGTACGAGTTGTAGTGCCAGCACATGCGCCAGGTCGTGCCGCCGTCGAGGGTCTGCTCGATGCGGTAGTCGGCGCTGCAGCCGGCCGCGGGCGCCCGCGGTGCGGCTTGGGGGGCCGCGGTGGCCGGGCCCGCGGTGGTTATCGCGGCTCCCAGGAGCGCGGAGACCGCAAGGGCCGTACCGGCCGCCTTACGGGCGCGCGGGAGTCTGTTGCCGTGCAAAACGTGCATGCGAAGGAGGCTCCTTCGGTCAGGAGGGCAGACGTGTGGATGCCCTGAGCGGGCGGTCAGCGGACGCGGCCGACGTGGCGGTCGCTGAGGTCGACGATGAAGGCCCGGGTGTCGATCCACGGCCCGTTCTTGACCTTGGCCACGACCTGGAGGCAGCGGTGCTTGCCGCAGTCCTGGAGGTCGCCGGGGACGCTGTCGAGGGTCTCCTTGCGGAACACGAAGCCGCTCAGGTCCAGGTCGGAGGGGCCTTCCAGCTTCTTCCCCGTGGCCTTCTCGAAGTCGGCCCGCAGGCCCTTGCCGTGCTCGTCGGCGATCAGCAGCCGCGCGGCCTCGGTCAGCTCCTCCTCGCTGGGCGGCGGCTGGACGTTCTGGGCCGTGTTGGTCGACTCGACCTCGCCGGTCTTCAGGTTCACCGTCTTGGAGACGACGGCGTCCTTCTTGTAGTCGTAGTAGACGATCTCCGCGCGGCGCGCCGCGTCGTCCCCGGTCGCCCCCGGCTCGTTCTCCGCGAGGTTCGTGGAAAGGCGCTCCGGTCCCCGGTCGCCCTCCACGTCCCGCGCGCTTGAGCGCAGGCCGTTGCTGTCCAGGGCTATCTTCTGGGCCCGCGCGGTCTCGGCGTCGGTCAGCGGGTCGCTGCCGACCCCCTCGGAGCCCTCGTCGGGCGCGGCCTCCACGGTGCCGTCGGGTGCTACGGCGTCCTGGCGCGAGGCACCCGCGGCCGTGCTGCGGTCGGGCTCCCCCGCCCCCGCCCGGTCGGGCAGCGAGACCGCCACAAGGGCCGCGCTGGCCGCCACGGCGAGGGCACCCCCCGCCACGACCTTCCCGAGGTGGCGTCTGACTAGCTTGCGCACATCCTCCCCCATTCTCCCCTGATGGGCCCAATTCATGGGCATGTCGAGTATGTGGTCAGTCGGTTAGACGGACTCAACTCCTTTGTGGTTGCCCCACTTTCGAGCACACTCTGGCCAAGGCGGCCCCCACGGGGGCGACGAGCGTGGAAGAGTCGTGGACATGCAGGTCTGGCCTGGGCAGGCGTATCCCCTCGGCGCCGCGTACGACGGCGCCGGTACGAACTTCGCGGTCTTCTCCGAGGCCGCGGATCGAGTCGAACTGTGCTTGCTGCACGACGACGGCTCGGAGACCGCGGTGGAGCTCCGCGAGTCCGACGGCTTCGTACGGCACGCGTACCTGCCCGGCGTCATGCCGGGCCAGCGGTACGGCTTCCGCGTGCACGGCCCGTACAAGCCCGCGCGCGGGCAGCGCTGCAATTCGGCGAAGCTGCTCCTTGACCCGTACGCGCACGCGGTGAGCGGCGCGGTGGACTGGGGCGAGGAGGTGTACGGCTACCGCTTCGACGCCCAGGACGAGCGCAACGACATGGACTCCGCGCCCCACATGATGACCTCGGTGGTGGTCAACCCGTACTTCGACTGGGGCGACGACCGCCCGCCGCGCACGCCGTACAACGAGACCGTGATCTACGAGGCCCATGTGAAGGGCCTGACGATGCTGCACCCGGAGCTGCCGGACGACCTGCGCGGCACCTACGCGGCCCTCGCCCACCCGGCGGTCATCGAGCATCTGACGCGGCTCGGCGTGACCGCCCTGGAGCTGATGCCGGTCCACCAGTTCGTGAACGACCACCGGCTCGTCGACATGGGCCTGAACAACTACTGGGGCTACAACACGATCGGCTTCTTCGCCCCGCACAACGCGTACGCCTCCTGGGGCGACCGCGGCCAGCAGGTCCTGGAGTTCAAGTCGGCGGTGCGCGCCCTGCACGAGGCGGGCATCGAGGTCATCCTGGACGTCGTCTACAACCACACGGCGGAGGGCAACCACCTCGGCCCGACGCTGTCGTTCCGGGGCCTGGACAACGCCTCGTACTACCGCCTGGCGGACGACCCGCAGTACTACATGGACACCACCGGCACGGGCAACTCGCTGCTGATGCGCCATCCGCACGTGCTCCAGCTGATCATGGACTCGCTGCGGTACTGGGTCACCGAGATGCACGTGGACGGCTTCCGCTTCGACCTCGCGGCGACCCTCGCCCGGCAGTTCCACGAGGTGGACCGGCTCTCCTCGTTCTTCGACCTGGTGCAGCAGGACCCGGTGGTGAGCCAGGTCAAGCTGATCGCCGAGCCCTGGGACGTCGGCGAGGGCGGCTATCAGGTGGGCAACTTCCCGCCACTGTGGACGGAGTGGAACGGCAAGTACCGCGACACCGTGCGGGACCTGTGGCGCGGCGAGCCGCGCACCCTCGCGGAGTTCGCCTCGCGGCTCACCGGCTCCTCGGACCTGTACCAGGGCGACGGCCGCCGCCCGCTCGCCTCGATCAACTTCGTGACCTGCCACGACGGCTTCACCCTGCACGACCTGGTGGCGTACAACGAGAAGCACAACGAGGCCAACGGCGAGGACAACCAGGACGGGGAGAGCCACAACCGCTCCTGGAACTGCGGCGTCGAGGGCGCCACGGACGACCCCGAGGTCCTCGCGCTGCGCGCCCGGCAGCTGCGGAACTTCCTCGCCACCCTGATGCTGTCCCAGGGCGTGCCGATGCTCAGCCACGGCGACGAGTTCGCCCGCACCCAGGGCGGCAACAACAACGCCTACTGCCAGGACAACGAGGTCGCCTGGGTGCGCTGGCCGGACGGCGAGAGCACCCTCCTGGAGTTCACGCGCGCGATGGCGTGGCTCAGGCGCGACCACCCGGTGTTCCGCAGGCGCCGGTTCTTCCACGGCCGTCCGGTCGAGGGCACCCACGACGAGCTGTCGGACATCTCCTGGTTCACGCCGGAGGGCGAGGAGATGACCCAGGAGGACTGGGACGCGGCCCAGGCGCGCGCCCTGACGGTGTTCCTCAACGGCAACGCGATCTCCGAGCCGGGGCCGCGCGGCGAGCGGATCACCGACGACTCGTTCCTGCTGATGTTCAACGCCTCCCCGGACCCGCTGGAGTTCGTGGTGCCGGTCAACCAGGGCCAGCAGTGGCAGGTGGTGGTCGACACCGCGCGGGAGGACGGGGTGCCGCCGGGGACCGGGGCCAAGGTGCGGGCGGGCGAGCGCGTGACGCTGGCCGACCGGAGCCTCACGGTGCTCCAGCGCCCGGCGTAGGCGCGTCCGGGTCGGCCGGGCCGTCGGTGGCTGGGCCGCGCCCCTTCGGGGCGCTCCCTGGAACCCGCGCGTGCGCCGCAGGCACAAAAGCCGCCCGGGCGGGTACGTACGTTCGCATGACGTCTCCGCGCCCCGCGCCCGATGTCCCGCGGCCGCCGACCGCCACGTACCGGCTGCAGCTGTGTCCGGAGTTCCCCTTCGCGGCGGCCGAGGCCGCGGTGCCCTATCTGGCCGCGCTCGGGGTTTCGCACCTGCATCTGTCGCCGGTCCTGGAGGCGGTGCCCGGCTCCGCGCACGGCTACGACGTCGTGGACCACGCGCGCGTGCGGGGCGAGCTGGGCGGCGAGGCGGGCCTGCGGGCGCTCGCGCGCGCGGCGCGGGCGGCCGGGCTCGGCCTGGTCGTGGACATCGTGCCGAACCACATGGCGGCCGACCCGCTGCACAACCGCGCGCTGTGGGAGGTGCTGCGCGACGGGCCCGCGTCGCCGTACGCGCGCTGGTTCGACGTGGACTGGGCGGCGGGCGGCGGCAGGCTGCTGCTGCCCGTGCTCGGCCACCGGCTCGGCGCGGACCTCGCGCACCTGCGCGTCGACGGCGAGGTGCTGCGCTACCACGACCGGGTCTTCCCGCTGCGCCCGGGCACCGAGCGGCTGCCGCTGCCGCGGCTGCTCGACGCGCAGTGGTACCGGCTCGGCTGGTGGCGGCTCGCCCGCACCGAGCTCAACTACCGGCGCTTCTTCACCATCTCGGACCTGATCGCCGTACGGGTGGAGGACCCGGAGGTGTTCGAGGCGACGCACGCCACGATCCTCGGGCTGCTCGGCGAGGGCGTCGTCGACGGCCTGCGCGTCGACCACCCGGACGGGCTCGTGGACCCGGGGGCGTACCTCGGGCGGCTGCACGAGGCGACGGGCGGGCGCTGGACGGTCGTCGAGAAGATCCTGGCCGACGGCGAGCGCCTGCCCGCGGCCTGGCCGGTGGCGGGCACCACCGGCTACGACGCGCTGCGGCACGTCGACGGGGTGCTCACGGACGAGGCGGGCGCCCGCGAACTCCGGGGCCGCTACCGCCGGTTCGCCGCGCCGCCCGCCGACCGGGGCGGCGACTGGCGGGCGACCGTGCGGCGCGCCGCCTACAAGGTCGTCACGCGGGAGCTGGCCGCCGAGGTGGAGCGGCTGACGCGCGAGGCGGACGCGCTGTGCGCGACGGACCCCGGCCTGAGGGACCACGCCCCGTGGGCACTGCGGACGGCGCTGCGGGAGCTGCTCGTGCGCCTGGAGGTCTACCGCCCGTACGCGCGCGGGGGCGCCGACCCCGCGACGGTCCTGACGGCGGGCGCGGCCGCCGAGGCCAGGCGGGCGTTCACGGTGCCCGAGGAGGCCGCAGCGGTCGACGCGGTGCGGGACCTGGCGCTCGGCAGGCGGGGCGACGACGAGCGGTGCGCGGCGTTCCGGGCGCGGTTCGCGCAGACGGCGGCCGCGCTGCGGGCCAAGTCCGTGGAGGACACCGCGTTCTACCGGTACGTGCCGCTCCTGTCGGCGGCCGAGGTGGGCGGCGAGCCGGGGCGGCCCGCGCTCGACGTGGCGGAGTTCCACGCGTACTGCGCGCGCGTGCGGCGGGACTGGCCGTACTCGGGCACGGCCCTGACGACCCACGACACCAAGCGCAGCGCCGAGGTGCGGGCGGGCATCAGCGTGCTCACGCAGGCCCCCGAGCGGTGGGACGCGCTGCTCACCGAGGTGACGCGGCAGTCCCCGCGGGCGCCCGACCCCCAACTGGCCTGGGCCGCCTGGCAGACGGCGGTGGGCTTCGCCCCCGCCGCGCGCTCCGGGTCCGACGACTACGGCGGGCGGCTTCGGGAGGCCCTGCTGAAGCACGTGCGGGAGGCGGGCCTGCACACGAGCTGGACGGAGCGCGACGAGGGCTACGAAGGGGCCGTGACGGCGTTCCTGGCGGCGGGTCCGTGCGGCCCTCCGCTGGCGGCGGTGGCCGATTTCGCGGCCGAACTCGCCCCGCACGCGCGCGTGAACGTCCTCAGCGGCGCCCTGCTGCACCTGACGATGCCGGGCGTGCCGGATCTGTACCAGGGCACGGAGCGCGCCTTCCACGCCCTGGTCGACCCCGACAACCGGCGCCCCACGACCTTCGACGCGGGCCTGCTGGAGGGGCTCGGCGCGCGCCGGGACTCCTGGGACCTGTCGGACGAGAAGCTGGCGGTCACCGCGGCGGCGCTGCGGCTGCGGGCCCGGCGGCCCGGCCTGTTCGGCGGCGGGGGCACGTACGAGCCGCTGACGGCGTCCGGGCCCTGCGCGGGGCACTGTCTGGCCTACTGCCGCTCCGGGGGCGTGGTGGTGGCCGTGACGCGTCTTTCGCTGCGCCTCGCGGACGCGGGCGGCTGGCGGGACACGGCCCTGCCGCTGCCGCGGGGGGCGTGGAGCGATCTGCTCACTCCGGGGCGCGAGTTCACTGGGTGGACGCGCGTGGACGAGCTGCTCGCGCCGCTTCCAGTGGCTCTTTTGGAGCGCGTCTGACGGCGGGCGCCGGGGGCGCGCTCCGCACGGAGCGGGGCATACCGGCCCGTGGATGGGGCGGAAGGAGCGAGCGGAGCCGTGTGTACCAGGCGTGGGCGACGTGGAGCCCGCCTTCAGGGTGCTTGACACGCGTTCCGCCGCGTGGCGTACTGCGGATTGCGTCAGCGGACCAGTCGGGGGTGAGTCAACTGGCGGCGAACCGCTATCCCAGTGTTCCCGAACTCGTCGTGTCCGCGCGGGAGCTGGCGGCTCACCGTCCTGATCTGTGCACGCTGCGCCAGGTCGGCTCCTCCCGTGCGGGCCGCCCCCTGCACCTGCTGTCCGTCGGGCACGGGCCGCGCGCGGTGCTCGTGGTGGCGGGCGCGCACGCCAACGAACCCACGGGCGGCTCGACCCTCGTCGCCCTCGCCGAGTGGACGGTGCGCGACGCCGCGCTGCGGGCCGACACGTCCTGGAACTTCCTGCTGTGCGCCGACCCGGACGGCGCCGACCTGCACCGCACCCCGGCGCCGCGCACCCTCCTCGACTACCACCGGCACTTCTTCCGCCCGGCGGGCCCCGAGCAGCCCGAGTGGTCGCCGTCCGTGCTTCCACCGGACCGGCTGCCGCCCGAGACCCTCGCCCTGAAGGGCGTCATCGACGAACTGCGGCCCTACTTGCAGGTGTCGCTGCACTGCACCGACCTCGGCGGCAGCTGGGTGCAGCTGACCCGGGACATCCCCGGGCTCGCCGCGCCGTTCGCCGCGTCGGCGGCGCGCCTCGGCATCCCGGTGGAGACGGGCGCGTCGGACGCGGCGGGCTGGCCGGTGTCGGGGCCCGGCGTCCACGTGCTGCCCGGGCCCGGCTCGGCGGCCGCCTATCCGAGCCTGCCGGAGGACGCCCGGCACACCACCTGGCACCACGCGCACCGCTACGGCGGCGTGACAGCCATCGTGGAGGTGCCGATGTGGGCGAGCGACATGGTGGACGACATGGCCGTGCACCCGGCGCCCCGGGCGGCCCTGCGCGGCTTCGCCCGGCGCCTGCGGCACGACGCGGGCCTGGTGGAGGACGTCCTCGGCGACGCGCTGCCCCGGCTCCCGGGCGCGGACGGGCCGCTGCTGCGGGCGGCCCGGTGGGCGCTCGACCTGGTGCCGGGGCTCGCCGACGACTGGGGCCGGCTGCCGCCCGCCGGGACGTCGATGGCGTACATCGGCAGCGTGGACGCCTTCGGGCGGCGCCTTCCGCTGCGGGCGGCCGCGATGCTCCTGCGCGTCCTGCGGGAGGCCGACGACCGGGCGGCGCCCCGGCTCGACCGGCTGGTGACGCGGTGGAGCGAGGAGTTCGCCGACCGGTTCAAGGCCCGCTGGGTGCCGCTGGAGCGCCAGGTCGAGCACCAGGCGCGGACGGCGGTGGAGGCGGCCCGGCACGCGCGCGTACGGGACGTGTGACGGGCCTCCGGAAAGGGACCGGGCCCTCCCGGCGCGCGGGTCTCAGGCCGCCGCGAGGCAGAACGACATGTGGCCGAAGGAGACCTGGTCCCCGTCCCGCACGACGGCGGCACCGATCACCCGGCGGCCGTTGACGGACGTGCCGTTCGTGGAGCCGAGGTCGCGCAGGACCCACAGACCGCCCTGGTGGATCAGCTCGGCGTGGACGCGCGAGACGGTGTCGTGGCTCAGCCGCAGGCCGTTCGCCGGGTCCCTGCCGATGCGCAGCGGATACGCGCCCGGCGCCGGGAGCAGCAGCTTGGGCAGCTTCTCCGCCTGCCAGGCCCGGCGCAGCTTCACGCCGAAGCCGGAGACCGCGCCGACGGTGGCCAGCGCGAGCCGCGTCCAGCGGTGCTCCGTGCGCAGATCGGCGGTGAGCACAGCCAGTTCCTGGCGCTTGCGGGCGGCGAGCGCCAGCTCCATGCGGCGGACGAACGTGTCGTGCGAGAGGCGGCCGAGCGCCGCGCCCTCCCTGAGCACCTCCAGGGCCCGCTCCCGCTCGGCGTCGCTCACCCGCCCCGCCTGCGTGTCGTACTCGGGGGAAGCCGCGGAAGAAAGGGTCACGTCGACGATTGTCGGCCAGCTCAGCCCGGGTGTCCAGAAAACGCCAAGTCCGGAGCGGGTGAGGGGGAGCGGGGCGGCCGCGCCGGAGTCCGGCCCGGGAAGCGCGCGCCCAGGTCCGCGCCCCCGGCGTGACGTGCCGCCATGCGCGCGGGCCGCGCACCCGGCCGATACCGGTGCGCGGCCCGCTCCGCGTCACCCTGCCGGGTGCGCGGCGCTCACGGGGCCGTCAGGCCGTCAGCACTTCTTGCCCTTGCACGGCTCCCCTCGCTCGTTGGTGCGCGTCACGGTCAGTCCGTCGCCCTCGCTCGCGCCGGGCACGGTGAGGACGTACGGGCCCGACACCGTCTTCGGCGGCAGGACATAGCCTTCGGGCACCGCCGTCTCGCGCAGGTAGTACGTGCCGGGCGGCAGCTCCCGGAAGGCGCAGCGGCCCTTGCGGTCGGTGACGCATCCGGCGTCCTGGAGGGTGTCGCGTCCGGCTCCCGAAGTCTGGAGGCCTGCCTTGCCGTTGGACTCGCGCCACAGCTGGAACACCGCTCCGGCGAGCGGCCTGCCCGTCTTGGCGTCCTTCTTGACGAGGGTGAGCCGCAGGTCCGGCTTGTTCGTGAGGGTGACGACCTTGCCGTCGCCTCCGGCGGTGAGGACGTGGGGGCCTGACACCGGGTCGCGGGGCAGCACGTATCCGTCGGGCACGGCCGTCTCGCGCAGGTAGTACGTGCCGAGCGGCAGCTCCCGGAAGACGCAGCGGCCGTCCGCGCCCGTCGTGCAGGCGTCACCGGCCTTCGTGTCGGGATCGGAACCCGACGTCTGGAGCCCCTCGGTGCCGTTGGTCTCGCGCCACGCCTCGAAGACCGCGCCGGCGAGCGGAGCACCGGTCGCCTTGTCCTTCTTGACGACCGTGAGGAGGGCGCGCGGCGGGACGTGGAGGCCCGCGTCGATGCCGTGGTTGACGTAGCCGGGCGGGCCGACGGTCACCTCGGTCCTGCCCTCCGGGTCGACGTTCGAGTCGATCAGCCGGTCGTCTCCGGCCTCCTTCGTGGTCCACCGCAGTTCGTCCAGGGTGGGCGAGCCGGGCAGCTTGGAGGGGTCGATGCCGCTGTAGTCGAAGGTGGTGTCGTACGCGGTGTCGGGCTTGAGGCCCTGGGGCGTGCCGACGTAGTACTCGCCGTTCTCGTCGGTGACGACGGTGATCGGGTCGCCGCCGCCCTTCGGGGTCAGCGTCACCTTCACGCCCGGGATCGGCGGCTCGGACGGGTCCTGGACGCCGTCCTTGTCGGCGTCGAACCAGACGCGGTTGCCGATCTGGACGGGCGCCTGGTCGCAGATGATCTCCAGTTCGGCGAGGCCGTTGCCCTTGCCGAAGAGGTCGGACGGCGCGGCCCAGGTCGACTGGATGGTGAGGTTGCCGGTGATGGCCCCGCTCTCGGAGTCCCAGCGGCGCACGCCCTGTTCGTACGCCTGGTTGGTGAACGGGTCGAAGACGGTGCTCCACAGCTTCTTGCGGTAGGGCTGGAGCACCAGGCCGCCCTCGCCGACCTGGTCGTGCTGGGCGTCGCCCAGGACGGTGAGGTCGTTGTAGAACTCGCCGCCGCCGGGGCCGAGCTTGTTGTCCGGCAGGCTGCCGGTGAGCGAGCCGCAGGTGCCGTTGGACTCCAGCGTGTACGTCGTCCCGGAGGCGCAGGCGCGCAGCACGTCGCCCGCGGCGACGGCGTTGACGATCGGGCCGTTGCCGTAGGCGTTGGTGCCGTTGCCCTGCATGTCGGCGAAGCGGTCGCGGTAGCCGAGGATCAGGTCGCCGTTGTCGGCGATCTCGATGTTGGACAGGATCGGCTGCGGGGCGGTGACGAACTGGTGCTCCTCGCTGGTGGGCACCCGCTCGTTCCACGCCTCCCACTGGGCGCTCATCCGCTGGCCGACGGTGGTGGCGTCGGTGCAGCGGTAGTTCGTGGCGGGCGCGCCGGTGAAGCGGTAGGCGCAGCCACGCGGGTAGTCGAGCTTGTGCGTGAACGCCTCGGTGAAGGCGCCCCCCTTGAACTCGTAGACGTGCGCGCTGAGCTGGGCCGGGTCGCCCCAGGGAGCGGCGGTCGTCACGGTCGGCTCGGCGCCGCACACGCCGCCGACGAGCACCCGCTTGCCGCGTACGCCGAGGCCGTACGGGTGCCACTCGCCGACGCAGTCGGCGGGCTTGGGGATGTCGTACGAGGTCTGCGTACCGGCGGTGACGGCGTCGCCGCTGCCCTGGATGGGCAGGGTGTACAGCTTGGAGTCGTTGAGGTTGACCGCGTACATCGTCCTGCCGTCGCCGGAGACGTCCACGTCGCCGATGCCCTCGCGGCCGACCTTGCTGTAGACGGGGTCGTCGTTCAGCAGGTTGTTGCCGGTGTCGTGGGCGGTGAGGGTGCCGGGCAGGGTGGCGAAGGTGGTCACCTGGTCGCTGGTGCGGTTGTAGCGGTAGATCGCGTTGACCGGGCCCGCCGGGCCGTACGCGGTGTGCCGCTTGACCATGGTGCCCATGTAGACGTTTCCGGTGCGGTCGGTGCCGAGGCCGAAGACCGCCTGCTGCTCGGTGTTGCCGGTCAGGTCCGTGACGGTGCCGCCGGGAGGGGTGGTGGAGATGTTGCCCTCGAACGACACCAGGCCCTTGCGTCCGGTCGCGTCGCCCTTGGACAGGGCGCAGGTGACGAGAGTGGGGTTCTCCTGGCAGTACAGGTCCGGCTGCCAGAAGCCGGTCGTGTACGTGACGTCCGTGCCGCCGCCTGCGGTCACGAAGCCGGTGTTGCTGCGGATGACGTCCGCGCCGCCGCCGAGCCCGGCGACGGCGGGCGAGTAGGTGCCCGGGTCGGGGTTGGAGACGTCGACCCGGTACTTGCCTCCGGTCAGCTCGGAGGAGGCGGGGGTGAACACGGCGGTGCCGTCGTCGCCCGTCGTCGCCGTGATGACGTGCCCGGCGTCGTCGGTGAGCGTGACCTTCACGCCGGGCATGCCCGGCTCCAGGACGCTGTCGTACGCGCCGTCGGCGTCCACCTCGGTGACGACCCGTACGGTCACCGTGCCGTCGCCGGGACCCGCGGGCCGGGCCGCGGCGCCCGGGGCCAGGGCGGACGCCGACGCGATCGGTGATCCGGCCACGCACAGGCCGAGCAGCAGCGCGGCCGCCCGTCTCCTGCGCCCCGGCGCGCCGCCGGGGGCTGCCATTCCTACGGCCATGTCTTCCTCATCTCGTACTCGTGTGGCGAAGCCACCCCAGTCCTATACATATGGACGGAAAATAGGATCAAATCGGTCCATTGGGATGAAGCGGCGGGCGACGAAGCGCCCGGTGCTTCCCCTTCCGGCGAGTGGCCCGCCGGAATGCGGCGAACGCCTTCGCGGCGATCTCTTCTGGCGCACCATGGAGGGGCGGGGACACGCGGGCCGACGAGGGGGCTGCCGGTGAGGTTCGAGGTGTGGGCACCGCGCGCGGAGCGCGTGGAGCTGGTCCTGGCGGGCGAAGCGGGCGCCCGGCGCGCGATGGCGCGCGATCCGGAGCGCCCCGGGTGGTGGACCGGTCAGGCGGCGGCCGAGGACGGCACCCGGTACGGCTTCGCGCTCGACGGCGGCCCCGCGCTGCCCGACCCCCGGTCGGCCCGGCAGCCGGACGGGCCCGACGGCCTGAGCGCCGTCGTCGACCACGCGCGGTTCGCGTGGCGCGCGCCGTGGGCGGGACGCGGCCTGCGGGAGGCGGTCCTGTACGAGCTGCACGTGGGCACGTACACGCGCGAGGGCACCCTGGACGCGGCGGCGGAGCGCCTCAGCCACCTCGTGGACCTGGGCGTCACGCACGTCGAGCTGATGCCGGTGTGCCCCTTCCCGGGGCGGCACGGGTGGGGCTACGAGGGGGTGTCGCTGTGGGCCGTGCACGAGCCGTACGGCGGGCCCGACGCGCTGAAGCGGTTCGTCGACGCGGCCCACGCCGCGGGCCTCGGCGTGGTCCTGGACGTGGTGCACAACCACCTGGGTCCTTCGGGGAACCATCTGCCCGCCTTCGGGCCGTACTTCACGGACACGCACCACACCCCGTGGGGCGCCGCCGTGAACCTGGACGCGCCCGGCTCGGACGAGGTGCGGGCCTACCTCGTCGGCAGCGCGCTCGCCTGGCTGCGGGACTACGGCGTGGACGCGCTGCGCCTGGACGCCGTGCACGCGCTGCGCGACACCCGGGCGCGGCCCTTCCTGGAGGAGCTGGCGACGGCCGTCGACGCGCTCGCCGACGAGCTCGGCCGACCGCTCGGGCTCATCGCGGAGTCGGACCTGAACGACCCGCGGCTCATCACCCCGCGCGCGGGCGGCGGCCTGGGCCTCGACGCCCAGTGGAGCGACGACTTCCACCACGCGCTGCACACCGCGCTGACCGGCGAGTCCCACGGCTACTACGCGGACTTCGCCGCGGCCCCGTTCGCGGCCCTGGAGAAGACGCTGACGCACGGCTACTTCCACGACGGTACGTACTCCAGCTTCCGGGGCCGGGCGCACGGGCGCCCGCTCGACCGCGTGCGCACGCCCGCGTACCGGCTGGTCGGCTACGCGCAGACGCACGACCAGGTCGGCAACCGCGCGCAGGGCGACCGGCTCTCCGCGACGCTCTCCCCCGGGCTGCTGGCGTGCGCGGCCGCGCTGACGCTCACGGCTCCCTTCACGCCGATGCTGTTCATGGGCGAGGAGTGGGCGGCCTCGACGCCGTGGCAGTTCTTCACCGACCACACCGACCCCGAGCTCGCGCGGGCCGTACGGCAGGGCAGGCGGCGGGAGTTCGCCGCGCACGGGTGGGCGGAGGAGGAGATTCCCGATCCGCAGGACCCGGCGACGCGGGAGCGCTCCTGTCTCGACTGGGCCGAGCGGGAGAAGGGCCACCACGCGCGCGTGCTCGGCTGGTACCGCGAGCTGATCGCGCTGCGCCGGGAGCGGGGCGACCTCACCGACGCCGATCTGGCCGCGGTGCGCGTCGCCCATGACACGGAGGCGCGCTGGTTCGCCGTGCGGCGCGGGGACCTGCGGATCGTGGTGAACCTCGCGAAGAGCGCCGTCCAGGTGCCGTTGGGCGTGCGCCACGCGCGCGTGCTCGCCGCGTGGGAGCCCGTCGAGGGCCCGGACGCGGACGGGACCGTGCGGCTGCCCGGCGAGTCGTGCGCGGTGCTCGCCGTGGAGTAGCCCGGGGCCGTGCCGGTGCCCCGGCCTAGCCTGGTGGCGACTTCGAGGAGGACACAGCGATGGAACAGCGGCGGCTGGGGAGCACCGGACTCCGGGTCAGCGAACTGTGCTTCGGCGCCATGACGTTCGGCGGCGGGGCGGACGAGCGGGTCGCGCACGCGATGCTGGACGCGTTCACGGAGGCGGGCGGCACGTTCATCGACACCGCCGACGCCTATGGCGACGGCGTGTCGGAGGAGGTGCTCGGCCGCTGGCTCAAGGGCCGCGTACGGGACGACCTGGTGATCGCCACCAAGGTGTTCCTGCCGACGGGCGAGGCGCCGAACGCGCGCGGGCTCGGCCGCAAGCACGTCCTGGCCGCGGTGGACGCGAGCCTGCGCCGCCTGGGCACCGACCACGTGGATCTGTACCAGACGCACGTGTGGGACGCGCACACGCCGATCGAGGAGACCCTGTCCACGCTCGACACCCTGGTGCGGGCGGGCAAGGTCCGCTACCTCGGCGCGAGCAACCACAGCCCCGCGCAGCTGCAGAAGGCCCGCGACGTGGCCCACGCGCGCGGCTGGGAGCCGTACGTGTGCCTCCAGCCGATCTACAACCTCCTTGCGCGCGAGGCCGAGTGGGAGCTCCTTCCGCTGTGCCGCGCGGAGGGTGTCGGCGTCATCCCGTACAGCCCGCTGCACGCGGGGTGGCTCTCGGGGAAGTACCGGCGCGGCATGGCGGCGCCGCCGCGGGGCGCGCGCGGCGGCGGGCAGTGGGACGAGCGGGCCACGGAGGCGACCTGGCGGGTCGTGGACGCGGTGCTGGCTCTCGCCGAGGAGACAGGGCGCACACCCGCGCAGGTCTCCCTGCGGTGGCTGCTCCAGCGGCCGGGCGTGACCGCGCCGATCGTCGGCGCGCGATCCGTGGAGCAGCTCACCGACAACCTGGGCGCGGTGGGGTGGGAGTTGGACGGGGAGCAGCTGCGGCGCCTTGATGAGGCAAGCGCGCGACCGTTGCCGCCCCCGTACGACGTGCTGGCGCACTTCACGAAGGAGTGAGCAGGAGCGCCCCGAAGGGGCGCGGGACCGTATCGATATGCGGCTCCGCCGCGTGAGCGCGACCAGCCACAGACGGCGCGCACTCGAAACACGCAACGTCAGTTCACGATCGCCATTTCACGTGATGTGTTGTTGAGGCGACGGCCGCCCTCCTCCGTCACCGTGACGATGTCCTCGATGCGGACACCGAAGCGGCCGGGGAGGTAGATGCCGGGCTCCACCGAGAAGCACATGCCGGGCACGAGGGGCTGCTCCTCGCCCTCGATCATGTACGGCGGCTCGTGCGTGGTGACACCGATGCCGTGCCCGGTGCGGTGGATGAAGTACTCGCCGTACCCCGCCTCGGTGATCACCGCGCGCGCCACGCGGTCGACCTCCTGGCAGGCGATGCCGGGGCGCACCGCGCGGCACGCGGCGTCCTGGGCCTCGCGCACCACGTCGTGCACGCGCCGCTCCTCGGCGGAGGGCTCCCCGACGTGCACGGTGCGCGAGGTGTCGGAGCCGTAGCCGTGCTTCAGGCCGCCGAAGTCGAGGACGACCATGTCGCCGTGGGCGATGACGCGGTCGCCCGCCTCGTGGTGCGGGCTCGCGCCGTTCGGCCCCGAGCCGACGACGGTGAAGTCCACCTGCTCGTGCCCGAACTGGCGCAGCAGGTCGGCGAGGTCACCGGCGACGTCGGTCTCCTTGCGGCCCGCGAACGGGACCTTCTGGATCTCCTCGTACGTGGCGTCGGCGGCGGCCCCCGCGGCGGTGAGGCGCTCCAGCTCCGCCGCGTCCTTGACGGCCCGCAGCATCGGCAGGGCCTCGGTGAGCGCGACGTAGGAGCTGCCGGGCAACTGCCGCTGCATGCCCAGCAGATGGAGCGCCCAGGCGTTGTCGCTCACGCCGAAGCGGCCGTCCTTCGCGAGCAGCGGCGCGGCCACCCCGTACGGGTCGACGCCATCGGTCCAGTCGCGCAGGGTCAGCGCGGAGGCACCCGCCGCGCGCGCGGCGTCCGGGGCCTCCAGAGTGGGCACCACGAGCACGGGGTCCTGGCCGGGCGCGAGCACGAGCAGGGTGAGCCGCTCGGTGTCGGCGGGCACGCGGTAGCCGGTCAGCCACACCAGATCGGGTCCGGGCGCGACGAGGACGCCCGCGAGGCCCGCTTCGGCGGCGGCGCGCGCGGCGCGGTCCATCCGGGCGCGGTAGTCGTCGGCGGTGAACGGCGCGGGCGTGGCCGGGGTCATCGGGCCTCCTGTAAGCGTCTGCGGCGCCTGCCCGCGGCGGTCCCGCGGGCAGGGATCTTCCCCAGCATCCTGCCCGCGCGCCCCGCACGGCGCGAGCGGGTTATCGCGGCCCGGACGGCCCCGCCTGCGGCACCCGGCGCGCCGGGGCAGGCCACCGGTTCCCAGGTGGCTGTTCCCCCGGCCCATGACTAATGGTTAGATGCCGCATATCCATTAGCTTGAGGCCGGGCCCGGGTGTGGACAGGGGCACTTGGACGGCGCCCGGGGCACGGGAGGGACGTACGACATGCTGGTACTCGCGCAGATCAGTGACCTGCACCTGGACGGCGGCGCACGGGCGACCGAGCGCGCCGAGCGCGTCATGGAGCGGCTGCGGGCGCTGCCCGGGCCCGTGGACGCGCTGCTCGTGACCGGCGACATCGCCGACCACGGCGAGGAGGCCGAGTACAAGGAGGCGGCGCGCCTGCTGTTCACCGACGCGCCCTGGCCCGTGCTCACCTGCCCCGGCAACCACGACCGGCGCACGCCGTTCCGCACCGCCCTGCTCGGCGAGCCCGCGGCGAGCGCGTCCGAGGCCCCGGTGAACAGCGCCCACCGCGTCGGCGGCGCCGAGGTACTCCTGCTCGACTCCAGCGTGCCCGGCCACGACCACGGGCTGCTCGACGAGACGACGTACGCCTGGCTGGAGGACCGGCTCGACGCCCTCGACGGGGAGACGCCGGTGCTGCTCGCCTTCCACCACCACCCCGTGCCCGTGCACCATCCGCGCCTGGACACCGCGTGGCCGCTGCGCGAGCCGGACCGGCTGCGGGCGCTGGTGGAGCGCCGCCCGGAGATCGCGGGCCTGATCATCGGGCACGCGCACACGCCCGCGGCGACCACCTTCGCGGGGCGGCCGCTGGTCGTCGGGCCCGGCGTGGTCTCGACGCTGCGCCTGCCGTGGGAGGGCGAGGGCCTGGTCGACCTGGACGCCCCGGCGGGGTTCGCCCTCCATGTCCTCGACGACGAGGGGCGGTTGACGTCCCACTTCCGCGTGGTCTGACGGCTCCGCCGCGCGACCTCTTCCGCGTGGCCCGGCGGCTCCGCCGCGCGCCCTCAGGTGGTGAAGCCCGGGGTGACCGTCAGGGTCCTGCGGGTGCCGGTCGGGTGACGCACTGTCAGAGTGACGTTCCTGCCGGGGTGTGCCGCGGCCACCGCGCGGACGAGGTCCGCCGCGGTGCGCACCCGGGCGCCGTCGAACGCGACGACGACGTCGCGCCGCACGAGGCCCGCCGCGTGGCCGGGGCCCGGCACGTGCACGCCGACGAGCAGCGCGCCGCCCACCGCCGGGGCGTCGGCCGCCTCGACGCCGAGGACCAGGCGCGGGCCCGGGGAGCGGAGCGTCTGCGGCCGCGGGCCCGACGGGGCGGTGGCCGTGGCCGTCCTGTCGGTGGGGCGCACGCCGGAGGCCGACTCGCCGGAAGCCGTCTCGCCCGTGGGTTTGCCGCCCGTGGGCCGCGCGCCGGGGGGCGCGTGTTCCGGCGCGCCGGGGGGCGCGCCCGCGCCTGCCTGGCGCTGCATCTTTGCGAGGCTGCTCATGCCGATGACAGTGGCGCCGACCGTGCCGATGCCCACCCCGGTGAGCACCAGGACCGCCGCGCACAGCAGGCCGAGCAGGAGCGTGGTGAGCCGCTTGCCGCGGCGGCGCGCGGCGTGCGGGCGGGGGCCCTTGGCGGATCTCTCGCCCCGGCCGGGCTCCCGTCCGGGCATGGGCTTGGGACGCAACGCGGTCTGTTTCATGGCTCGCCTCCGGCCACAGCCCTACCCGGCGTGACCCGGCGTGACGATTCACGAACGGGTGACGTCGAGGCGCGCGGCCCAGGCGGCCGCGGCGCCGCGCAGCGCCCCGGTGTGCAGCAGCTCGGTGCGGTGCACGACGCGGGGCGCGGTGAGCGGTACGGCGACGGTGCCCTCGGCGCCTCGCGCGTCCGGCTCGGCGGTCGCCGCCGAGCGCGGCAGCAGGGCGAGCCCGTGTCCGGCCGCCACGAGCGCGATCAGGGTCCGTACGTCCGTGCCGTCGTAGCGCAGGGCCGGGCGGAAGCCCGTGCCGCCCGTCGCGGCGCGCAGCTGGTCCAGGGGCAGGCCCGCGCCGGGCGCGTCCAGCCAGCGGGCGTCCGCGAGGTCGCCCAGGCGCAGCCCCGCGCGCCGGGCCAGCGGGTGCCCGGCGGGCAGCACGACGCACACCGGTTCCTCGCCCGTGCCCCGGGTGGTGAGCGGGGCGACGTCGGGGACGCGCAGCGGGTCGGTCGGCGCGGCGAGCCCGTCGACGAGCCCCAGCTGGGCGGCGCCGGTCGCGACGGCCTCGGGGACCAAGGCCCGGTCGACGACCCGCAGCGTGACGCCCGTCGGCGGCAGGGCCCGCAGCGTGCGAGGGGTCAGGGCGGTGGGCGCGGCGGCCAGCGTCAGGCCCTCGTCCGGGGCGCCCGCGAGGGCGAGGACCTCCGCGCGGGCCGCGTCGAGCCGCAGCAGCAGCGGCCCCGCGTGGTCGAGGAGCCGCTCGCCCGCGCGCGTGGGCGCGACGGGGCGGCGGGTCACGAGCGGCGTGCCGAGGTCCTGCTCCAGGGCGGCGATGTGCTGCGAGACGGCGGACTGGGTGTAGCCGAGGGTGCGGGCGGCGGCGGAGAAGGAGGCGAGGCGGACGACGGTGACGTACGTGCGGAGCAGGTGCGGGTCCATGGGGAACAGGATCCCTCCATCATTAGCAGCGCTGATGGAGGGTGCAGGATTCGTCGTTGGACGCGCACGAGGGCCGGTGCGGAGGATGGCCGCCATGCACGCGAAACCCTATGAGCGCCCTTCAGTGAACCCTCACGTGAACTCCGCCCCGAACCTCCACGTGAACCGCCACGCGAACTCCGATGCGGGCCCCCACGCGAACCCCCACGCGAACCTCCTCGCGAACCTGCACGTGGCCCCCCACGCGAACCCCCGCGCGAACTCCGATGCGGGACCCCACGCGAGCCCCGACCCGAACCCCCGCGCGAACCCTCACGTGGACCCCCACGCGAACCCCGATGCGGGACCCCGCGCGAACCCCGACCCGAACCCCCGCGCGAACCCGCACGTGAACCCCCGCGCGAACTCCGATGCGGGACCCACGGATTCCGCCGGGGACCCCCCGGCGGGCTCCGCTTCCGGCTCCCCCGTGCCGCCCGCCCGGCTCGCCCTCGTCGGGGACCGCTCCCCCAACGTCGCCTCGCACGGCCGCGTCCCCCTGCTCCTCGACGCGCTCGCCGCCCGGGACGGGATCGTCCTCGACGCGTACTGGATCCCTACCGAGGACGCCGCCGAGCCGGGCGCCGTGCGGGGGTTCGACGCGGTGTGGATGCTGCCCGGGAGCCCGTACCGCAGCGAGGCGGGGGCGCTGGCCGCGATCCGTACCGCGCGCGAGGAGGGCATTCCCTTCCTCGGCACCTGTGGCGGCTTCCAGCACGCGCTCCTGGAGTACGCCCGTCATGCGTGCGGTCTCGCCCACGCCGCGCACGCCGAGAACGACCCCGACGCCGAGGACCCGCTCATCGCGCCGCTCGCCTGCTCGCTCGTCGGGCACGAGGGGGCCGTGACCCTCGCGCCCGGGTCGCTCGCCGAGGCCGTCCTCGGGGCGGGCCGCACGGTGGAGCGCTACCACTGCTCGTACGGACCGAGCGATGTCCGGCTGCTCGATGTGCTGCGGGCGCGGGGGCTGCGGTTCTCCGGGGCGGACGAGGAGGGGCAGGTGCGGGTGGTCGAGCTGCCCGGGCATCCCTTCTTCCTCGCGGCCTTGTTCCAGCCGGAGTTGAGCGGGGACGGGACGCGGGCCCATCCGATGGTGCGGGCCCTCGGGCGGGCGGCGGTGGCCCGGGCCGCGGGGCGGGTGCCCTAACGGGGAGTTCCCCAAGCCCGCCCCTTCCCGAAACCGGGGCTCGGCCCCGGACCCCGCTCATCGGCGCTTCGCGCCTCGTCCTCAAACGCCGGACGGGCTGAAAGCCCGGGGCCCGGGGCCGCTCCCTCAGTGGTCGCCGTGGCCGCCGCCATGGCCTCCGTGGTCGAACTTCAGGGCCTCCTCGGGCATCACGACGAAGGGGCGCATCATGCCCATGTCCTCGTGCTCGAGCAGGTGGCAGTGGTACATGAAGCGGCCGTACGCCCCGTCGAACTTGCCGATGACGCGGAGCATCTGGCCGCCGGGGACCAGGAACACGTCCTTCCAGCCACGCTCGTTGGGAGCGATCGGGACGGGTGTGGCCGGGTCGTGCGCGACCGGGGTGCGCGTGCCGCCGGCGGCCGGGTCGAAGCCCGAGGCGTCGTACGTGTCGCGGCCGAGGAGCTGGAAGTCGGCCAGGTGGATGTGCATGGGGTGGGTCACGTTCGGCCGGACGGCGAGGTTCAGGAAGCTCCACTGCTCGTACGCGCCCTCGGCGATGGTGAAGCCGAGGCCGTCGTTGAACGTACGGGCCGTCCTGCGGTAGGTCTTCAGGGCGCCGTCGGGCCCGCGGACCTGGATGACGCCGTCGGTGGGGAACTGGATGCCCCCGGGGTCCTTGACCTCCTCCATCTCCCAGATCTCCGGGTGGCCGCCGCCGCCCTTGGTGGCCGGTGGGGTGAGCACGATCAGCCGGTGGCCGTGCGGCACGCCGTGGCCGATCGGGCGGAAGGACCCGGAGAGGACCTCGGGGAGGCGGAAGGTGTCGGGCGCGCCGCCGCCCTTGCCGACGCGGAACTCCATGACGTGGGGATAGCGCACGTTCCCCGCGGGGTCGGGCAAGCCCGGGGCCGCGTTCGGCCCCTTGTTGACCAGGCGGAGGCGCTTGCCCGCGAGCGCGCGGAAGTCGACGAGGAGGTCGAAGCGCTCGGCGGGCGCGACGGTCAGCGTGGGCGACGAGCCCGCGGTGCCTCCGAAGTCGATGGGCACCGGGCGCGGCAGCAGGCCGCCGTCGCTGCCGATCTGGTGGAGGACGCCGGGGACGGGGCGGCCGCCCTCGTCGATGAGGACGAGGTCGTACACGCGTGCGTTCGACGCGTTGACCAGGCGGAGGCGGTGCCAGGCCGGGGACACGTCGGCGTAGGGCCAGATGCGGCCGTTGACCGTGGTGTACGGGCCCGTGAAGGGGAGCGTGACCGGCTTGCCCGTCTCGGCGTTCTTCGGGTCGACGATCGTGGTCTTGTGGAGGAGGCGGCCCGTCAGTCGGCCGTCCTCGTCCGTGTCGAGATTGCGGTCGGCGATGAGGAGGGGGATCTCCCGCTTGCCGGAGGGGAGTTGGAGTGCGTCCTCCTCCTCGTCGCGGACGAGGTAGGTGCCGTACAGGCCCGCGAACACGTTCCACCTGGTGATGTTCATGGCGTGGTCGTGGTACCACCACTGGACCGCCTGGTGGTCGTTCGGATACTCGGAGAGCTGGGCGTCGCCGGATCCCACGGCGTTGTCCGCCCAGCCGTCGTTGCCGCCGCCCGTCTGGGCGCCGTGGACGTGGGTGACGGTCCAGGCGGGGAGCGCGGCCACGTCCTTGTTCGGCTCGACGCCCTCGCGGCCCGGGAGGGTGCTGGGCGGCTCGCCCGTGCGCTGCACCTCCACCGCGGTGACGGGGAACTCGGTCTCCTTGGGCACGCGGTTGGTCCACGCGATACGGATGCGCTCGCCGCGCCGCACCTCGATGGTGGGGCCGGGCACGGAGCCCTCGTACCCCCACATCAGGGTGGGCGGGAGCTGCGGGTGCAGCCGCACCCAGGCCGGGCGGACCGCGATCTCCGTCTCTTCGCGGACGTCACCCCCGGCGGGGCGCAGGACGGGCGGGACGGTCAGCGGCGCCACGTACGGAACGAGCTCGCGGCCGTCCGCTTCCCCCGTGGCCGTGCCGCCGCCGTCGGCCGCGGCGGGCCCGGCGGTCACGTCCGGCTTGTCGGTCACGTCCGGCTCGTGGGGCGCGCCGGGCCCGTCGGTCCCGCGCCGGACGTCCAAGTCGAGGTCGATGTCGGTCAAGGTGAACACCCCCGTGTTCAGCTGCGTTTCAGCCTTCACCTCAGAAGACTCCCGGCACAGCACGAAAGTTCCATGAATCCCCCATTCCGGAAAAATCTCGCAAGAGTGCCTGTTCAGGGCCTTGGATGAGGAATCGGCAGGGCCGGAGATCCGGTTTCGCCCGCGCGGCAGGGTGCGCGGCCTCTAGGCTGCGGGCCCGTGCCCCGTCGCACGCCCCGCACCCCCGGCGGAAGGATGACCGCCCCATGACCGACGCGCCGCCGCTGCCCGACGCGCCCCGTACGCCCGGCACTTCCGGCGCGCCGCTGCGCGCCGAGCTGCTCCTGGACCAGGTCGTCACCGACGCCCTCGGCGACGACCTGGTCGCCGCGCTCGCCGGACTCGGCGTCCGCACCGCGCGCGTACGCCGCGCCGTCGGTCACCGCGGCGCGGGCGACGTGCCCTGGCTGGTCCTCGCCGCGCTGCCGTTGCAGGCATTCCTCAGCGGTCTGGGCGCGGAGGCGGTGCGGGACGCGTACGGGGCGTTCAAGGCGGCGGTGGGCCGTCTGGCGCGCCGCGACGGGGCCGCCGCCGCGCCGCCGCGCCCCCTCGTGCTGCGGGACGACCGCACCGGCCTGAGCGTCGTCCTGGAACCGGACCTGCCCGCCGAGGCGTATGAACGGCTGGTGGGGCTCGACTTGACGGCGTTCCGGGTGGGGCCCCTGCACTACGACCGACAGCAGTCCCGCTGGCGCTCCGAGTTGGACGAGGCCGCGGGCTGACCCGGCACCGGCCGCTGATCGGGGGCGTGCGAGACGTGGGGGCGCGAACGGATACGGCGTACGCCGCGGCGCGAACGGCCTGCGCCGAGGGCGAGGCCCGGTGGGCCCGCGGGGACGGGCCGGGCGCGGAGGACTCCTTCCGGCGCGCGGCGGCCCTCGCGCGCCCGGCGCGCGCCGACGACGCCTCCCCGCCCGGGACGCCCCTCCTGACCAACGGCGCCCCGGACGCCACCGATACCCCGCGCGCCATCAGCGCCCCAAGGGCCGCCGACGCCACCGACACCCCGGACGGCGCCGACGCTCCGGAGGCCACCGACACCCCGGGGGCCACCGACACCCCAGACGGCACCGACGTCCTCGCTCGCGCCCGGATCGGCCTCGGGCGCCTGCGCCTCGCCGCGGGGGACACCGAGCAGGCCCTCGTGGAGTTCCGCGGAGCGCGGGAGGCGGATCCCGGCGGGGCCGCGGCCCCCTTCTGGACGGGGTGCGCGCTCGCGCGGCGCGGGGACCTCGCGGCGGCCGAGGCGTGCTTCACCGAAGCCCTCGACCGGCCCGACCCGCACCCGCGCGCGGCCGTCCAACGCGCCTACGTCCGCGCCAAGTCCGGCCGCGCGGCGGCCGCGCTCGACGATCTGCGGGCGGCGGCGCGGGCCGGGCCGCTCGACGACGAGGCGCGGTGGGTCGAGGCGGCGCTCGGCGGGGGCGCCCGGGAGGTCGCGCTGCGCCTGCGGCGCGCCGCGCTGACCGCCCTCGGCGGCGACGCGCCCGACCGGGAGCGGGCCGCCGCGCTCACCGCCGCGTCCTGGGGGCTGTGCCGCGAGCGCGGCACGTTCGTACCGCTGTACGCGGTGACGCTCGTCGCGGGCGGTCGCCGCGACGCGGCCGTCGGCCTCCTCGACGACGCCACC
Organism: Streptomyces sp. NPDC053474; assembly: GCF_044544845.1. Lineage (NCBI taxonomy): Bacteria > Bacillati > Actinomycetota > Actinomycetes > Kitasatosporales > Streptomycetaceae > Streptomyces > Streptomyces sp. NPDC053474. The sequence goes on from NZ_JBITXV010000008.1 coordinate 313,587, forward strand.
CGGCACGACCCGGCCGATCACCGGGTCACCCACGCGCTCGCCCTCGCCCTGCTCAACTCCCGTACAGACAACGTCAGTTCGCGCCTCGAACGGTGCGTGGGCGCCTGGGGCGCGCTGCTGCACGACGCCGCCTTCTGGGAGCGGGTGCGGCACGGCGCCGCGGGCCGGTACGGCGTCGACGTGGCGGAGTCCCTCGTGCCGGACCTCCGTACCGCGCTGTGCGAGCACCTCGCGCGACGGCTCACCGACGGCGGCGCCGACACTGGCGCCAGGGTGCCGCCCGACCTGCTGCTCCAGCGCGAGGCCGAGGCGGCGCGGCTGCTCGACGCGGCGGCCGGAGCGTCACCACGGCCGCCCGAAGTGCCCGTGCGCGGCGGCCCCCTGCGGATCGCGGCGCTCGGTGCGGCGCGGGAGTTCGGCGCGTTCGCTGCCGCCCTGCCGGACGACACGCTCGTGCACGCCTTCTCCGAACTCGGCCTCGCCCACATGCGGTTGCGCCACGGGCTGCCCGGCGACGCCCTCGCCGCGCTCGGGGAGCTGCGCTGCCCCGCCTGCCGCGCGCGGGCCCGCGCGGCGGACCCGGGCGCCGCGCCCGTGTGCGAGGCGGACTGCCCGCGCTTCGACGAGCTGAACCCGGGCTACGCGGGCTTGGCCGACCGCCACGAACGGCTCGCCCGCGACGCCAGGGACCTCGCGCTGCACGCCCGCGTCACGCTCGGCCACGACCAACTCCGCGCCGACCCGCCGGACTTCGGGGCGGCCACCGCCTCCCTGCGGCGCGCCCTCGTGCACGCCCGGGAGCTCGGCCGCTACCGCCCGACCCAGGCGAAGGTCGTCGGCCTCGCCCTCGCCACCGCGAAGGACGCCCACCGCGCCGGGCAGCTCAGCCGGGCCGTCGCCACCCTGGAAGCCGCCCGCACGGTCATCGGCGCCAACGAACGGCCGCGCCTCGACGGCCAGTTGGCGCGCGCCCTCGCCGACCGGGGCATCGTCGAGGCGAACCGCGAGGGCTCCACGCTCGACGCGCCCGCCGCCGACCTGCGGCGCTCGGTGGCCTTGAGTCCGCACGGGCGGCGGGCACAGCTCAGCCTCGGTATCGTGCTGCGCGGCCTGGCCCTCCAGCGGTGGGGGTCGGGCAGCCTGTCCGGCGCGCGCGCCGTCCTGGAGGAGGCCGTCGAGGCACTGACGGCGGCGCTCGCCCGCTTCCCCGACGACCCCGAGATCGCCGAGGAGCGGCGCCGGGCCCAGGACGAACTCGACTTCGTACGCGAGCAGTTCGACGAGAGCGGGAGGTGACCGGCGCCGGTGCATGAGTACGAGGAACTGCGCGTCCGCGTCCGCCCGTTCGGCCCCTCGCGCTTCCTGGTGGCCGCCAGCGGGCCGTCCTGCGCCACGGACGTCATCGCCGTCGACGGCGAGCCCGCGGCGCTCCGCGCCCGCTGGGACCGCCTCGTCGAGGCCGACCTCGGCCATGCGCCAATGGGCGAGCGGCACACGGTCGAGCAGCTGCGGGAGCTGGGGCGCGCGGTGTACGGGCTGCTGTTCGGGGACGGCGGCCGGGCGGTGCCCGAGGGCCCCGGCCCTCTCCCGTACGCGGCACCGGCGGGGGGCTACGGCGGGCCCGTGGCCGGGGCTCCCGGCAACGCCGGGTTCGGGCCAGGAGCCCGGGGGTTCACCGCCCCCGGCTTCGCCCCGCCGCCCCCGGGCCCCGGCTTCGGCCCGTCCGCCCCGGCGCCCGGCGGCCCCCGCTCCTCCCCCACCGCCGCCTGTCTGGCCTCCGCCCTCGACCTCGCCCAGCGCACCGCCCCGGGCCGCCGCCTGCGGCTCCGCTTCGACCTGCCGCCGCGCCTGCGCGAGCTGCCCCTGGAGGCGCTGTGCGCCCCGGCCGACCTGCCGCACCAGTCGCTGGCCCTCAACCCCGCCTACTCGCTGGTGCGTTCCCTGCCCGGCGGTCCGCTGGGCCAGCGCCTTCCCACGCCCGCGGACGAGCCGAGCCTGATCCGGCTGCTCGTCGCCTGCGCGTCGCCGCCCGGCGCGGGCCCGGCCCTGCGCCTGGACGCGGAGGTCGCCGCGCTGCGCCAGGAGCTGCCCGAGGTGGCCGTGCGCACCACCGTGGTGGAGGCGGCCACGCGCGAGCGCCTGGAGGCGGCCCTCGCCGCGCACGGCGACCTGCCCACGGCCGTGCTGCTCATCGCCCACGGCCGCTACGACGAGGAGCTCGGCAAGGGCGTCGTCCAGCTGGAGACCGAGTCCGGCGGTGTCGACAGCGTCCCCGCCGATCTGCTCAGCGGCATCCTCCTGAAGGCGCCGCGGTTGCGCCTGGCCGTGCTCAACCTCTGTTCGGGGGCGGACAGTTCGGGTCCCGACGGGATGCACGCCGAGCCGTTCTCGGGGCTCGCGCAGGCACTCGTCGCCGGGGGCCTGCCCGCCGTGGTGGCGATGCGCGGGCGCGTCAGCGACGCGTCGGCGGGCCGCTTCAGCCCCGAGCTGTTCAAGGAGCTCGCGGCCAACCGCACCGTCGACGAGGCGGTGTCCACGGCGCGCCGCCGCATCTCGCACCTGCCGCGCCACACCGCCGTCGAGTGGGCGACGCCCGCGCTGTTCCTGCACGCGGAGTACCGGCACGGGTGGCTGTTCAAGGCGCGCGAGGTCCGCGACGACGGCGGTGCTGTGGCCGACCCGCTGCGCGAGGGCGCGGACGCCCTGCGCGCCTTCCAGAGCCCGGTCGGGCACGTGGACGCCACCACGCTGATCAGCGCCGCCCGCTTCGAGCGCGACCAGGGGCGGTGGCCCCAGGTGCAGCGCATCCTGCGTACGCCCACGCGGCAGTACGAGGACGAGCAGCGGCGCCTGCGCACCGAGGCGGCGTGCGAACTGGCCTGGCCCGACCTGGAGAAGCTGTGCGACCTGCTCGCCCACGAGGGCGACGGGGCCGCCGCGGCCGCGCAGCTCGCCGTGGTCCACGCGGCGCTGCCCCTGCCGCTGCCGGGGCCGCTGACCGCCCGCGCGGAGCGGCTGCGGCTCGCCGCCGAACTCCTCGACCGCGCGCGGGCGGCGGAGGCCGCCGCCGACTGGGACGCGGCCGTCTCCCTGTACGAGGAGGTGGCCGCCGCCGGGCTCGGCCACGCGCAGGTCGCCGAACGCCTGGCCGCCGCGCGCACGGCCCTGCGCGCCGCCTCGGTCCGCGCCGCCGCCGAGCGCGCCCACCACGAGGGCGACTGGGACGCCGCCGCACACGCCTACGCCGAGGCCGCGGCCCTGTGCCCCGGCGACCCGGCCACGGCGGCCCGCGCGGCGTACGTCCGCGGCCGGTCGGCGGAGTCGGCGGGGCGGTGGCGGGAGGCCGCGACGGCGTACGCGGAGTGCGGACGCGCCCCGGGCGCACCCGGGCCCCACTCCCCAGGCCCGGCCGCCGCGCCACCCGGGCCGCACTCCCCGGGCCCTACCGCCGCACCACCCGGACCGGACGCCCCGGGCCCACCCGCCGCACCATCCGGCTCGAACCCTCCGCGCCCCACCGCCGCGCCACCCGGCCCGAACACCCCGGACCCGGCCACCGCGCCATCCGGCCCGGACGCCCCGCGCCCGCCCGCCACACCATCCAGCCCGAACCCACCGCGCCCTACCCCCGCGCCACCCGGCCCGAACACCCCGGGCCCGACCGCCACACCCCCCGGACCCGAGGCCCCACACCCTGCCCCCGGCCCCCCGGCCCCCGCCACCCCCCGCCCCGCCCCGAGCATCGCCGACGCCCCCCTCCGTCGGTCCTACGCGTGCGGTCGCGCGGCCGCCGAGGACGGGGACTGGGTGGCCGCCGTCGCGGCCTTCGAGGAGTGCCGGTCCCCCGGGGGGCCCGGGGCCCAGGGCTCCCCGGTCCTCGCCCATCTCGACTCCGACGGCCGCTGCGCCTACGCCCGGGCGCGGCTGTGCCGCGAGCGGGCCGACTGGGACGGGGCGCTCGCCTGGCTCGGCGGGCTCTCGGACTCCTTCGCCGACGTGGCGGACCAGGTCCTGTACGCGCACGGCCGGGCCGCCGACGCCCGGGGCGCCTGGGCCGATGTCATCGACGGCTTCGGGCGGCTGCCCGACGCCTACGCGGACGGCGACGTGGGGGTGCGCCGCCGCTACGCCCGCGCCCGGGTGGCGGCCGACGTCCACCGCGACTGGGCGGCGGCCTGCGCGCTGCTCGCGGGCGTGCCGGACACCGCGCGCGAGGGCACGGTCGCCCCGCTGCGCCGCAAGGCGGAGGGCCGCCGCGCGGAGGCGCGCCCCGACTGGGCGGCGGCCTGCGCGATCTACGGGCGCGCCTTCCAGGACGGCACCGCCGCCCCGCAGGCCCCGGCGGCGCCCGAGCCCCTGCACCTGTACCTCTACGCCCTCGCCCGCACCCACGAGGCCGCCGACCGCTGGCAGGACGCGCTACGGGTCTACCGCGTCCTGCCCGACGCGTGGGCGGACGTGCCCGCCCGGCGGCGCTACGCCGGTGCGCGCGTCGGCGAGGAACGGGCGACCGGGGCGGCGCAGTGGCTGGCGGTCGCGGCGGCGTACGAGGAGATCGGCGGCGGGCTCGACGGCGCGGACTGCGCGGCGCGCTGCCGCTACGCGCGGCTGCGGGCCGCCGAGGCCGAGGGCGAGTGGAACGCCGTCGTGGCGGCGGCCCAGGGCCTGCGGGGACAGCCCGACCTGGCCGCCGCGGCCGCCGTGGACACGGTCGACGCGTACGCGCGCGGCCGCATCGCGGACGCCCACCAGGAGTGGGAGAAGGCAGCGGAGGCGTTCGGCGCGTGCCTGGGGCACCGGGACGCCGACGCCCAACTCGCCTACGCGCAGGGGCGGTTGCTGGAGCGCGACGGCCGCTGGAGCGACGCCGCGGCCGCGTACGAGCGCGCGGCGGGGCGGCTCGACCGGGCCGAGGTGCGGCGCCGACGGCTGCGGCGGCTGCTCGACCTGCTGCCCTGGGCCGACGGCCTGACCCACGCGCCGCTGACCGCCGACCCGTTCGCGCTGCGCGACCCCACGTACCCGTATCTGGCGCTGCGCGAGGCGGGCGTGCACCCCGGCGTGTCGATGGCCGCCGTCAGGGACGCGCCGTACACGCTCCTGGGGCGCGGCGGCATGACCTGGTCCGAGCGGGTCGCCCTGGACCGGCTCCAACTGCCGGGCCGCAGGCTCCAGTTGGATGCCCTGCTGTACCGCTGGCACGCGCCCGAGGCCGTGCGCGACGCGCTGGCCACGCTGTCGCCGGACGACGAGCACGCCGGGCCCGGCCTCGTGGACGTGCTGTGCGAGCGCTTCCCCGAGGACGCGCCGCTGCTGCTGCTCCTCGCGCGCGGCCGGGACGCGGCCGCCGCCGAGTGGGAGCGGCGCCTGGCCGCGGCCCCCGGCGACATGGCGGTGGTGCACGGCCTCGCCGTGGCCCGCCTCTGGCAGGCGCAGGAGCTGGAGCAGAGCGGCGCCTGGGAGCACGCCACGCGCACCTGGGAGCAGGCGCTCGCGTACTGGTCGACGCTGCTCAGCGACGACGCGTACTGGGACGGCTGGCGGGCCGAGCGCGCCGCCTGCTACGCCCGCGAGCTGACCCCGGAGGACATGAACGGGCTGCGCTGGGAGCTGAGCCGCCACCTGTCCGCGCAGCTGTCCGCGTACGAGCAGCGGCACACGGAGGAGGGGCGGCCCCACCAGGCCGAGGAGTACGGCGAGTTGGCGGCCTTCCTCGAAGCGGAGCTGGGCGGCGCGCGGGTCCTCAAGGACGTGGGCGGGCTCCCCGGGGTGCCCGGGGCGCGCGGCGCGCTCGCCTGCGGGCCGCACTATCTGCGGCTGCTCGACCTGCAACTGCCGCTGGCCGCGCTCGCCGCGCAGCTGGACGCCGCCGCCAAGGACGGCAGGGACCCGGGCGAGTACGCGGCCCGCGAGCTGCGCTGGGCGTTCTCCGGCCTGGCCCGGTCGCTCGCGCTGTGCGCGGTCCACAAGTTCCCCGGGGCCCTGGACGCCCTGCCCGCCTTCCCCACGCTCACCACGCTGCCCGAGGACTGCGCGGGCCCCGCCGCCGCGGCCGACCCGCGCCGCCACATCGAGGACTGCGGGCACTGCCGGGACTTCCTGCGCCGGGACCCCGCGTACGTCCAGCTGGCGCACCGGCACGCGCGGCTGCTCCAGGACGGCGTCGAACTCGCCGTGCGCGCCCGCCTCGAACTGTCCCGCACGGCGCTCGCCGACGGCGAGGACGGCCTGAGCCGCGCCCTCGAGCAGTGGGAGCGCCTGGTGCGGGTCGCCCGCCGCGCCGGGATGTCGGCCCGCGCGAAGAAGGCGGTCGTACGCACCGCGCTCGGCCGGGTGGAGGCCCTCGTCAGCGAGCCGTCCGGGCCCCGGGCGCGCCGCGGCGACGGCCTGGACGAGGCCATCGCGCTCGTCGAGGCCGTGCCGCCGCTGCTGCACCCGCTGGACCGCGAGGTCCGCGACCAGCTGGAGGGCAGGCTCTCCTCGCTGTACTCGATGCGCGGGGTGTGGCGCGGCTACACCCGCACCAAGCACGGCATGCGCGCGGACGTGTACGGCGCCGAGGCCGACCTGCGCCGGGCCCTCGACCTCAACCCGGCCTCCAACCACGCCCGGGACAACCTCGCCCGCGCCCTGGTCTTCACCCTCGACGAGCGCGGCGACCCGCTGCCCGTCCGCCTGCGCCACCTGCACGAGGCCCTCGGCCTGCTCGACGTCGGCCTCGGCCAGGCCCTCACGCACAACTACCGCGAGACCCTCGGCGAGGCCCTGGAGGAGCTGGACCGGCTGCTCGCCACCGACCTGGGCGTCGCGGGCATGGGCGCGCTGATCCGCAGCGACGGCGCGGAGCCGCCGCCGGACGAGGACGACCTGGCCTCCTGGGCCGCGGAGCTGACCGACCGCGCGGAGGCCGAACGGGCCCGGGGCGACGTGCGCAAGGCCCTGCACCACCTGATCCGCGCGACCCGCGCGGACGCGATGGACCCGCGGGTGCGCCGCGCGCTGCTCGACGCGGTGCGCGGCTGGCGCACCGCCCTGACCGCCGATACGCCCGCCGAGGGAGGCACCCCGCCGTGATGCAGGACCCCGACGGGCCCCCGAGCCCCTACGACGCGCTCGCGGCGGCCTCGGTCACGCCGTGGACCTCGCACGCCGAGCTGCGGGACGCCCCCTTCGAGCTGCTCGCCCGGCGCCTGATGACCCCGGCCGCGCAGGCGGCGCTGGAGAAGCTGCGCACGGTGCCGGGGCGGCTGCTCGTCGACCTCTTCCTGTACGACGTGGACGTGGCGGCCGAACTGCCGGGCGCCATCGAGGAGATCGACCGGCTGCTCGCCGGGGCGGCGGGGCCGGACGCGGGGGAGCCGCTGCCCGACGAGGCGGTCGCCGGGCTGCTCGACGAGCTGATCCGGTTCGACGTATGACAACGGCCGAAGGGCGGCCTGAGGTCCCATGAGGAGGGCACCGTGACCGAGCAGGAGTCCACCGCGGCGGCCGCGCGCGTCGCGTACGAGGGGGCGCGGGCGCTCGCCGAGCGCGACGCCGCGCACCGCGCGCACACCGAGCGGCTGCTCCTGGCGTGCGCCGACGCCCTGGACGCGTGCGACCGGCTGCTCGCCGCCGGGCCGCAGGACCCGGCCGCGTACCAGCACAGCGTCCGGCTCATCGCGGGGCAGCTGGAGGCGGCCGCGACCGGCGCGGGCCTGGAGCCGCTCGGCGCGGTCGGGGAGCGCGCGGACCCGGCCACGCACCACGTCGTGGCCGTGCGCCCGGCGCCCGCGGGCGCGGTCGACGACGAGGTCCTTGAGGTGGCGCGGCGCGGGTATCGATACCGGGGGCACGTGCTGCGCGCCGCCCGGGTCGTGGTCGCCGCGGGCAGCGCCGCGGAGGAACGGACCCAGGCAGCACAGGAAGGGACAGCACAGGGATGAAGGCCATCGGGATCGACCTCGGCACGACGAACAGCGCCGTCGCCGCCCACGACCCGCACCGCGACGACATCGCGGTCCTCACCAACAGCAAGGGCGACCGGCTCACGCCGTCGGTGGTCGGCCTCGCGCGGCGCGACGGCAAGGACCAGACCCTCGTCGGCGAGGACGCCCTCAGATGGGCGGTGCGCCAGCCCCGGGAGACCGTCGTGTCCGTGAAGCGCCTGATGGGCCGCGACTTCGCGGACCGCTCGGTGGCGCAGGCCCGCGAGCGCCTCTCGTACGAGATCGTGCCGGGGCCCGACGACGACCCGCGCGCCCACGTGCTGCTCGGCGGCCGTAGCCGCACCCCCTCCGAGATCTCCAGCGTGATCCTCGACAAGCTGGTGCGGGACGCGGCCCGCACCCTCGGCGAGCAGGTGACGCACGCGGTGATCACCGTGCCCGCGTACTTCCGCGACGCGCAGCGCGCCGCGACCCGGGAGGCGGCGGAGCGCGCGGGCCTGGTGGTGAAGAAGATCATCGATGAGCCGACCGCGGCGGCGGTCGCGTTCGGCCTGCACAAGCCGGGCGGGGCGCGCAGCCGGGTGCTCGTCTACGACCTGGGCGGCGGCACGTTCGACATCTCCGTCCTGAACACCGTCAAGGACGCCGAGGGCCACAGCCAGTTCCAGGTGCTGCGCTCCGCCGGGGACATCTGGCTCGGCGGCGACGACTTCGACCTGGCGATCGTGGAGCGGATCATCGCCTGGATGCGGGACGAGCGGGGTGTCGACCCGTCCCGCGACAAGGAGTTCCTGTTCCAGGCGAAGAAGGCCGCCGAGGCCGCCAAGCGGGAGCTGAACGAGCTGTCGGAGACGTACATCGTGATCCCGGCGGCGTACCACGGCCCGGAGGGCATCGTCGACGTCGAAATGGCGCTCACCCGCGAGGAGTTCCAGCGGATGATCGCCCCCCTGGTCACCCGCACCATGGACCTCGTCAAGGAGACCCTGACGGGCTACGAGCTGACGCCCGACGACATCTCGGACGTGCTCCTCGTCGGCGGCGGCACCCTGACCCGGCCGGTGTACGAGGCGGTCGAGGCGTACTTCGGCGGCGACAAGGTGCGCCGGAACATCAACCCCATGGAGTGCGTGGCCTACGGCGCGGGCGTGCTCGCCGAGACCCTGAGCGGCGTGGAGTGTCCGGCGCCGCAGTGCCTGAAGGCCAACGAGTACACCGCCGAGGCGTGCGCGGACTGCGGCCAGAGCCTGGTCAACGCGCGGCCGGTGGGCGCCACGGGGCTGTTCGAGTCGACGCCCATGGCGATGGGCATCGCCGCGGTCAAGGGCGCGCGCCGCGACGTGTTCGTGCCGATCATCCCGGCGGGCTCGCCCTTCCCGCTGCCGGAGCCGCGCACGCGCACCTTCCACGCGACGGACAGCCGACTGATCCGGGTGCCGGTGTACGAGGGCGACAGCCATGTGGCGAGCGAGAACGACGAGCAGGGCGTCGTGGAGTTCGAGCTGCCGCAGGAGATCGAGATCAACCGCCATGTGGACGTGTCGTTCAACTACTCGGCGGACCGCATCATCACGGTCCGCGTCAGCGTGCGCGGCACCGACATGGCCCTGGAGGCGACGCCGCGGCGCGACAAGCCGCGCACGCCGCCGCCCGAGACCGAGCGGGAGGTCGACAGCGCGGTGCTCCGCGAGGAGCTGGGCCTCGCCGAGCGGGAGGCCCAGCACTTCCTGAAGCGGTACGGGCCCTACATCGAGCACACCCAGGAGCTGAAGGTGCGCCGCGACATCACCCAGGCGCAGCGGGCCGTGGAGATGGGCGACAGCGGCGAGTACCAGCGCCTCACCGAGCTGCTGCTCGACGACATGTACCACCAGTGCGGGCTCGCCAGCCAGTTCCGCCAGGCCGAACTGGCCTCGGACGGCGCGCCCCTGGAGACCGTCAAGGCGATCAGCGAGGCCGTGGAGCAGGTCAAGTCGGCCCACCGCAACGGCAACCGCATCCAGACCGCCGAGCAGGCCAAGAACCTGCGCAGCATGATCGCGGTGGCCTACTCCGAGCGCGCCGTGCCGTCGCTGCCGAGCAGGCGGGACTACGACGGCATCCTCCAAGTCCCTGACGATATGGCAGGCGGATGACGGCAGCGGGGGGCACGGGGGTGACGGCGCGGGACGCCGAGGGCCGGGTCAGCCTCGGCGTGGACTTCGGCGCGACGGGGGTGCGGGCGCTCTACGCGGTGCCCGGCAAGCCGGTGCGCCGCCTCGACCTGCCCGCCGCCGAGTGGCCGTGGCTGGTGTGCGCCCCGGCCGCCGCGGGGGTCCTGCCGGTGGTGTTCCCCAGCGTCAAGTCCCTGCTCGGCAGCGGCAGTCCGGTGCCGTGGCGGGACGGCACGGAGGACGCCGAGACGGTCGCGGCGCGGATGCTGCGGGCGCTGCGCGAGCGCGTCGAGGCCCGCGCGGGGGCCGTGACGCAGACGGTGATCAGCGTGCCCGCCGCCTTCCAGTCGCGGCAGCGCCAGGCCCTGCGCGACGCGGCGGCCGCGGCCGGGCTCACGCCGGTGCGCCTCATCAGCGACTCGCTGGCCGCCGTCATGGGGCACACCACGGACCGCGACAGCGGCACCTTCCTGGTGTACGGCATGGGCTACGACGGCTTCGAACTGGGCCTGGTGCGCGGGGTGCGCGGCCACTACCGCGCGCTCGGCTACGACGGCGCGGCCACCTCCGGCGGCCGGGCCTTCGACGAGGCCGCGCTCGCCTCCGCGGTCCGGCTGCTTCGGGCCCACCGGGGCCCCGCCTCCGTGACCGGGGGCAGCGCGCGGCGGTGGCTCGGCCACCGGGAGCGGGCCCAGGAGGCGCGCGAGGAGCTGGGCGGCGCCGAGGGGTCGGCCGCGGACTCCGCCGCGCTCACCCTCGACCTCGGCCACGGGCCGCCGCTGCGGATGCGGATCACCCGGCCGCACCTCGACGCCTTCCTCGAACCGCATGTGCGCCGGACCGTGCGGCGCGCCCACGACCTGCTCGGCGCGTCGGCCCTGGCCCGCCCGGACGTGGACACGCTGCTGCTCGTCGGGGGCGCCACGCGGCTCGCGCAGGTCCGCTCGGGCGTGGCGGACCTGGGCCGGAGCACCGCGCACGGGCCCCGGGAGCTGCTCGCGCTCGGCGCCCTCAAGCACGCGGTGCGGCTCGCGGGCGGGGGCGCCTCCGCGTCCGGCGCGGCGTCCCTGGAGGAGGGCCCGCTCGAACCCCCCGACCCGGGGCGCGACACCCTCGCGGAGGCGCCCTCGCTCACCGCGACGCTGCTCGCCCCGGACGATGCCCCCGGTCCGGCGCGCCGCGATGTGGCGCAGGCCCGCGAACTGGCCGGGCAGGGCCGCAGAAAGGAAGCGGTGGCGCTGCTCAGGGACATCGTGGCGGAGGCACGGGAGCTCCTCGAAGGCCTGACGGGAGCGACGGCGGCACCGGAGACGGCAGTGGAGACAGCAGCGGAGCCGGACGACTCCGACCGGCCGCCCCCACACCTCTCCGACCGGCCATCCCCGCACGTCTCCGACCGGCCACCACTACAGCTCTCCGACCCGCCACGACCACAGCTCTCCGACCAGCCACCCCCACAGCCCTCCGGCCAACCGGAAGCCCCGGCCCCACCGGCACCCTCCGAGGAGGCCGACCCCCTCAGCCACGCCGCCCGGCGGCAGCTGGCCCGGGCCCGGGTCCTGCTCGACCTCGGCCGGTACGAGCACGCCGTGCAGGCCTCGCACCTGGCCTGGCAGGAGGCCACCGCGCACCCGGCGCGCGCCGACGTGCTCGACGCGATGATCGACGTGCACTGCGCGGCCGCCATGGCCGACGTGGCGCCCGACCACTTCCCCGACGCCGAGCGCTGGCTGCGCTGCGCGTACGGCCACGACCCCACGAACGAGCGGGTGCGGGACCTGCTCGCCCGCCGCACCTACCGCCACGCCCGGGAGCTGCACCGGCGGGGCGCACGCGATGAGGCGATTGAGGCCCTTGGCAAGTGCCTCACGTGGGACCCTGAACACCCCGACGCCGAGGCGCTGTTGGCCCGGCTGAGTCGCGACGGCAGGAACCGTCGCGGCAGGGGTGACGTCCTCGACTGACGAGGCCCTCAAGGGCGAGGCACTCGACGGTCACGCACCGGTCCCGAGACAGGGAGTACGCGCTTGACGCCCGCACAGCTGCTGGACAAGCAGGAGCTCATCAAGCAACTGCAGGACCTTGCGGGACACCCGGCGCTCGGCCCGCGCGCCGCCGAACTCGACGTCCTGGCCCACGACGTGACCAACGACAAACGCCTGGACCGCTGGTCCGAGCTGGACCTCGTGCACGTCTACGTCCGCCCGGAGAGCGTCACCGCGCGCGGCAGGAGACCCTCGGCGCGGCGCGACGGGCTCCTGGAGGCCGCGCTCGGCGCGCTGGTCTTCGTCCCGCTCCTGGTGACCTGGTTCGGCCTGCGCGAGGCGGTGCACGCGTACGGGGAACTGAGCAAGGTGGACCGCAAGGAGGCCACGCGGCCCTTCCTCCAGCTGTGGCAGTCGGGCTTCGGCGGCCATCTGTCGCCCCTTGGCCGGTTCGAGAACGTGGCCCTGATGGCGGTGGTCCTCATCGCCCTGCTCGTCCTCCTGTCCGTGGTGCACGCGCGCGTACGCACGCGGGCCGAGCGCGAGGAGGACGCCCAGGAGGCGGAGCGCGAGCGGCTGCTCGCGGACCTCGCGTCCGTCCTGACCCGCCTCCAGATGCTGCTCGCGCCGCACCGCAGCGCCTCGCCGAAGCAGTTCACCTCCGAACTCACCAAAGCCGCCAAGGAGATGCGCTCGCTGGCCGCCGAGGCCGACCACAACCACAAGGCGCTCGTCGCCGCCACCGGCTCCGTCACCAGCGCGACGACGGCCCTCCAGACGGCGGCGGGCAAGCTCACCGCCGAGGTGCCGAAGCTGGGCGCGGCCGCCGACCGCATCGAGACGGCGGTGCGCGAGGGCCAGCGCGCCACGGCCGAGGCGAGCACCGTGGGCGTCGCCGCCACGCGGCAGCTCGGCGACCTGGTCAAGACGGTGGGCACGACCGTCGAGACCTCGCTGCGCTCCCTCGTCACCACCCAGAAGGACCTCGTCACCAAGACGGACGCGGTGGCCCAGGCCACCGAGCAGGCCTGCGCGGCCCTGGTGACCAGCACGGGCCGTACGAACGACGCGGTGGACGGCATGCGCGAGGCCACCGAGCGCTGGGACGCGGCGGCCGCGCACTGGCAGGACGCGGCGGCCCGCTTGGAGACGGGCGTCCGGTCCCTCGCGACGGCGCCCTCACGGAACGGGTCGGAGGGACACCGCGCCGGACCGGACCCGTACGGGACGTCGAGTCCGTACGGAACGTCCGCCCCGTACGGGGAACCCGGTCCGTACGGAGCGGCGGCTCCTGCGGCGTCGCCCTGGCCCGGCACGAACGGCCCGAACGGCCCGAACGGCACGCGCGGCACGAACGGCTCCCCGGCCTCCGCGCCACCCCCGGCGGACGAGGGCCCGGCGCCCCCGCCCCCGCGGCCGGACCCCGCCCCCGAGCCGGAGGACGTCCAGGACGACCCCGCCCTGAGCGGCGGGCGCCGCCACGAGGCCGCCGAGGACGACGTGCGGTCCGACCGCACCACCGCCCTGCGCCCGCCGCCACGGCGCCCGGCCGCGCCCCCCGGAGCCGACACGTGACCCCGCGCCGACGGCAGCGCGGCAGCCGGGTCGCCGGGGTCGTCCTCGCGGGCTGGCTCTTCGCCGACCTGCTGCTCGTCCTCGCCCTGGTGTCGATGGCCGACCGGCCCGACCCGCTGGCCGCGCGCCCGAAGCCGCCGGGCGGCGCGGGCGCGCACGCCAAGGAGAAGCCCAAACCCACCGGCCCGCCGTCGGTGGCGCGCGAGCCGGAGGAGTTCGCGGTCAAGGGCGTCGACAAGAAGTCGCTCGCGCGGCAGATCGGCCGCGAGACCCGCAGGTGGGAGGGGCGCAGGGCCGCGCTCGTGCTGACCTTCGGCGGCGGCCCGGGCGGCACGGAGTACGCCCATCTGGTCAACTCCCAGCTGAGCAAGGGGCGTCCGGCGATGTTCAGCGGCAAGACCGCCACCGACGACTTCCACGACCTGAGCGCCGACACGTCCACGGCCGTGGTCCGCGTGTACTTCTTCACGGCGCCCGGAGGCTGACCGGTGGCGCAGAGCTGGCGGCCCGGCGTCCGGGCCACGGGCACCGGCACGCTGCCGCCGCTGCCCGCGCTCCCCGAGTTCCCCGGCATGCGCGGCTACACCGCCCTGCGCGCCGCGCTGCGCGACCTGGGGTTCCAGCACGCCGCGGGCCTGCTGCGCGAACCCGCGCGGCGGCGCGCGGCCGCCGGAGTCTTCGGCACCCTGCCGCAGGCGGAGACGGACGACGGCTTCCGCGTCCTGGACGGCCTGTGGTTCCCCGGCCGCGGCGGCCTGTGGCAGCGCGTGGACGTGCCGTACGTACGGCAGGCGCAGGACGCCTGGCGGACGTCCGCCGACCCGCGCGCCCTCACCGCGGCGGCCGTCGTCGACACCCTGGAGACCCTCGCCCGCGACGACCCGATGGGCCTGCGCCGGGTGGTCCTGTGGGAGCTGTGCTGTCTGCTCAAGGACCGCGCACCGGGGCCGGAGGGCGCCGCGACCACCGCCGACGACGTGGCCGCGCTCGGCGTGCACCGCAGCGAGGCCCGGCTGCTCGCCGCCGCCGTCGACGCGGGCTTCCCGGCCGAAGGGCCGCTGCGCCGGGCCGCCGAGACCGTGAACGACGTCTGGCCGGGGCGCCGCCTGCGCGCCGCCGAACGCGTGGCCGACGCGCTGCCCCGGGCGCCCCAGGACCACGTCCTCGCGCGGCTGCTCGGCTCGCTGCGGGCCCGCTCCGCCGCCGTGGCCCGGCTCGCCGCCCGCGCGGACGCCCTGGAGGAGCGCGGCGACTGGCGCGGCGCCGCCACCGCGTGGCTCGGTGCGCTGCGGGAGGCCGAGGACGCCCCGGAGACCCGTACGGGCCTGCTGCGCGCCGCCACCGGCCTGGCCGACGCCACCGCGGCACCCGGCCGGGCCCCCACCACGGTGGCCGTCGACGACCTCCGCGTACGCCTGACCTGGCGGCCGCCCCGGGTCAGCACCACCGTGACGTACCAGGTCCTTCGCTTCCCCGACGGCGAGCCGGAGCGGGCCACCGAACTCACCGTCCCGCCCTCGGGGTTGACCGCCGAGGACGCCCGGGCCCCCCTCGGCCGGGCCCTGCGCTACGCGGTCGTGCCGCTGCGCGGCGGCCGGGTGATCGGGGTGCCGCTCGTCACCGCGCCCGTCCTGATCGCCCCGGACGCCTCCGATCTGACGGCGGTCCTCGTGCCCGACGGCGTCCGGCTGCACTGGCGCCCCCACCCGGCCGCGACCGCCGTCCGCGTGCGGCGCTCGGCGGACGGCGCCCCGCCCACCGTCGTGGCGAGCGGGCCCGACCGCCTCCTGGACGTGTCCCTGCCCGTGGGGACGTACGCGTACGAGGTGAGCTGCGGCTATCCGGGCGGCGGCCCGGGCGGCGGCACCGCCTGGTCGCCGGGGGCGCGCGTCACCGTCCGGGTCGAGGAGTGGCCCGCGCCGGTCACGGAGCTGACCGCGCACCGCGCCGGGGACCGGGTGCGGCTCGCCTGGAGCGCCCCGGAGCGGGGCGAGGGCACGCTGGTGGCGTGGCCCGCGGGCCCGGTCGCACCCGGCGCGGACGTGTCGGCGCGGTACGTGGAACTCGGCGCCGCCCCGGCCCCGGCGCGGAAGCTGGAGGTGACGGCGCCGCCCGGGCGGCGGCTGCGCCTCACCGCGGTGAGCACGCTCGGCGAGCGCGCGGTGGCCGGGCCGAGCGTCGTCGTCGAACACCCCTGCCCCATCAGGGATGTGACGGTACGCCGGATCGGTGCGGGCCGGGCCGAGGTGCGCTTCACCTGGCCCGAGCCCGCCGTGCTCGCGCGCGTGGCCTGGGACGACGGGGCCCGCCGCGAGGAGCGCAGCGTGGCCCGCAGCACGCATCTGGCCGCGGGCGGGAAGGTCACCCTCGCCGTGCCGGAGACGGCCTGCACGGTGACGGTCGCGCCGCTGCCGCGCCCGGACGCCGTGGCCGTCCCGGCCGCGCCCGCCCGGGTCACCCTGCCCGCGGCGCCGCCCCCGCTCCCGCCCGGGCCGCCCGCGCGCAGGCCGTGGTGGCACCGCTTCCTGCGGCGCGGCACGACTCCCGCTCCCTGACGGGCCGGGCCCTAGTCCTTGACCTCGGCCTCCGCGCCGCCGCCGAACTCCAGGAGCAGCCCCCGCTGGAGGCCGACCGTGCGGCCCGGCTCCACGTCCAGGACCGTACCGTCCTGCTTGCGGGCCGTCCACGTACCGCGGGTGCGGTTGGTGAGGCCGAACCGGCCGCGCTGCTGAGGGTGTTCGGTGACCTCGCCGACCACGGCCCGGAAGTCGTGGCGCTCCGGGTCGCCGTCCAGGTGGTGGGCGTAGAGGCGGGCGCTCGGGTCGAGGCGGATGCCGCGCCGGGTGCGCAGCGTGGTGCCGGTGGCGGTGACCAGCTCGAGCCGGGGCGGCAGCTGGAGCGGCTTGCCGCACTTCCAGCAGTCGGGCGGCGCCCCGTCGGGCTGGGTGAGGTTCTGCTTGCCGCAGCCCCGGCACTGCGTGATCGCGTCCAGGACCTGGCTGAGCGCGTCCCGCCACTGGGACTCGCGCACCCGCCGCGCCGGGCTGCGCAGCCCGTGCGTGAACGTCTGGACGAACAGGTCCCGCAGGATCCGCGGCAGGGCCGCCCAGGTGGCGATGACGGTCGGCTGCTCCCCCACCACCGGGCGGTTGCGGGTGTCCTCGGGGTCGTACACGAACACCGGGTCGGAGCCGTACAGCTTGCGCTTGGCGGACTCGCCCATGCAGTGGATGCGCAGGGCGAGGGCGCCGTTGAAGGGGTGGTCGTTCATCAGGAGCAGGAACAGGAGCACCGCGAGGGAGTGCAGGTCGGTCTGGGTGCCGGGCTGGGCGCCCTTGTCGCCGCGCACCAGCTCCGGCGCCATGAAGTCCATGGTGCCCGCGACTCCGGCGAGGGCGCCCTCCACGACCGCGTTGTCGTTGTCGCACACCAGGACGTCGCCGGTGCGCGGGTCGAAGAAGATGTTGCCCCAGTTGATGTCGCGGTAGGCGATGCCCTTGGAGTGCAGCGCGCGGTAGGCCTCGACGGTGTGCAGGGCGACCGTCACCAGGGTGCGCATCGTGGCGTCCTTGACGGACGGGTCGCGGCGGAACAGGGCGGGCAGGTCCTGGAACCGCGCCGGGCGCACGTCCATGAGGTAGCCGAAGCCGGGCTCCTTGCCGTCGGGGTCCATCACGATGGACTGCGGCCACAGGAAGCGGTCGTCGTCCCACCCCTTCTCGATGAGGCCTTCCAGGATGTGCTTCTGGCGGGCGTCGGCGAGCTGCGGGTAGTACCACTTCACGGCCCGGTCGCCGGTGGCCGTCGTGACGCGGTACACCTCGCCCTGGCCGCCGGAGCCGAAGAGCTCCGCGACCGTGACGCGCTCTCCCGACTCGGCCACCAGCTTCTTCCCGCGGGCGAGCATGCCGTTGCTCATGCTGGGGTCCCCGTTCCTTCACTCATGCGGTTCGTGTCCTCCTGTGGCGTCACTCGTGTCGTGCCGGGCGCCGAACGCCCCGACGAGGGTCGTGTCGTCGCCCGAGTACTTCGCCGCCCGCGCCAGCCAGTCCGCGAGCTGGCCCTGCACCGCCGCCAGGCCCTGCGCGACGGCCCGCTCGCGCACCCCGGTGGCGAAGTCGAGGAAGCCCTGGTGGTCGGCGAAGCTCTTCGACAGGCCGTCGGTGGAGAGCAGCACGGCGGGCGGCGGTCCCCCGGTGATGGGCTGCCAGTGCGTACGGGTCTTGCGCCACGGCTCCGGCTCGCACAGCGAGTCGGTCTCGTCGCCCAGGTCCGGGCCGCTGGACAGCGGGGTGTGCGGCTCGCCCCCGTCGTCCACGAGGACGATGTCGCCGTCGCCCAACTGCCAGCACAGCAGCGTGTGTTCGGTGAGGACGGCGCCGAGCAGCGTGCTGCCGTAGGCGGCCAGGTCCGGGGCGCCGCGGCCGCGCGCCCGCCGGTGGGCTGCGGCGCGCTGGGCGGGGGCGGCGCCCCGCGCGGGCGCGCTGCTGTCGTGGAACAGCGCGCGCCGGTGCCAGCGGTGCCCGACGGCCTGCGGCAGGAGCCGGGCCTCGGCCCGCAGCTCCGGCCAGGCCGCGGCGTCCGCGCCGACCCGCACCGCCTCGTGCGCGAAGACCTCCGCGCACGCCGTGAACTCCTCGACGGCCCAGCGGGCCCCCAGGTCGCTGCGGAAGTGCGCGGCGGAGCCGTGGCCGTCGGCGACCGTGAGGACGACGGCGCGGCCGTCCGCGGTGGCCTTGGCGGCCCAGCAGTCCTGGCTGTACTTCTTGCCGACGCCCTTGACCCCGCCGGTGAGGAGGGCCCAGCGGACGTCCGTGGCGCGGCCTGTCCCCTGCTCGGCGGTCACCAGATGTCGGCTTCGCCCTCGACCTTGGTCAGCGGCGGGCCAAGGGGCGTCGCGGGCTTGGCGTCCTCGACCTTGGGCGTCGAGGCGTCCTTGACGACCGCCGTGGACATCCAGCGGATGGCGGCGGCGAGCTGGCGCGGGTTCTTGGCCTGGAGCGGCTCCAGCTCGGGGTTGGCGAGGAACTCCTTGAGCATGCTCTTGTCCGCGTCGTCGCCGATGGCCACGGCGACGCGCACGGCCCGCTTGCCCCAGGGCGTGCTGTCGATGGCGCGCAGGCCCGCCCGCCAGTCGTCGGTGGGCTGTCCGTCCGAGGCGAGCGCGAGCACCGGCGGCAGCGCGCGCTGCGGCATCGGCGGCGTCTGCAGGGCTCCCGCGGCGAGCTTGAAGGCGGCGCCCATGTCCGTGCCGCCGTACGTGTGGACGTCCTCCCAGGAGAAGTTGTTCACCGGGGTCGGCTCGCCGACGTGCCAACTGGCGCCGCTGGCGAAGGAGATGGCGCGGACGAGCAGCGACGCGGCGGGGTTGGAGTCGGCGGCCTGCTGCATCTCCGGGATGGCCTCGCGGATGGCGAAGTTCAGCTGGCCGATCTTGCCGTTGACGCTCATGGAGCCCGAGCAGTCGAGCATCCAGATGAAGTGGACGGGGCGGCTGGCCATGGAGCCGCCCGGGAAGTTGTCGACGATCTCGGTGGTGTCACTGCTGTGGTCGGCTTGTTTCACGCTGGCCCTCTCCAGGGGGATCGGTCGGTACGTAAGGACGCCGGGCGCCGGGCGCCGGTTTCGCCCCGGGGCGCCCGCGGCGGTCAGCGGGCACGGAAGCTGTTGCGCCAGGCGGTCCACTCCCGGACGCGGTCGATGCCCTGGCGGTCGAGCATGGCGTCGGCCACCTGGGAGAGCTGCCGGTCGTCGAGGCGGACGGCGACGGGCCCGAGGACCTCGTCGAGCAGTTCGGCGGCGACGCGCCGCCAGTCGTGGCTGATGCCGCGGCGCTCGCGCGGCCGCCACAGGTAGTAGTACGCGGCGACCTCGGCGGGCCGCAGCGGGAGCTCGCGCTCCAGGCGCTCCCTGCGGCCCTCGTCGAGCATGAACGCCCGGTAGGGGTCGAGGAGTTCGGGTCCGGCCGCGACCAGCTGGCCGAAGGCGGGCGGGCGGGCCAGCTGGTCGGCGTCCGCGCGGGCCAGGGCGAGGGCGACGAGCCGGAACACGCCGCGCCGCACGTTGGCGCCGAGGGGGCCCGCGTCGACGCACAGCGCCTCGAAGCGGCGCAGGCCCTGCCGCAGGGCAACCTTGCGGCCGTCGGCGAGGTCCTGGGCGACGACGAGCAGTTCGGCGGTGGCGCGGTCCCGCCGGGGCAGCTGCGTCTCGTGCAGCAGGTCGGCGGCGAACCCGACGAGCTCCCTGTCCACGCCGTCCGGCGCGGCGAGCAGGCCCGTCATGCGCAGCCCGTACCCGGCGGCGACGAGCAGCCGCATCGTGCAGGTGTGCGCCACCCACGACAGTTCGGCGGGGGCGGGGCAGGAGCTGCCCCAGACCAGCCACCACAGCTGCTGGAGCGTGTCCGCGTCGGTGACACGGCGGCGCGGGAGGACCTCGGTGAGCTTCGCGAACAGCTCCATGCCGCGCAGGCCCGCGCCGCCCGCCCGCCAGCGGGCGGCGGCCTCGGCGAGGCGCAGCGGCAGCGGCGCGTTCTCGTCGAGGTTGCGGCGCAGCCAGTCGCCGTACGGCGAGTCGGCGAGCGACACGAGCAGGTCGAGGCGGCGGGTGTGCGGGGTGTCGGCGAGGCGGCGCAGGACGCGGCGGGTCAGCGGCTCGCTGCCGACGCCGTCGAGGACCCGCACGGCCGGTGCGCGCTCGGCTCCGGTGGGGTCGCGCAGCGCGCGGGCGAGCCTCTCGATGGCCTCGTCGATGCCGCGCCCGTCGTCGGCGCCGACGGCGAGGGCGACGCGCAGCGGCTCGGCCCAGGTGTCGACGGGGTCGCGCAGGGCGCGCCGCAGCGCCTTGTCGGCGTCGCCGCCGTACTCGCCGCGCAGGGCCCGCTCGGCCTCGGCGTCGAGCGGCACCTCGGCGCAGACGGCGGTGAGTTCGCCGGGCAGTTCCTCGGGGCGCGCGGCGCCGAGCCGGTGCCGGGCGAGGGCGAGCGCGAGGGGGGCCGCGGCGCCGGGGTCGTGGGCGTGCAGCTCGCGGCAGACGGCGAGCAGGGCGGCGGGGTCGGCGCGGGGGTCGGCCACGGACGCGGCGAGGGTGGCGACGGCCGCCCGCAGCGCGTCGCCGTCGAGCCCGGTCAGCTCGCGCCCGGTGAGGAGCCCGGCGCGCAGCATGCGCGGGACGAGCGGGCCCGGCGCGAAGGGGTCGCCGTCGGCGGCGGCCTCGGGCAGCGGCTCCCCGGCGAGCCAGAGGCGGGCGGTCCAGGTGGCCCAGGTGTCGGTGCGGGGCGGGCTGCCGGGCCCGCCGAGGCCGTCGTGGACGCGGTAGAGGTGGTCGAGGACGGTGGGGTCGCCCCGGTCGAAGTCGGCGTCGGGCCCGATGCCGACGATGTGCTGCGGGGCGCGCCCGGGGTCGGCGGCGCCGGTGGTGAACGTCAGCGACGGCACGTACGCGGCGGGCAGCGAGGCGCAGGCCAGGGCGATCCAGCGGGCGACGGCCCCGGGTCTCTCCTCGGCGACGACGAGCTGCCGCCCGGCCGGGTCGTCGAACAGGCGCCGTACGTCGGCGAGGAAGGGGGCGACGCGGGTCTCGTGGGCGCGGGCGAAGGCGACGAGCTCGTCGTGCCCGACGGCGGCGGGCACGGGGTCCGCGGCGGCTTCCCCGGTTTCCCCCGCTCCCCACCAGGTGATGGGCCACTCCTCGGCGAACCGGGCGAGCGTGTCGGCTTCGGTCAGGTGGTACGCCGCCACGTCGCCCCCGGGGGCCGTGGCGCACAGCAGGCTGCCGCCGTCCGGCAGCCTGCTGTAACTGAGGCCGGTGCCGTCGCCCGAGTGGCCTCGGCTCCGGGTGTGCCCGGTGCCGATGGCCAGTTCGGCCCACTCCCGGAGCTGTCGCTGGTCCTCGCGTTCGGCCCCGTCGGCGTGCGCGGACAGGGGTGACGGGGGCGCGGACGCGGGGACAGGGATCAGTCGGACGGCTCCGGTGACCGGCTCCTCGGCGAGCCGGTAGCTGCGGCGGCGGATGGCCATGCCACATTCTGACCACCCGGGGGCGCCGCCCGCAGGCGGTCGGCCAACTTCCCGCCACCAGGGGGAAATCCAGCCGCCCGCGGGGCCCTGGGGACGCCGGTCCCGACGGGCCGCCGCACCCTTGCGCGGCTTGGGATTCGCGGCCATCGTGGCGGTCGTGACCTCCTTCACGCTCCCTCATGACCTGGTGGGCGAAGGCCCGCACAAGGTGATCGTCGTCCACGGCTGGCTCGCCGACCGGTCGGCGTACGCGCCGGTCCTCGCCGACCTGGACACGGGCGCCTTCGAGTTCGCCGTGGTGGACCTGCGCGGCTACGGCGAGGCGCGGGACGTGCCCGGGGCGTTCACCACGGCCGAGGCCGCCGCCGACGTCGTGGCCCTCGCGGACCACCTGGGCTGGGCGCGGTTCTCGGTGGTCGGGCACTCGATGGGCGGCGGCGTGGCGCAGCACGTCCTCGCCGACGTGCCGGACCGGGTGCGCCGGATCGTCGGGATCTCCCCGGTGCCCGCGTCGGGCGTCGCGATGCCGCCGGAGCAGCGGGAGCTGTTCGAGTCGGCCGGGCACGCGGCCGACAGCCGCCGGGCCATCATCGACTTCACCACCGGCGGCGGGCGCCCGGCCGCGTGGCTGCGCCGCATGGTGGACCTGTCCTTCGCCCGCAGCGACGCGAAGGCGTTCCGCGCCTGGCTCGACTCCTGGGCGGGCAACGACTTCCAGGACCGCGTGGCGGGTTCACCGGTGCCCGCGCTCGCCGTGGTCGGCGCCCTCGACCCGGCCCTGTCGGCGGACGTCATGCGCCAGACCTGGCTGCCCGCCTTCCCCCGCGCCGAACTCGTGGAACTGCCGGGCACCGGGCACAACGCCATGGACGAGTCGCCCCTGGACCTGATCCGCGTGGTGGAGGACTTCCTCCGGGCGGACGACGGCACGGCGGAGACGGCCGGGACCGGCAGCGCGTGACGTCCACCCCGGAGCGGCCCTCCGTACGCCGGGCCCCCGCGCCGGAGAGCCGCGCGGCGGCGGGCGGCGGGGTCGTCGGGGTGCCGGACGTCTTCGACCCGCGCCTGTACGCGCGAGCCGTGCCCTACGACCGCTACCGCGTGCTGCGCGACCACCACCCGGTGGCCTGGCAGGAGGAGCCGTCGGTGCTCGGCTGGCCCGCCGGGCCCGGCTTCTGGGCGGTGACGCGGCACGCGGACGTGACGGCGGTACTCAAGGACGCGACGGCGTACTCCTCGTATCTGGGCGCCACCCAGATCCGCGACCCGGACCCGGACGACCTGCCGTTCATCCGCCGCATGATGCTCAATCAGGATCCTTCCCCGAGCTCTCGGCTCCGGTCGGGCAGCGGGGAGTCCACGGACCACGGCAGGCTGCGCCGCCTGGTGAGCCGGGCCTTCACGCCGCGCCGGGTGGCGCGGTTCGAGGCCCTGGCCCGGCGGCGGGCGCGCACGCTCCTCGCGGG
This sequence comes from Streptomyces sp. NPDC053474, assembly GCF_044544845.1. Lineage (NCBI taxonomy): Bacteria > Bacillati > Actinomycetota > Actinomycetes > Kitasatosporales > Streptomycetaceae > Streptomyces > Streptomyces sp. NPDC053474. The sequence continues at coordinate 336,712 of NZ_JBITXV010000008.1, forward strand.
GGCCGTCGCCGAGGCCCGCGCCGGGGACGGCGGCTGCGACGTGGTCGCGGCGGTCACCGACGACTACGCGGTCCTCAACCTCGCGGACCTGCTCGGCGTGCCGCCCTCCGACCGGGGCCTGCTCCTGGACTGGACGCGGCGCGTCATCGGCTACCAGGACCCGGACGAGGCGGGCGAGCCGGTCGTCGGCGCCGACGGGCGGCCGGTGAACCCGCGCTCCCCCGCGATGCTGCGCGACATGTTCGCGTACGCGGGCGAGCTCGCGGCGTACAAGCGGCGCCACCCCGGCGACGACGTGCTCACCACGCTGGCCACCACGCCCGAGGTGAGCGCGCCGGAGCTGGAGATGTGCTTCTTCCTGCTCACGGTCGCGGGCAACGACACCGTGCGCGGGGCCGCGCCCGGCGGCCTGCTGGCGCTCGCCGAGCACCCGGACGAGCAGCGCCGCCTGCGCGCGGGCGCGGCCCCGCTGGCCGGGGCGGTGGAGGAGCTGCTGCGCTGGCACCCGCCGGTGCTGAGCTTTAGGCGCACCGCCGCGCGCGACACCGAGCTGGCCGGGCGGCGGATCCGGCGCGGCGACAAGGTGGTGGTCTTCCACGCCGCCGCCCACCGCGACGAGCGCGCCTTCGCCGACCCCGACCGGCTCGACCTGACGCGGTCCCCGAACCCGCACGTGGCGTTCGGCGACGGCCCGCACGTCTGCCTGGGCGCGCACTTCGCCCGCCTGCAACTGTCGGTCCTGTACGAGGAGTCGCTCGCGGTCACCCCGTTCATCGGCCTCGCCGCCCCGCCCGCCCGCCTGGTCTCGCACTTCATCAACGGCCTCAAGTCACTGCGGCTCACGCTCACCGCGTGACGGGACGTCGCGGGCCGTCCCGGCCGGTCAGCCCTCGTCCGGCGTCAGCCGCAGCGAGATGGAGTTGATGCAGTAGCGCTGGTCCGTCGGGGTCGGGTAGCCCTCGCCCTCGAAGACGTGGCCGAGGTGGGAGCCGCAGCGGGCGCAGCGGACCTCCGTGCGGACCATGCCGTGCGAGGTGTCCGACAGGAGCTCCACGGCGTCGCTGTCCTTGGGGTCGAAGAAGCTCGGCCAGCCGCAGTGGGACTCGAACTTCTCGCCGGACGTGAACAGCTCCGCGCCGCAGGCCCGGCAGGAGTAGACGCCCTTGGTCGTCGTGTCCGTGTACTCGCCCCGGAAGGCGGGCTCGGTGCCCGCCTGGCGCAGGACGGCGTACTCCGCGGGGGTCAGCTCCGCACGCCACTGCTCGTCGGGCTTCTCGACGTCGTACGCCATGGAACGCATCCCCTTACGTGAAGTACGCGATGTACGCGGTGGTCCTACTGGGCGGCCAGGTGGTCCAGGATCCGCGGGCCGAGGTCGGTGACGTCGCCCGCTCCCATGGTGAGAACGAGGTCACCGGGGCGCGCCATTCCCGCGATCAGCTCCGGGGCGCTCTCCTTGTCCCGCGCGGCCCGTACGTCGGCGCCCGCGGCGGTGGCGGCGTCGATGATGAGTGCGCTGGTCACGCCGGGGATCGGGTCCTCGCGCGCGGGGTAGATGTCGAGCACGACGGAGGCGTCGGCGAGCGCCAGGGCCGCGCCCATCTCGCGGCCCAGCTCCTGGGTGCGGGAGAACAGGTGCGGCTGGAAGAGGACGAGGAGGCGGGCGTCGGCCGCGGCGCCGCGCATCGCCTCCAGGTCGGCGGTCATCTCCGTCGGGTGGTGCGCGTAGCTGTCGACGACCTGGACGCCGCGCGCCTCGCCCTTGAGCTGGAGGCGGCGCTTGACGCCGGTGTAGGCGGCGAGGGCGGGGGCCAGCTCGGCGGCGGGGACGCCGAGGGCGACGCCCGCGGCGAGCGCGGCGACCGCGTTGTGCGCGTAGTGGCGGCCGGGCACGGACACGGCGAAGCGCAGCTCGGTGCCGTCGAGGACGACGGTGACCTCGCTCTTGAGGCCCTGGGGGGTCACGTCCGTGATCCGCACGTCGGCGTCGGCGGACTCGCCGTAGGTGACGATCCGCGGGCCGGTGCCGCGCTTGGCGAGCCGCCGGGTCAGTTCGCGGGCGCCGTCGTGGTCGGCGGCGACCACCAGCGTGCCACCGGGGACGATCTTGTCGGCGAACGTCTCGAAGGACTCGTAGATCTCGTCCATGGAGGCGTAGTTGGCGTGGTGGTCCAGCTCCACGTTGAGGACGATGGCGACCTCGGGGGCGTACTTGTGGAAGCTGCGGTCGCTTTCATCGGCCTCGGCGACGAAGATCTCGCCGGTGCCGTGGTCGGCGTTGGAGCCGGGGGCGTCGAGGTCGCCGCCGATGGCGTACGAGGGGTGCAGGCCGAGCGCGGACAGGCTCACGGCGAGCATGGACGTGGTCGTGGTCTTGCCGTGCGTGCCCGCGACGGCGAGCGGACGCAGGCCGTCCATCAGCGCGGCGAGCGCGTCCGAGCGGTGCACGACCGGGATGCCGAGCTCCGCGGCGCGGGCCAGCTCCGGGTTGTCGGCGCGGATCGCCGAGGAGACGACGACGCAGCTGGCGTCGTCGGCCAGGTGCTCCGCGGCGTGCCCGACGTGCACCGTCACGCCGAGCTCGCGCAGGGCGGCGGCGGTCGCGGAGTCCCGGGCGTCGCTGCCCGCGACGCGGGCGCCGCGCTGGGCGAGGATCTTGGCGATGCCCGACATTCCGGCGCCGCCGATGCCGATGAAGTGCGGTCGGGGCATGGCGGAGGGGAGGCCGGGTGCCATCTTCTCTCCCGAGAGGTGTGACGGTGACATGAGCGCCTCCACCCTATCCGCCCCGCCGGAGCCCCGCCGGAGCGCCGCCGGCCGCTCCCGCGCCCGCTACTTCTCGCTGTGCGAGAAGAGCTTCAGGACCGGCACGCCGACCTTGTGGCGCGCCCGGGAGGCCCAGTCGCGGTGGAAGAACTCCTCCACGTAGTGGGGGTCGGTGAGCACGATGACCTCGTCCGCCCCGGCCGCGTCCACGAGCTCGCGCAGCGCGTCGAGGGGGTGATCCTCGATGAGCTTGCCCTCGGCCGTGCTGCCCGCGGCCCGCAGGGCGGTGAGGGAGACCCTGAGGGCCTGCTCGGCGGGGCCGACGGCCGCGTCGCCCTCCGGTACGCCCCCCTCGCGCACCGCCTCGTCGAGCTCGCCGAGTGCCACGTCGTCGATCGCCCGCAGGAGGCGGTCCGCCTGGTCCCCGCGCGGCTGCAGGAGGACGTGGAAGGTGACCGGCTCCTCGCCGTGCAAGGTGGTGACGAACTCCACGTCGGCGGACGTCAGGGCCTTCTCGATCATCAATACGCTTGTGAACACGACAGGCGCCCTTCTCCTCCGTGGGCCGTGGACAAGGCCCCTGCGGAAACCATCCTGCCCCGTGCCTGGACGGGGGCTGCGCACTTTAGTGTGCCCCGCCGACGGCAAACGGAACGGGGGATTCCGCTGATTCTCAGGACCGACGGTATCGGGTGAAGAGGAACCCGGCCTCTTCCAGTACGGACGTCAGTACGAACCGCTCCGGCACCGGCACCCCGGGCCCGCCCGCGATCCGCTGCGCCCCGCCCGCGGTGAGCATCGGGGACACCGTCAGACACAGCTCGTCGAGCACGCCCGCCGCCACGAACTGCCCGAGCAGCCGGGGCCCGCCCTCGGTGAGCAGCCGGGCGAACCCGCGTTCGGCCAGCTCCGCGACCACCCGCGCGGGCTCCGCCCCGGCCCCCTCACCGGCGAGCACGACCTCCGCCCCGGCCTTGCGCGCGGCCTCCACCCGGTCCGTGGGCGCCGCGGCGCCGGTCACCAGGAGCGTCGGCGTCAGCGGCGCGGTGAACAGCGGCAGGGTGAAGTCGAGCTCCAGGCTCGCGCTGAGCACGACGACGGCGGGCGCGGGCGTCTGCCCGGCCCCGGCGCGGCGCGCGGCGAAGGCCTCCCGCGCGCGGGCTGGCCGGTAACCCTCCTGGCGTACCGTTTCCGCACCGACCACGACGGCGTCCGCGAGGCCCCGCAGGGCGCCGAAGATCCGCATGTCGGTGGCGCCGGAGAGGGGCTGGGAACGGCCGTCGTGCTGGGCCGCGCCGTCGAGGGTGGAGACCATGTTGGCGCGCAGCCAGGGGCCCTTTTGGTCCGGGTAGGCGTAGGCTTCGGCCAGCTCGTCGAGGGTCCACTCGCGATCGGTCACAGAACCCGGCGTTCCGGCGGTTTCGGATGTCTGATCGGTCACAGGGAACAGGCGTCGCATGCCCGGCAGTCTTACACGGTCCCGGGCCGGGCCTAGAGTGGATAGACGTGTCAGCCTCCACCGCCGCCTCCGGGCAGAGCCCCATACCCGAAGCGGGCCCCCTCTCCCTGTGCGCCCGCGAGCCGCACGTGCCCGCGGACCGCCTCGTCGCCGAGATGGTGCCGCCGCCGCGCTTCGACTCGGTCCGCTTCGCTACGTACATCCCGGACCCGAACCAGCCGAGCCAGACCGAGGCCGTCGGGGTCCTGAGCACCTTCGCGGCCGGGCTCGGCGGGGCGCACGCGAGCGGGTCGGGCAAACGCAGGTGGTTCGGGCGGGCCAAGCAGGCCGCGCCCGCCGGTCCGCGCGGGGTGTATCTCGACGGTGGCTACGGCGTCGGCAAGACCCATCTGCTCGCCTCCCTGTGGCACGCCACCCCGGCCGAGCCGTCGCTGAAGGCCTTCGGCACGTTCGTGGAGCTGACGAACCTCGTCGGGGCGCTCGGCTTCCAGCAGACGGTCAAGACCCTCAGCGGCCACCGGCTGCTGTGCATCGACGAGTTCGAGCTGGACGACCCGGGCGACACGGTCCTGGTGTCCACGCTGCTCGGCAAGCTCGTCGAGGCGGGCGTCGCCCTTGCCGCGACCTCCAACACGCTGCCGGGCAAGCTCGGCGAGGGCCGGTTCGCGGCCGCCGACTTCCTGCGTGAGATCCAGGGCCTGTCGGCACACTTCAAAGCGCTGCGCATCGACGGCGAGGACTACCGCCACCGCGGCCTGCCCGAGGCCCCGGCGCCGTACTCGGACGAGGAGGTCACCAAGGCCGCGTACGCCACCGAGGGCGCGAGCCTGGACGACTTCCCGCACCTGCTCGACCACCTCGCGCGCGTCCACCCGAGCCGGTACGGCGCCCTCACCGACGGCCTCCGCGCGGTCTGCCTCACCGACGTCACGCCGGTGCCCGACCAGTCGACGGCGCTGCGCCTGGTGGTGCTCGCCGACCGGCTCTACGACCGCGAGGTGCCGGTGCTCGCCTCCGGTGTCCCCTTCGACCGGCTGTTCGGCGAGGACATGCTCAACGGCGGCTACCGAAAGAAGTACTTCCGGGCGATTTCGCGGCTGACGGCGCTGGCACGCGACGCCAAGGGGCTCGTGAACGGCTGAGACGCGTGGTACACACAATCGGGTCATGTCCTGTCCGCCAGCAGGAGGTTGCCCCATGTCCGCGACACGACCCAGCGCGACCAGACGTCAAGTACTCGCCCGCACCGGCGCCTTGGGGGCGTCCATCGCCTTCACCGGCGCCCTGTCGGAGCTGTTCGCGGGCACGGCCACCGCGGCCGCCCAGGGCCGGGCGGGCTACGGCCCGCTCGTGCCCGACCCGGCCGGACTCCTCGACCTGCCCGAGGGCTTCCGCTACCAGGTCCTGTCCCGCGAGGGCGACCCGCTGCGCTCCGGCGAGGGCAGGGTGCCGAGCAACCACGACGGCATGGCCGCCTTCCGCGGCCGGCGCGGCGGCGTCCACCTGGTGCGCAACCACGAGAACCGCGTCGGCGCGAAGATCGGCGTCCCGACCGTCAAGGGCCTGACCTACGACCCGGCCGCCAAGGGCGGCTGTACGGCGCTCGCCCTCGACCGCGACGGCGACGTGCTCGGCGAGCGCGTCGCCATCGCGGGCACCGCCGTCAACTGCGCGGGCGGCCCGACCCCCTGGGGCACCTGGCTGACCTGCGAGGAGACCGAGGACAAGGCCGGGACGAACGGCTACACCAAGGACCACGGCTTCATCTTCGAGGTCGACCCCGTCGACCCGCGCCGCACCGGGGCCGTCCCGCTGACGGCCATGGGCCGCTTCCAGCACGAGGCGATCGCGGTCGACCCGTGGCGCGGTGTGGTGTACGAGACGGAGGACGCCTTCCAGAAGCCGTTCGGCCTGTTCTACCGCTTCCTGCCGGACCGGCCCGAGGGCGGCAGGGGCTCGCTGCGCGCGGGCGGCCGCCTCCAGGCCATGCGCGTGCCCGGACTGCCCGACCTGTCGGCGGTCCAGGAGACCGGCGCGTCCTTCCGCGGGGTCGAGTGGGTCGACGTACCGGACCCGCTCGCGGTCTCCACGCCCATCCGCAACCAGGACTTCGGCCCGAAGGGCATCACGCACGCCCAGAAGTTGGAGGGCTGCTACTGGGGCGGCCGCTGCGTCTACTTCGTCTCCAGCTACGCGCGCAGAACGGAGGGCTCGGCGGGCGACCACTACGGCCAGGTCTGGCGCTACGACCCCGCGCGCCGCTGCCTCACCCTCGTGATCGTCTTCGGCCCGGACACGGACGTCCAGCTGCCCGGCGAGTCCCCCGACAACATCTGTCTGACGCCCAGCGGCGGCCTCATGGTCTGCGAGGACGGCAGCGGGATCCAGCACGTGTACGGCGTCACGCGCGGCGGCCGGGTGTACGCGATGGCCCGCAACGCCCAGGCCATCGGCACCCCGCAGGATCCCGAGTACGGCGAGTTCGCGGGCGTCACCTTCTCCCCCGACCACCGCACGATGTACGTGAACTGCTACAACCCGGGGACGACGTTCGCCGTCACGGGCCCTTGGCACGGGTAGCGCTTCGCTGGAGCCGCGGCTAACCGGCCGGGGCGAGCCGCCACAGGGAGGTGGTCTCGGCGGCTCGGGCCGTGTGCAGGGGGTCGCCGGGGTCCGAGGCGCGCGGGTGGCGGGGCTTGGCGTCGTGCCGGTCGACGACGGTGAGCCCCGCCGCGTCGAAGGCGTCCAGGAGCTCCTGGCGGCCGCGCAGGCCGAGGTGTTCTGCCAGGTCGGAGAGGATCAGCCAGCCCTCGCCCGCGGGCTCCAGGTGCGCGGCGAGCCCGGCGAGGAACGCCTTCAGCATGGCGCTGTCCGGGTCGTACACGCCCTGCTCCACCGCGGAGGTGGGGCGGGCGGGGAGCCAGGGCGGATTGCACACGACGAGCGCGGCGCGGCCTCGCGGGTACAGCGCGCCGCCGTCGACGACCTCGACGCGGCCGGTGAGGCCGAGCCGCTCCACGTTGTCGCGGGCGCAGGCGAGGGCGCGGGGGCTGCTGTCGGTGGCGACGACCCGGCCGACGCCGCGGCGGGCGAGGACGGCGGCGAGCACGCCGGTGCCGGTGCCGAGGTCGAAGGCGGTGCCGGTCGCCTGGAGGGCGGGCGCGGGCAGCGGGGCCGTGGCCACCAGGTCGACGTACTCGCCGCGGATCGGCGAGAACACTCCGTAGTGCGGGTGGATACGGCCGCCGACAGCCGGGATCTCCACGCCCTTCTTGCGCCACTCGTGGGCGCCGATCACACCGAGCAGCTCGCGCAGCGAGACGACCGTGCGCCCCTGGGGCGGGCCGTACGCCTCCGCGCAGGCCTGGCGCACGTCGGGGGCGCGGCGCAGGTCGAGCGCGTGGTCGTCCTCCAGGACGACCAGGAGCATGCCGAGCACGCGGGCGCGGTGGCCCCGGGACTGGCGGTGCCGGTGGAACGTCTCCGCGGGGGTCGACCCGGGCTTCGGGGTGAGGCGGTCCAGGCGCCGCCCCAGCGCCTTCAGGAGCTGGCGCGCGCCTTGGTAGTCACCGCGCCACAGCAGCGCGGTGCCCTCGCAGACCAGGCGGTAGGCCTTGTCGGCCTTCATCCGGTCGTCCGCGACGATCACCCTTTTGGGGGCGGCCGCGCCGCTCTCGGAGTGCCAGCGGGCTCCGCGAACGGCCCCGGGCTCGGGCCCCGCGGGCTCGGTCCAGCTGATGTCGGGCGTCTCGGACATCGGTGCCTCGTCAACTCCTCGGGTTCCCCTGGGCGCCGATGGACGCCCTCAGGACGATGGCACACCGTGCCCACCAGGCCAAACGGGCCCCGCGACGCCACCTCTCACTTACCCGATTTACCGCTTGTGTGCCGATACCGTCCTGCGTGTGATCACTCGTACCCGGAAGTGGACCGCCCTCCTCACCCTCGCCGCGGCCGCCCTCACGGCCTGCGGCACCACCCCCGACGCGCCCGCCTCCGCGCCCCGGCCCGAGCGGCCCGCCGCCCCCGCCCACCGCGCGGCCCCGCCCACCCTCGCCCCGGGCCCGCAGGGTCTGACCCCGGTGTTCAGCAGGGCGCCCGGCGAGCGGGCGCGGCCCGCCGTGGCCCTCACCTTCGACGCCGACATGACCGCGGGCCAAGGTCCCCGCGCCACCGGGGGCGAGCGGTTCGACAACCCCGAGCTCGTCGCGACGCTGCGCCGCCTGAAGGTCCCCGCGACGTTCTTCATGACGGGCCGCTGGGCCGAGGAGTACCCGGCGCAGGCCCGCTCCATCGGCCGGGACCCGCTCTTCGAGGTGGCCAACCACTCCTACAGCCACTACGCCTTCACGGCCGACTGCTACGGCCTGCCCACGCTGCCCCGCGACCGCGCGCGTGCCGACGTGGAGCGCGCGTTCGCCGCCTTCCGGCGGGCGGGCGTCACCCGGACCGTGCCGTACTTCCGCTTCCCCGGCGGCTGCCACGACCGCGCCGCCCTGCGCGCCCTGGCCCCGGCCGGGGTCACGGCGGTGCAGTGGGACGTGGTGAGCGGCGACGCCTTCGCGACGGACCCGGACGCGGTGGCGCGCCAGGTCCTGCGGGAGGTGCGCCCCGGTTCGGTCGTGGTCCTGCACTGCACGCGCAGCGCGGCCCCGGCCACGGAGGGCGCGCTTCGGCGCATCGTCCCCGCGCTCCGCGAGCGCGGCTTCCGCCTGGTCCGGGTGTCGGAGCAGATCGGGGCCGCCCGCGCCCACAGCCAGGGCGGCTGAGCGGCCCGGCTCACTCCCGGCGCGCGCAGGCCCCGCAGGCGAGGGCCACCGCCGCCGCGGCCACCGCGAGGGCCGCGGCGACCGCCCCCACCGGCAGCGGCACCGTGCCGTCGCGCGATCCGCGCGTGAGGTCGGTGAGGACCGCCTTGGCGGGCGATCCCGTGGTCACCAGGGCCAGGAGCGCGACAAGCAGGAGCGCGGGCACCGCCCGCCCCGGCGAGCGCAGCAGCGGCCTGCTGGTGAGGGCGCCGACGGCCGTGCCGAGCAGCGCGCTGACCAGCATCGCGAGGAGCCCCGCCGCGGCGGCGGGCCCGCGCGCCACGGCCGTCCGGTGGTCGGTGCTCGCCGCGTCGCTGATGACGGCGACGGCCGCGGCGGCCGCCGCCCCAAGCGCGCTCGCCGCCAGGAAGGCGGTGAGCAGCGCGGCGAGGTGCGCGCGCCCGGGCCCCGCGGCGGCCGCCGTGCAACCGCGCGCGGCGGGCGGTTCGTTGGTGACGCAGATCCGCACCAGCCAGGCCGTCACGGGCAGCAGGGCCGCCGCCGCGTACGCGAGCGAGTCGAGCACGGGCTGCCCGCCCTGGACGCCGACGGCGAGGAACACCGCGTAGAGGATGACCGGCGCGAGCCAGCGCTGGGAGCGAAGGAGCAGGGCCGTCTGGTACCGCAGCAGGGCCGCCGTCATCGCCGCTCCTTTGCCGTCCGTACGCCGATGACGTGCCAGGGCGGGCTCGCCGTCAGGAGTTCCCGCAGGACCAGGTCCGAGTGCGGCTCCGCGACGCGGAGGCACTGGGTGTCCGGCTCGGGGCCCGGCTCGGCCGTCCCCGGGAGGCCGGGCGGCAGCGGCGCGCCGCGCGGGCCGCGGACCTCGATGACCACGGCGGGACCCGCGGCCGCCGGGTCCGGCGCGGGCCGCTCCGCGCGGCGGTGCACGCCCGTGCCGGTCGTCTCGTACGTCTCGTCGGGGAGCCCCGCGAGCCGTCGCGGGTCGTGGTCGACGAAGACGGCGGCGCCGCCGGTGGCCGTGTGCTCGGCGACGGCGCGGTCGAGGACGTCACGGGCGGCCGCGTCCAGGCCCGTCCACGCCTCGTCGAGGACGAGCAGGCCGGGCTCCGCGAGCAGGGCCTGGGCGACGGCGACCTTCTGGCTGCTGCCCTTGGACAGTTCGGGCAGGGGGGTGTCCGCGTGGCCCGCGGCGTCGAAGCGCTCCAGCCACGCGCGGGCGCGCCGGGCCGCCTCGGTGCCGCTCAGGCCGTGCACGCGGCCCATGTGCGTGAGGTAGCCCGCGGCGGTGAACGGCAGGGCGGCCGGGAAGCGTTCGGGGACGTAGGCGGTGCGGGGGCGGCCGTGCACGCGGCCCTCGGTGGGGGCGTCGACGCGGGCGAGGAGCCGCAGGAGCGTGGACTTGCCGGTGCCGTTCGCGCCCTGGACGCGGGTGAGGGTCCCGGCGCGCACGCCGAGGGTCACGCCGCGCAGCACCCAGGGGCCGCGCAGGCCGTAGCGGCGGCCCGCGCCGTCCAGTCGTAGCGCGAAGTCCGTGGTTCCCCTGCCGATGCCCCCCGTACGTCCCATGCGTCCCATCCTCGCGCACCGGCCCCGGGCGCTGTCGGGCGTCCCTGGCAGACTGGTTCGGTGAGTGCTTACGAACCCCAGGCCGACAGTCCCTTCCGTGCCGAGCCCAGCGAGCGCGACCGGGCGCCGCAGTTCGTGCTGCCCCTGGTGGCGCGCATCGAGCGGGCGGCTCCCCCGGCGCGTACGGACGCCCTGGAGACGGCGGCGCGCGCGGTCCTGACGATCCTCAGCGACGAGCGGTCCCTCGGCGAGGGCGCGTGGGCGCAGGCGATGCGGGACTGGCAGGACGCCCGGATCCGCAAGGTGGTGCGCAGGGCGCGGGGCGCGGAGTGGCGTCGCGCGGAGGCCCTGGACGGCATCACGGTCGCGGGCAAGGCGGCGGAGGTCCGCGTCTATCCGCCGGTCCCGCTGGACGGCTGGCCCAAGGACCTGGCCCGCCTCCAGGTGTCGGGCACGGACCTGGACGACCCGGAGCCGCCCCTGGACCCGGAGCCGGGCACGCCGGTGCTCTGGCTGAACCCCGAGGTGACGATGTCGGCGGGCAAGGCCATGGCGCAGGCCGGGCACGGCGCGCAGCTCGCCTGGTGGGAGCTGACGGCGGCGGACCGGGCGGCGTGGCGGAACGCCGGTTTCGCCCTGGCGGTGCGGACCGCGCCGCCGTCCCGCTGGCGGGAGTTGACCGCGAGCGGCCTCCCGGTGGTGCGGGACGCGGGCTACACGGAGATCGCCCCCGGCTCCTGCACGGTGGTCGCCGACCACCCGGCCCTGCGACGCCCCTGACCGCCACGACGGCCCCCGGCCCGACCGCCCGGCAGCGGGCCCCGCCGGGCTACCCCGGGGCCGTCCTTACCCTCGTACGCCGACAGGGCCGCCTGGCGCTTCTCAGCGGTCTTGTGGAAGTGTGGTGCGGTTCGGCAGCGCCCCGAAGGGGCGCGGGGCTGTGCCGATATGCGGCTCCGCCGCGCGGGCCCGACCAGCCACGACGGACCCGCAGGCGATCGACGGCCCAGTGCGGCGATTCCAGCGAAGCGCTGCGCCGCCTCGTCCTGGACGGCCGCCCAGGCCCTGCGGGCCCGCTTGTTGGCGACGCACCGGGTGTCGCTGCGCAGGAAGCCCGCCCCGGCGGCGAGGCCCGCCGAGAGCAGCGCGAGGAAGGCCGCGGGCACCCGCGCGTCCGCGGTGGCGAGGCCCGCCGCGCCGGAGACCCCGGCGAGCAGCGCCGCGGGGAAGCCGAGGACGACGTCGACCACCGCCCACCACAGCGCTCTGCGGTCCGCGCGCCGCACCCGCAGGGTCGCCTCGTCGCGCAGCCGCACGGCCTCCAGGCTCCAGGCCCCGTACCGGCGCCTCTCCCGGGTGGCGCGTGACTCCCGTCACAGCCGGGCCCCGCCGTGAACACCCCGCCCACCCCTCCCGTACCTTCCCGTACCACCAAGTGGCTTGGTCAGCAGTTCCGTTGCGGCCCGGGAGGCACCTTGCGGCGCACCATGCCCATCAGGCACATCAACGGCACGGCCCTGATCATCGCGGCCCTCGTCGTCACCGTGGGGGCGCTCGCGTTCCCCGTGTGGTCGTACGCCGACCGCTCCGGAACGGGCCAGGCGAACCTCAACGCCGGGAGCGTACCGACGCGTTGGGGCCCGCTGTCGGCCACCGACCGGGACTTCCTCGTGCGGGTGCGGCTCGCCGGTCTGTGGGAGATACCGGCCGGGCAGCAGGCCGTGGAGCGCGCGCCCACCAAGGCCGTCAAGGAGGCCGGTGACCACCTGATCGTCGGGCACACCGACCTCGACCAGCGGGTGCGCGGGGTCGCCGCGCAGCTCAACGTGGAGCTGCCCAACCAGCCCAACGAGCAACAGCAGGGCTGGCTCAAGGAGTTGACCGCGGCGAGCGGCGAGACGTACCAGCGCAAGTTCGCGAACCTGCTGCGCGTCGCGCACGGCAAGGTGTTCGCCCTGATCGCCCAGGTGCGGGACGGCACCCGCAACTCCCTGGTGCGCCAGCTCGCCTCGGACGCCAACCAGACCGTCCTGGACCACATCACCATGCTGGAAGGCACCGGCCTCGTCGACTTCGACGCCATCGCGGACGGCAACGCCGCGACCTCCACCGCGAGCCCCACCGGTCCCCCGGCGCCCGGCGGCACGCCCCCGGAGCCCGCCCCCGCCGGTCCGAGCGGCGACGTCTCCGGCACCTCACGGCCCTCGCCCGGCGCCCCGGGCACCGTCGTCACCGACCGGCCCGAACCTCAAATGTAGCTCTGAACCCGCTGATCAGAGGGTTCGGGCAGCCCTGTCGCGGTCATGACTCCGGCGTCGAAGGAGGATGCAAAGGCGCGTCACGGAGCGAAGGACCAAGGACACGGGGGGAAGCATGGTGCGGTTGGGTACGGGGATCGGCTGGCGGCCGGAGATAGCGGAGGCCGTGGAGCGCATGCCCGGCGTCGACTGGGTCGAGGTCGTGGCGGAGAACGTCTGCCCGGGGCATCTGCCCGAGTCCCTGACGCGGCTGCGCGAGCGCGGCGTCACGGTCGTGCCGCACGGCGTCTCGCTCGGTCTCGGCGGCGCCGACCGGCCCGACGAGACGCGGCTCGCCGCGCTCGCGGAGCGCGCCGTGGCCCTGGGCGCGCCGCTCGTCACCGAGCACATCGCCTTCGTCCGGGCCGGGGGGCCGCTCACCGCCTCGCAGCGGCTCGAAGCGGGACACCTGCTGCCGGTGCCGCGTACCCGCGACGCCCTCGCCGTGCTGTGCGAGAACGTCCGGATCGCGCAGGACGCCCTGCCCGTGCCGCTCGCCGTGGAGAACATCGCGGCCCTGCTCGCGTGGCCGGGCGAGGAGCTGACGGAGGGGCAGTTCCTCTCCGAGCTGGTGGAGCGCACCGGCGTACGGCTGCTCATCGACGTGGCGAACCTGCACACCAACCACGTGAACCGCGGCGAGGACCCCGTCGAGGCCCTCGCCGAGCTGCCCCTGGAAGCCCTCGCGTACGTGCACGTGGCGGGCGGCTTCGAGCGGGACGGCGTCTGGCACGACAGCCACGCGCACCCCGTGCCGCAGCCGGTCCTCGACGTCCTCGCCGAGCTGGCGGCGCGCACGGACCCGCCGGGCGTGCTCCTGGAGCGGGACGAGAACTTCCCCGCGCCGGGCGAGCTCGAAGGCGAACTGGACGCGATCCGCGCGACGGTGGCGAAGGCGGCGGGGTCGGGGGACCTCGGCGCCGGGCCCCTCCCCGGCACGGGCGCGGCCCCGCAGGCCCCGGCTTCGGCCCCGCAGGCCCCGGTCGCGGTCCCGGACGCCGAGGCCCTGGCCACCGCCCGTGAGCGCGTGGCCCTCGCGCAGGCGTCGCTGCTGTCCGCGCTCGTCGCGGGGACGCCCGCGCCGGAGGGCTTCGACCGGGCCCGCCTTCGCGTGCAGAGCCGGGCGCTCGCCGCCAAGCGGGCGGACGTCGTGGCGAAGGTCGCGCCCGAGCTGCCGGAGATCCTCGGGGACGCGTACCGGAGCGAGTTCCGGGCCTACGCGGCGGGGCGTGCGATGACCGCGGGCTACCGCCGCGACGCCCTGTCCTTCGCCGAGCACCTGCTGCTCGCGGGCCGCCCCGAGGACGCCGCGGCGCGCGGCCGCCTCACCCACTGGTGGCTGGACCGCTCGGGGCCGCGCCCCCTGGAGGGCCGCCCGGTGACGCGCTGGCTGCGCACCGCGCGGCTCGCGCTGCGCCGGAGCCAGGCGCTCCGCTGACGCGGCGCCCCACACGCACGCACACGCCGTTCTCGGGGGATCAGCCATGCACCGCACCCACCTGACGCAGACCGCCCTGTCCGACGCGGCCGCCGAGGCCCTCGCGGGGTGCTACTTCCTGCTCGTCGTCGCCTCGTGCGCCGCCGTCGTCGCCGGGGTCTTCCTGACCCGGCGGCGTCCGGGGCGCGGCCGCGCGAAGCCGCCCCACGGCTCCTTGGACGACGCCTACGAGGCCGCGTTCCTCGCGGGCGGGCCCGGCCGGGTCGCCGACGCCGCGCTCGCCGCCCTGCACGAGGACGGCCGCCTGCTGGTCACGCAGCCCGGCCTCGCCGGTGTCGCCCCGGGCGCCGCGGCCCGGCACCCGGTGGAGGCCGCGGTGCTCGCCACGTACGCCACCGCGCCCAGCGGCGCCCTGCACTGGCTGCGCGCCGCGGTGATGCGCGCCCCGGCCGTGCAGGGGCTCGGGGACCAGCTCGCCGCCCGCGGTCTGATGGTGCCGCCGGGCCCGCTGCGGCCCTGGCGGCGCCGGATCACCGCGCATCTGGTCCTGTGCGCGGCGGGCGTGCCGCTCGGCCTCGTCCTGCCCTCGACGTCCTCGGTCGGCGGGTCCAACTCCGCGTTCTCGGACCTCCAAGTGGTCCTCGTGGTGCTGCTCGGCGGTGCCGTCGGCGTGCTCTGCTCCCGGGTGGCCAGGGACCGGGCGACCGCGCGCGGCCGCGTGGCGCTGCGCCTGCACCGGGCCCGCACCCGCAAGGAGGAGCGGGGTGCCGCGCACGCGGTCGCCGCGCGCGGCCTGCGCGGCGTCGAGGACACCGAGCTGCGCAAGCAGCTCGCGCAGGCGCGGCGGCTGCGCGTCGGCCATCCGCCCGCCGTGCCCGTCGCCGCCTCCCCCGCGCCCTCCGGGACCACCGAGCTGTGGACCGGCGCCCCCGTCGCCTGGTGCGCGGGCGGCACCGGCTGCGGCGGCCCCAGCTGCGGCACCGCGAACCGCGACGGCGAGGGCGAGGGCCGCGGCGGGTCCGGCTGCGGCAGCGGCGGGAGCGGCTGCGGCGGGGGCGGCTGCGGGTCGGGCTGCGGGGGCGGCTGCGGCGGGGGCGGCGGCGGAGGCGACTGACCGCCGGGGCACGGCCGACGCGCCACCGCCGAGGGCGCCGCCGAGGGCGCCGCCGAGGCGCCCCCGCGACCGCCCCTGCCGCATCCCACGGGCGCGCACGACCGCCCCACGTGCACGCCCCCGTACGGACGTTGACGTACCTCGCGCGGTATCGCGGCCCCCGGCCTCCGACACGCACTAGCGTGCACAGGCGCTACAGGAGGCTTCATGCGATCCCGATTCGTCCGCGGCGGCGGACTCACCCGAGGCGGCGGACTCACCCGAGGCGGCGGGCTCATCAGCGGCAGCGGGCTCGTGCTCGTGGGGCTCGTCGTCACCCTGGCCGCGCTGGTCTTTCCGGTGTGGTCCTACGAGGACCGGTCCGGCACCGGCCTCGACGCGCTCAACGCGCAGACCGAACCGTCCGAGTTCGGGCCGCTGTCCGCGCTCGACCGGGACTTCGTCACCAAGGTGCGGCTCGCGGGCCTGTGGGAGCTGCCCGCCGGACAGCAGGCCGAGGAGCGCGGCACCACCCAGGCCGTGCACACCGCGGGCGAGCACCTCGTGGAGGGGCACACCTTCCTCGACGCGCGCGTCCGCGAGGTCGCGGCGCGGCTGCGGCTCGAACTGCCCAGCCAGCCCACGGCCCAGCAGCGGCGCTGGCTGGCGGAGCTGAGCGCGGCGCGCGGCGCGGCGTACGACGAGACGTTCGCGAACGTCCTGCGGCTCGCGCACGGCAAGGTCTTCGCCCTCGTCGCCCAGGTCCGCGCCGGTACCCGCAACTCGCTGGTGCGGGCCCTCGCCGAGGACGCGAACACCACGGTCCTCGACCACATCAAGGTCCTGGAGGCCACCGGGCTCGTCGACTTCGACCGGATCGCCCGCGACGGCGCGACCTCGGGCCCGCGGCCCGCGACCCGCTCGCCCGCGCCACCGGGCCCCGTGGACGGCTCGCCGCCCCCGGCGTCGCCGGTGACGCCGACGCCGAGCTTCACGCTGCCGCCCGCCGTGTCCCGGCCGCGGCCCCGCCCCTGAGCCCTGTGATCCTCGTCCACATCGTGGAATTCCGCTGGCGCCGGCACCGGAGGTTCCCATAGAAACACCGGCATGTTCTGGGTTCCGCTGCTGCTCCTCGCCTGCACCGTCGCCGCCCTGTCCTGCGGGCGGCTGTGCCTGGCCGCCGTGCACGCCGCGGCCGCCGAGGCCAGGACCCCCCGGTCGACGCGGAGCCTCACGCTGTACGAGGCGGCGTTCCTGTCCGGCGGCCCCGGCCGCGTGGCCGACGTGGCGCTTGTCTCGATGGCGCGACGGCGGCGGCTGCTGCTCGCGCACACCGGCTGGGCCACGGTCGTCGACCCGGTCGGCTGCGACGCCCGGGACGCCCCGGACGCCATGGAGCGGTCGGTCCTGGGCGCGATCGGCCCCGGCGGGCAGTCCCGGATCCCCCCGGTGCGCCGGGCGACGGCCACCGCGGACGCGGTGCGGGCCCTCGCCGACCGCCTGGTCGCGGCGGGGCTCGCGGTGCCGGACGGCTCCTGGTCGGGCATCGCGGGCGCGCTCCGGCAGGTGCGGGCCGCGGCGGCCGCGATCGCCGTGCTCGGGGCGTGCGCGACGCTGCTCCCCGGCCAGGGGCAGGGCGACGACGTGCCGGTCGCGGCGTGGTTCGCGCTGCCGCTGCTGCTCACCCTGAGCTGTCTGGCCATCGCCCGCTTCGAGGTGCCCGCCTCGCGCTGGGCGTCGCCCGCCGGGCAGCGGCTGCTCGGCGCGGTGCCCTCGCGCGACGACCTCACGGCGCTCGCCGTGCGCGGGGTGCGCGCCCTGAACGACCCGGGCCTGCGCGCCGCGCTCTCGCACCGGGACCCGAACCTCGACGGCTACCGGTCCACGCGCCAACAGGGTCATTGAGCCGACACCGACCGGCCGGTGCTTTACTTCGCCAACCGCTGAGCGAAACATCCCTTTCGTCCCAATTCATGGCTTTCTTGTGCGAAAGGGCCCAGAACCGCGATGAGAGCAGCCGCAGCCGTCCTGTACGGAGCCGCAGGGTCCCTGGTCCTCTCCGCCCTCGTCGCCGCCCCCGCGCACCCCTTCCCCCAGCCCACCCGGGAGGAGCGGGGCACCGCCGTCGCCGCCGAGCGCGCCCGCGCCGCGGGCGTCCGCTTCGGGGCCTGCCCGACGGCGGAGGGCCTGCCGCCGTCCGTGCGCTGCGGCACGGTGCGGGTCCCGCTCGACTACGCGGACCCCGACGGCAAGCAGATCGACCTGACCGTCAGCCGCGCCGAGGCCACCGGCAGAGCGGGCGGCCACCGGGTGGCGCGGCAGGGCGCGCTGGTCTTCAACCCGGGCGGTCCCGGCGCGTCCGGCATGTACTTCCCGCTGGTCCGCGGCCTGCCGGAGTTCCGGCGCCTGGCGGCGGCGTACGACCTCGTCGGCTACGCCCCGCGCGGTGTCGGCCGCTCCGCGCCGCTGTCCTGCCAGGACCCGAAGGAGTTCACGAAGGCGCCCACGCACTCGCCGGTGCACCCGGGCCCGGCGGCCAAGGCCGAGCGGATCGAGCGGGCGCGGGCGTACGCGCGCGGCTGCGCCGAGCGGGCCGGTGCCGCCCTGCCGCACTACACCACGCTCAACAACGCCCGGGACCTGGACGTGCTGCGCGCCGCGCTCGGCGAGGAGAAGCTGACCTTCATGGGCGCCTCGTACGGCACGTACTTCGGCGCGGTGTACGCGACGCTGTTCCCCGACCACGTGCGCCGCATGGTGTTCGACTCGGCGGTGAACCCGGACCCGAAGCAGGTCTGGTACGCCAACAACCTCGACCAGTCGGCCGCGTTCGAGCGGCGCTGGGCCGACTTCCGGGCGTGGGTGGCCAAGCACGACGAGACGTACGGCCTGGGCGCGACGCCCGACGCCGTAGCGCGCGCCTACGACAAGGTGCGGGCGGCGGTGACCCGCGAGCCCGCGGGCGGCACGGTCGGCTCCGACCAGCTGCACTCGGCGTTCCTGCAGGCCGGGTACTACGACGACTACTGGCCGATGCGGGCGAGCGCCCTGTCGCAGTACCTCAAGGGCAATCCGCGGCCGCTGGTCGCGCAGGCCGGGCCCCGGCCCGCGGCGGCCGCCGAGGAGGAGAACGGCAACGCCGTGTACACCGCGGTGCTGTGCAACGACGCCTCCTGGCCCACCGACTTCGCGGTGTGGGACCGCGACAACACGGACCTGGCGCGCACCGCCCCGTTCGAGACGTGGGACAACGCCTGGATGAACCTGCCGTGCGCCTACTGGCCCGCGCCCCGGCAGCGGCCGGTGGACGTGTGGGCCCCGGCGGGTGCCCTGCCGCCGACGCTGGTCCTGGCCGCCGAGCGGGACGCGGCGACGCCGTACGCGGGCGCCCGGGAGCTGCACGAGCGGCTCTTCGGCTCGGTCCTCGTGACCGAGCGCGGCGCGGGCACCCACGGCATCGCGGGCGGCCCGAACGCCTGCGTCAACGGCTACGTGGACGCGTACCTCCTGGAGGGCCGCCTGCCGGACAGGCACGCGGAGTGCGCTCCGCACCGGGAGCCGCGGCCCACGACCCGGGCGAAGACGCGCGGGCCGCGGGCCGCCTGGCGGTGAGCCGAGCGGCTACGCCAGGCCCTCCACCAGGTCCGCCACGGACTTGCGGCGGCCGGTGTAGAACGGCACTTCCTCGCGGACGTGCATCCGGGCCTCGGAGGCCCGCAGGTGACGCATGAGGTCGACGATGCGGTACAGCTCGTCGGCCTCGAAGGCCAGCAGCCACTCGTAGTCGCCAAGCGAGAACGAGGCGACGGTGTTGGCGCGCACGTCGGGGTAGCCGCGGGCCATCTTGCCGTGGTCGGCGAGCATGCGGCGACGGTCCTCGTCGGGCAGCAGGTACCAGTCGTAGGAGCGCACGAAGGGGTAGACGCTCACGTAGTTCCGCGGCGTCTCGTCGGCGAGGAACGCCGGGATGTGCGACTTGTTGAACTCGGCCGGGCGGTGCAGCGCCATGTTCGACCAGACCGGCTCCAGGGCGCGGCCGAGCTTGGTGCGGCGGAAGAGGTTGTACGCGGTCTGGAGCTCGTCGCTGGTCTCCGCGTGCCACCAGATCATGATGTCGGCGTCGGCACGGAGCCCCGACACGTCGTAGACGCCGCGGACGGTGACGTCCTGGGCGGCCAGCTTGTCGAACAGCTCCTGGACCTCGTCCGCGTACCCGAGGCGGCTCTCGGGCAGGACGTCGCGCAGCTTGAAGACGGACCACAGGGTGTAGCGGATGACCTCGTTGAGGTCCTTGGCCTTCTTGCCGGCGTTCGGGATCTTGGCGGGGGCGTCGTCACTCATGTCGCTATTCTCCCGCGCCGCCGTGCAGGCTCTGCACCGGGTTGGCCGTCAGCTCCTCGACGCCGGAGGAGTCGCCCCTGAGCTGGTCGACGGCGGCGTACGCGCTGGCGATGCAGGCGGGGATGCCGACGCCGTCGTACGCGGCCCCGCAGACGGCCAGGCCCGGCAGGCGGCCCACGTGGGCGCGGACGCGGGCCACGCGCGCGTGGTGGCCGACGGGGTACTGGGGCAGGCCGTCGTGCCAGCGCGTGACGCGGGCGGCGACGGGCCGCGCGGTCAGGCCGACGGCCGCGCGCAGATCGCCGCGGGAGACGTCGATCAGCTCCTCGTCGTCGCGCTGGAGGTCCCGCTCCTCGCCGTAGCGGCCCACCGAGGTGCGCAGGACGAGGAGGTCCGGGTTCTCCTCGGCGATCCAGCCCCACTTCTGGGAGGCGAACGTGGACGCCTTGATGGTGCGCCCTTCCACGGGCGGCACGAGGAAGCCGCTGCCCTCGGGCAGGGACACGTCGGCGCGCCGGTAGGCGAGCGTCATCAGGGCCATGGAGGCGTACTCGACGGCCCGCAGCTCGGCGGCGGCCCCCGGGGACACCGGGTCGAGGAGGCGGGCGGCGGGCGGGGCGGGGACGGCGAGGACCACGGCGTCCGCCGCGATCAGCCGGTCCCCGGTGCGCACCTCCCAGCCGTCGGGCATCTTGCGCACCGCCTGCGCGGAGGTGCCCAGGAGGATCTCGCCGCCCCGCGCGCGGACGGCGTCCGCGACGGCGAGCGGCAGGCGGCCCACGCCGCCCGCGATGCCCATGAACACCGGTCCTGTCTGCTGCCGCGCGGCGGCCCTGTCCTGGATCGCGCGGACGCCGTCGAGCAGGGAGGCGTGGGTGCGCGCGGCCTCGTACAGCTGCGGCACGGCCATGCGCATCGACAGGCGGTAGGCGTCCCCGGCGTACACCCCGCCGAGCAGCGGCTCGACCAGGCGGTCCACGACCTCGCGGCCGACCCGGGCCGCCACGTACGCGCCGACCGCGACGTCCTCGCCGACCTCGGTGGGCGCGAGCTCCGCGTCCCGGGCGATGCGCCGCAGACCGTCGTCGGACAGCACCCCGGCGAGCACCGAGGGGTCGCCGGGCACGCCCATCACATGGCCCTTGGGCATGGGCACCAGGGCGCCGCGCGTCCACAGCGAGGCGCTCGCGGTGGCGGGTGCCTGGAGCGCGTCGCCGAGCCCGGCCTCGCGGGCGAGCGCGAGGGCCTCGGGGCGGCGGGCCAGCATCGACTCGGCGCCGAGGTCGACCCGCGCGCCCTCGATCTCGCCCGGGAGCAGCTTGCCGCCGACGCGCTCGGAGGCCTCGACGACGGTCACGCGGCACCCGGCCGCGAGCGCCCGGTGCGCGGCGGCGAGCCCGGCGATGCCGCCGCCCACCACGACGACGTGGGCCGCCTGTCCCGCACGTTCCTGACCTGCGTGTACCTGACCTGCCGAGTGATCCGTTGCGCGCATGCCCCCACTGTCTCAGACGGCCTTGGGGCGTCCGACGGCCGTCCTTCCGCCGGGGCGAGTCCCGTTCGTGACCGCTTCGGGACCGTACGGGGCGAACGCCCCGGGCGCCCGGACCGTCGTAGGGGCACAGTCACGACGAGCTCGGGGGTACGACATGCGCAGGGCCAGGACAGGCGGGGGCGTGCGGGCGCTGGCCGTCGCGCTGCTCGCGGGGACGCTCGCGCTCACGGGGTGCGGCGCGGGCGGCGACGACGGGAAGGCGTCGGGCGCCGAGGCGGCCCGGGCCGAGCGGGGCGACGGCGACGCGGGGTCCTCCGAGGGGGCGGGCGGCGCCGACCGGGCCGCCGGTGACGACAAGGCGGCGGCGCCCGGCGGCAAGGAGGCCGGGGCGAGGAAGCCGCCCGGGCGGCCGCGGGCCGAGGGCCAGCACATCATCCGCACGGCGTCGCTGGCCGTGCGCGTACGGGACGTGTCGAAGGCCCTGGAGCGGGCCCGCGCGGTGGCCGCGGAGGCGGACGGCCTGGTCGGCGACGAGACCACGGACCGCGACCGGCACGGCAGGGAGCGCTCGCGCGTGGTGCTCCGGGTGCCGCAGGAGCGGTACGCGCAGGTGCTCGCCGACCTGGCGGGCACGGGCAGGCTCCTGTCGCGCACCGCCAAGGCCGAGGACGTCACCGAGGAGGTCGTCGACGTCGAGAGCCGGGTCAGGACGCAGCGGGCGAGCGTGGCGCGGGTGCGGGAGCTGATGGACAAGGCCACGAAGATCAGCGACATCGTGTCCCTGGAGGGCGAGTTGAGCACCCGTCAGGCGGATCTGGAGGCGCTGCTCGCGCGGCAGGCCTCGCTCAAGGACCGCACGGCGCTCGCCACCGTGACGCTGACGCTCACCGAGTCCCCGGCCGGGCGCGGCGGAGCCGATGACGACGACCCGACCGTCGTGGACGCCCTGGCGGGCGGCTGGGGCGCGTTCGTGACGATGCTGCGCTGGGCGGCGGTCGCCCTGGGCGCGGCGCTGCCGTTCGTGGCGGGCGTGGCGCTCCTGGGCGCGGCGTGGCTGCGGTGGGGCCGGGGACGCACGGTGCGGCCGTCGCGCACGCCCCGCGCGCCGGAGACCACGCCCCGGGCGCCGGACGGTTCCTGAGGCGGCCCGGCCCGGGCCGGGTCGTGCCGACCGGTCCGGTCCCGGCGGCAACGCGGGGGTGCGACGGGCGCGTTGACCGGCGACGTAGCGTGGGCGCATGAGCGAAAGACTGGTGGTCATCGGCGGCGACGCGGCGGGCATGTCCGCCGCGTCCCAGGCACGCAGGCTCAAGGCGCCCGAGGAGCTGGAGATCGTCGCGTTCGAGCGCGGCTCCTTCACCTCCTACTCCGCCTGCGGCATCCCGTACTGGGTCGGCGGCGAGGTCTCCGAACGCGACGACCTGATCGCCCGGACGCCGGAGGAGCACCGGGCCCGCGCGATCGATCTGCGGATGCGAACGGAGGTCGTGGAGATCGACCCGGCCCGGCGGCGGGTGCGCTCGCGCGACCTCGCCTCGGGCGCCGAGGAGTGGACGGCGTACGACAAGCTCGTGATCGCCACCGGCGCGCGGCCGCGGCGCCCGCGGCTGCCCGGCATCGAGGCGCCGGGCGTGCACGGGGTGCAGACCCTGGGCGACGGCCAGGCTCTCCTGGAGAGGCTCGGGGTCACCCGGGGGCGCAGGGCGGTGGTGGTCGGCGCGGGCTACATCGGCGTGGAGATGGCCGAGGCGCTGCTGCACCGGGGCTTCGAGGTGACGGTCCTCAACCGCGGCGAGCAGCCGATGTCGACGCTCGACCCCGACATGGGACGCCTGGTCTGCGACGCGATGTCCGGCATGGGCATCGCGATGGTGAACGACGCCGAGGTCACGAAAATTCTCACCGGTGAGGACGGCGCGGTGCGGGCCGTGGCCACCGAGGACGCCGAGTACCCGGCGGACGTGGTGGTGCTCGGGATGGGCGTGCGGCCCGAGACGGAGCTCGCGCGGGCGGCGGGGCTGCCGCTCGGGGAGCACGGCGGGCTGCTCACGGACCTGTCGATGCGGGTGCGGGGGCCCGTCGCGGACGGGGCCGTCTGGGCGGGCGGCGACTGCGTGGAGGTCCTCGACCTGGTCTCCGGGCAGCAGCGGCACATCGCGCTCGGCACGCACGCGAACAAGCACGGGCAGGTCATCGGCTCGAACGTGGGCGGCGGCTACGCGACCTTCCCGGGGGTCGTCGGGACGGCCGTGAGCAAGGTCTGCGACCTGGAGATCGCGCGCACGGGCCTGCGCGAGAAGGACGCGAAGGCGGTGGGCCTGCGGTACGAGACCGTGACCATCGAGTCGACGAGCCGGGCGGGGTACTACCCGGGGGCGGCCCCGATGACGGTGAAGATGCTGGCGGAGCGCCGGACGGGGCGGCTGCTCGGGACGCAGATCGTGGGGCGCGAGGGGGCGGCCAAGCGGGTCGACGTCGCGGCGGTGGCCCTGACGGCCCGGATGACGGTCGAGCAGATGACGGCTCTGGACCTCGGCTACGCACCGCCCTTCTCCCCCGTCTGGGACCCCGTCCTGGTGGCGGCCCGCAAGGCGGTGACAGCGGTGCGCGGGACCAGCGGCTGACGGAGCGCGCCCCGCCCCCGGAGGGAACCGCCCCCGGGGGAGCCGCCGCCGGGGGGGAGCCGCCGGGGCACGTCCCTCGGTGAGGCGAGGCACGTAGGGGTGCGCGTGTGCGGGCCGGGCCCCGACGGGCGACCGGGAAGCGCCCCGCCGCGCGGGGCGGCGGGGGCGGAGGAGGGCATTGGTCCGCACCAATTTCCGCCGTCCGCCCGGCGCGAGGACCATTGAATTCCCCCGCGCACCAGGGCGCCCCCGCCCTCCCTGGCCTCAGGTCCGAAGGTCCGCGCCCCGTATCCCGACGGCAACGCAGGTCGAACGCGCTTTGTGGCCTTCCGTCAAGCCCCGCGCGCCCCCGGACATGGCCGGTTCCCGCGCGCGCCCACAGGAGTGCGGCCGAGGTTGAACGCGCCTCCGCGCACGCCCCTTAGGTGTGGCCGCCAACCACTTCGGCGGCGAGGCAGACCCGACCCCGTTGAGCGGGCACGGCTCCCCGGCGACGGTTCACGGGTCAACACTCCGTCAAACCACGCCCCTGCCAGGAGCCCACTCCCGCACCACACGGTGCTTGCCCGCTCTTTTCCGCCAGATCTCACGGAATCGGCACCACACCCCCGGCGGAGTCGCACTATGTGACGCGTCAGAGTGGCACGGACACGCACCGCGATCTGTGCGCGCGTGCCGTTGGGGGCGGGTCCCGCGGTGTCCGCACCGTCGTGATCCGACCGCGGAGGGGACCACACCAGATGAATCGCACCGCACGGGCGGCGGCACTCGGGGCCGGCGCTCTGCTCATCGCGCTCTCGCTGCCCGCTCAGCCAGTGGCGGCCGCGGAGCAGCCCCGGATCGACCTACGCGTCCTGGTGGTGACCGACGGCGGCCCCGCGACCGCCGCCATCGCCGCCGAACTCGACGCCCAGGGCACGCCGTTCACCACCGTCGACCTGAGCCGCAGCGGCCGACCGGTGATCGACGCGGCCTTCCTCGCGGACACCGTGGACGGCAGGCCGCGCGCCAGGTTCCAGGCCGTCGTGCTGCCGAACGACAACCCGTTCGGCACCGGCTCGGCCGAGCTGGCCGCGCTCGCCGCCTACGCGCGGACGTACGACGTCCCGCAGGTGGACGCCTACACCTACGCCCGCCCCCAGGCGGGCCTCCAGGCACCGGAGTACAGCGGTTCGCTCGACGGCGTCCGCGCCGAGGTCACCGCGGCGGGCGAGGCGGGCCCGTTCGGCTACCTCGCCGGAGCCGTGCCCTTCGAGGACAACTCCCCCGCGGTCGGGGAGAGCTACGGCCATCTGGCGAAGCCCGCGCCGGGCGCCGACTTCACCCCGTACGTGGAGGCGACGGCCCCGGGCGGGTCGAGCCGCGGCTCGCTCGTCGGGGAGTACCGGCACGACGGGCGGCGCGAGCTGGTGGTGACGTTCGTCTACAACCAGCACCAGCAGCAGTTCAGGCTGCTCGCCCGGGGCGTCGTCGACTGGCTGACGCAGGGCGTGCGCGTCGGCGCGTCGCGGAACTACTTCGCCGTCCACGTGGACGACGTCTTCGGCTCCGACGACCGCTGGGACATGGAGCTCAACTGCACCCCGGGCGACGTCGACTGCCCACCGGGGCAGGGCCAGCAGGACGGCATCCGGATGACGCCCGAGGACGCCGCGTACGCGGCCGAGTGGTCCGAGCGGCGGGGACTGCCGCTCGACCTGGCCTACAACGGCGGCGGCAGCGAGCTGTACCGCGAGGAGAACGGCGGCGACGACCCGCTCGCCGACCACCTCATCGAGGACCGGAGCGCCTTCCGCTGGGTCAACCACACCTACAACCACCCCTTCCTCGGGTGCGAGCAGGACACCTCCCACGTGCCCTGGAGCTGCGCGAAGAACGCGGACGGCAGTACGAAGTACGTGTCGCGGACCGAGATAGACCAGCAGGTCTCGCTCAACCGCGCCTGGGGCGAGCGCGCCGAACTGCCGCTCGACAACGGCGAGTTGGTGACCGGCGAGCATTCGGGCCTGCGCGTCCTGCCGCAGCAGCCCGACGACAACCCGAACCTGGCCCCCGCGCTCGGCGACAACGGCGTGCGCTGGCTCGGCTCGGACAACTCCCGCGAGCCCGGACAGCGCCAGGTCGGCCCGTCGCTCACGGTGCCGCGCTACCCGATGAACGTCTTCTACAACGCGGGCCACGAGGCCGAGCAGGTCGACGAGTACAACTGGATCTACACCCGCAAAGCCGACGGCGGCAGCGGTCTGTGCGAGAACTCGCCGGTCACGACCTGTCTGGACAAGCCGCTCGACCTCACGACCGGATACGCGGACCACATCGTGCCCGTGGAGTCGGCCATCGCCCTCGGCCACGCCCTGTCGGGCAACCCGCGGCCGCACTTCATCCACCAGTCCAACCTCGCCGAGGACCGCATCGGCTACCCCGTCCTCGACCAGGTGCTCGACGCCTACGAGGAGCTGTACGCGCCGTCCGCGCCGCTGGTGAAGCCGCGCATGGCCGACATCGGGGCGGAGCTGCGCTCGCGTGCGGCCTGGGACGCGGCCCTCGGCGCCGGGCGCGTCACGGCGTACCGCGTCGGTGACACGGTGACCGTGCAGGCGCCCGCGGGTGTCGCCGCGACCGCCACCATGCCCACCGGGACGCGGCAGCAACTAGCCGTCGGGACCAAGGCGTTCGGCTCCCCGTACGCCGGCAGGTCCTCCGGCTGGGTCTCCCCCGGGCCGCTCCAGGACCGGGTGACCCTGACGCTGCCGTCGGCGCCCCCGACCGGCAGGACCGGCGGCGGCGCGCCCGCGGCGGTGCCCGCGGCCCCGCGCGCGCACGTGCCGTCCGGCGCGGTGACGCACGTGCCGCCGGGGACCGCGGGGCACACCCCGAAGTCCCTGCCGACCGGCCGCTGAACGGCCGCGGGCCGGGCCGCGCCACCGGCGGCTTTGGCCCGCGCCACCGCCTCCGGCAGCGCGCCGGGGACCAACGGGGGCCGCCGTTCCCGCCCGTGCGCCGACGCGGCGGGAGCGGCGGGGAAGAACACCCGCCGGGCCCACGGGCCCGGCGGGCCCGCTCCACCTCTCACGCACCAAGGCGACGCGGCGTGTCCCCCGCCTGCCTCCGGCACACGGCCGCCCGCCACCCGCACCGCGACGTCACTTGGGGAGCCCCACCCATGCCCACACCGTCCGCGACGGTGCCGTTACCCGCACCCCCGCCCGGCCCGTCCGGGCGCACCCGCGTCACGCTGCTGACCGAGGGCACGTACCCGCACAGCCACGGCGGCGTCAGCGTCTGGTGCGACCAGCTGGTGCGCGGCATGCCCGACGTCGACTTCGGCGTGCTCGCGGTGACCGGCACCGGGCGCGAGCCGCTCGCCTGGGAGCTGCCGCCGCACGTGGCCGAGCCGGTCTGTCTGCCCATGTGGGGCCCCGACCCGGCCGGGCGCCCCCCGCGCGGCCGGGCGCGCCGGGACCTCCTCACGCACTACGAGGCCTTCCTCACCGCCCTGCTCGACCCCACCGCCGAGAGCGCCTTCGCCCCGGCCCTGTACGCCCTGGCCCCCTACGCCCAAGACGGCGCCCTCTCCCCTGCGCTGCGCGGCGACGGCGCGGTCGGCGTGCTCGCCTCGGTGTGGCGCACGCCGGGGCTCGCGGTGGCCGAGGCCCGCCCCACGCTGCACGACGCCGTCACCGCGACCCAGCTGCTCGAACACGCCCTGCGGCCGCTGGCCGCCCGCCCGCCGGAGCACGGCGTGGCGCACGCGGTGAGCGGCGGCATCGCGGCCCTGCCCGGCCTGATCGCCCGTCACACCCACGGCGTGCCCCTGCTGTTGACCGAGCACGGCGTGTATCTGCGCGAGCGCTACCTGGGCTACCGCACGGGCCCCTACCGCTGGCCGGTGAAGGCGGTCCTGCTCGGCTTCTTCCGGCTGCTCGCCGAGGAGTCGTACCGCAGCGCGGCCCTGATCACGCCCGGCAACCGCTACAACCGGCTCTGGGAGGAGCGCGGCGGCGCCGACCCCGCGCTGATCCGCACCGTCTACAACGGCGTGGACCCCGAGGCGTTCCCCGCCGCGGGCCCCGAGCCGGACACGCCCACCCTGAGCTGGGCCGGGCGCGTGGACCCGATCAAGGACCTGGAGACCCTGATCCGCTCCTTCGCCCTGGTCAGGGAGCGGGTGCCGGACGCCAGGCTGCGCCTGTTCGGCGGCACCCCGCGCGGCGGCGAGGCCTACCGGGAGCGCTGCGAGGCCCTGGCCACCGCGCTCGGCCACGCGGAGTCGGTGGTCTTCGAGGGCCGCGTGGAGTACATCAAGGACGCCTACGCCGCGGGCAACGTGGTGATGCTGTCCAGCATCAGCGAGGGCTTTCCCTTCACCCTCATCGAGGCCATGTCGTGCGGCCGCGCCACGGTCTCCACCGACGTCGGCGGCGTCCGCGAGGCCGTCGGCCCGACCGGCCTCGTGGTGCCGCCGCGCGCCCCGGAGGCCATGGCGGGCGCGGCCGTGGAGCTCCTGTCGGATCCGCGGCGCCGCGCCGCGATGGGCGCGGCGGCCCGGGTCCGCGTCATCGAGCAGTTCACGCTGCGGCAGACGGTGGAGGCGTTCCGGGAGATCTACCGCGAGCTGGCCGCGGGCGCCAAGGCCGCGCTCCGGGAGCCGCGCGAACCCGCGCCGCGCACCGGGCAGCCGTCCGGCCGGGAGCCGGGCCCGACTGCGTACGACTTCGCCGGAAGCGAGGCGGCCGGATGAGCGGACCGATGGCGCTGCCGCCCCGCGAGGACGGCGTCGACGGGCTCGCCGGGCGCCGCCGCCCGTCCTGGGCGCTGCCCGACCGCACCCCCGGGTCCGGCCCCGCGCCGCGCCGCAGACGGCCCTCCTGGGCCCGGGGCGACCCCGAGCCCCGCACCCGCCCCGCGCCCTGCCCGCACGCCCCGGGGTGCGGCGCCCGGCCCGGGGGCCACCGCCCCGGCCTGCGGGCCGCGCGCGCCGACGACCCCGTCGACGCGCTCGCGGCCGAGCTCGCCGAGGACATCGGGGCCGCCGTGCATCCCTACGAGGTCGCCGCGGTCCTGGAGTCGCAGGGCATGACCGGCGAGCGGATCCAGGAGGAGTACGGGCACCGCGACCTGTTCTCGCTCGCCGACGCCCTCTACCGGCGGGTCCCGCGCAGCCATCCGGAGCCGCCGCTGCCGCCCGACCCCTGGCGGCCCGACCACGCCAAGTGCGCCCTGCGCGGGCTGCTCTTCGCGCTGCCCGGCGCCGCCTACCTCCTCGCCTCGGGCGCCTGGGGCGAGACGGGCCCGCACGGTCTGATCGCCGCGGCCCTGGTGTCCTGGGCCTGGTCGCAGGCGCTCAGCCACCGGGCGTACGTACGGCTCGTGACCGGGCGCCACGAGGCGGCGCGCGCCCTGCTGCGCGGCGCCCCGCCCGGCGTCGGGTGCGCGGCCCTCACCGGGCTCGCCGTGGCGGGGCCCGGGTCCGCCGCCGCGTTCGCGGCCGGGCAGTCCTGCTATCTGGCGGCGGCGGGCGTGCTCCTCGTGCTCGGCCACGAGCGCCGCCTCGCCGTCGCGCTGCTGCCGGTCGTGGCGGGCGCGGCCGTGCTGCCCTGGTGGCACCCCCCGGCGCCGCTGGGCGTCGGCCTGCCGGTGCTCACCGTGCTGCTCACCACAGGCGCGGCGGGGCTCGCCCTGCGGGCCGCCCTGGCCACCGCCCCGGCGGCCGGGGCGGTGCCGCACCTGATCCGCTCGCTGCCGTACGGCCTGTTCGGGCTCGCCGCCGGGACCCTCGCGACGGCCGCGGGCCTCCAGGACCCGTACGCCGTCATCGTGCTCACCCTCAGCATGGGCCCCGCCGAATGGCTGCTCTACCGCTTCCGGGGGCTCGCGGTGGCCGCGCTGCGGGCCTCCACCACACCGCTCGGCTTCCGGCTGCGCGCCGCCCGCGCGCTCGGCCTGTGCGTCGCCGCGTATCTGGCGTCCCTCGCCGTGGGCATCCCGCTGACCGGCACCTCCCCGGGCCCGCTGCTCGCCCTCGGCGCGGCCCTGTGGACGGCGCTGCTGCTCCAGGCCTTCGGCGTGGCCTGGCCGTCCGCCGCGCTGTGCCTGGGCGCGGCGGCCGTGGCCACGGCGCTCCCCCGCCTGTCGGACCTGCCCGCGAGCACGGCCCAGCTCGTGGGCTGTACGGCGGCGGCGCTCGCCCTGTTCGGCGCCGCCGTACGCCACTTGGGCAGCCCCACCGCCCACAGCTGAACAGCGCCTCCCGCACCGCTCGACCCACCACGACCGCCAGGAGACCCGCATGACGTCCGCACCGCTCGCCGTCGTCACCGGAGCCGAGGGCTTCATCGGCTCGCACCTCACCGAGGAACTCGTCGCCTCGGGCCACCGCGTGCGCGCCCTGGTCCAGTACAACTCCTTCTCCTCCTACGGCTGGCTGGAGACCCTGCCCGCCGACGTGCTCGCCGAGGTCGAGGTCGTCCTCGGCGACGTGCGCGACCCCGGCTCGACCCGCGCCCTGGTCACCGGGGCCGAGACCGTCTACCACCTGGCCGCGCTGATCGCGATCCCGTACTCGTACCGGGCGCCGCACTCCTACGTCGACACGAACGTCACCGGCACCCTCAACGTCCTGGAGGCCGTGCGCCACGCCGAGGTCCCGCGCCTGGTGCACACCTCCACCAGCGAGACGTACGGCACCGCGCGGACCGTGCCGATCACCGAGGACCACCCCATCAACACCCAGTCCCCGTACGCCGCTTCGAAGGCGGGCGGCGACCGGCTCGCCGACAGCTACTACGCGAGCTTCGCGACGCCCGTGGTCACGCTCAGGCCGTTCAACACCTACGGCCCGCGCCAGTCCATGCGG
Organism: Streptomyces sp. NPDC053474; assembly: GCF_044544845.1. Taxonomy (NCBI): domain Bacteria; kingdom Bacillati; phylum Actinomycetota; class Actinomycetes; order Kitasatosporales; family Streptomycetaceae; genus Streptomyces; species Streptomyces sp. NPDC053474. The sequence goes on from NZ_JBITXV010000008.1 coordinate 367,419, forward strand.
GCCGTCATCCCGACGGTGATCGGCCAGGTCGCGGCCGGGGAGCGCACCGTCACGCTCGGCGATCTGCGCCCCACCCGGGACTTCACCTTCGTCAAGGACACCGCCCGCGCCTTCCGCGCCGTCGGCACCGCGCCCGCCGACGCCGTGCTCGGCCGCACCTTCAACGCCGGGACCGGCGGCGAGATCTCCGTCGGCGACCTGGTGCGCCTCATCGGCAAGGTCATGGACACCGCCCTCGACGTGCGGGCCGACGCACAGCGCGTGCGGCCCGCCGCCTCGGAGGTGCTGCGCCTGGTCGCGGACGCCACCCGGCTGCGCGAGGCCACCGGCTGGAGCCCGGAGCACGGCCTGGAGGAAGGCCTCGCCCGGACCGTGGAGTTCTTCCTCGACCCCGCCAACCTGGCCCGCTACAAGACGGACATCTACAACATCTGACGCTCCATCACCACCGACTCACAGACAGGGAGCACCCTCATGCACGCAGTCATCCTCGCCGGAGGCAAGGGCGTCAGGCTCCGCCCGTACACCACCGCGCTGCCCAAGCCGCTGGTCCCGATCGGCGACCAGCACGCGATCCTGGAGATCGTCCTGCGCCAGCTCTCCGCGGCCGGATTCACCAGCTGCACCATCGCCATCGGCCACCTCGGCCACATCATCCGCGCCTACGTCGGCAACGGCTCGCGCTGGAACCTGCGCATCGGCTACTCCACCGAGGAGAGCCCGCTCGGCACCATGGGCCCGCTGCTCACGATGCTCGACCGCCTCCCCGAGCACTTCCTGGTCATGAACGGCGACGTCCTCACCGACCTCGACTTCGCGGACGTCCTGCGCAGCCACCAGGAGTCGAAGGCCCCGCTGACCATCGCGACCTACCCGCGCGAGGTGCACATCGACTTCGGCGTCCTGACCACCGAGGAGCGGCGCGTGGTCGCCTTCACCGAGAAGCCGAGCGTGGACTACCGCGTCTCCATGGGCGTCTACGGCGTCTCCCGGGACACGCTCGCCCCGTACACGCCGGGCCTGCCGCTCGGCTTCGACGAGCTGGTCCTCGACCTGCTGAAGACCGAGAACCCGCCGCACGCCTACGCGTTCGACGGCTACTGGCTGGACATCGGCCGCCCCGACGACTACGACCGCGCCAACGCCGAGTTCACCACCCACCGCTCCCTGCTGCTCAAGGGGGCGTGAGCCGTGCGGATACTCGTCCTGGGCGCGACCGGCTACCTGGGCACGCACATCACCCAGCGGCTGCGCGCGCTGCCCGGCGCCCGGCTGCGCACCTGCGGCCGTGCCCCCGCCGCCGACCTGCGCTGCGACCTGGCCACGGCCGCCCCCGGCGACCTGGTGGAGCTGCTGGTACGGGCCGCGCCCGACGCCGTGGTGAACTGCGCGGGCGCGGTCGGCGGCACCGCCCTGACCCTCGCGGAGGTCAACTCCCGCGGCCCCGCGCTGCTGTGCGAGGCGCTGCGCGCGGCGGCGCCCGCCGCCCGCCTGGTCCACCTCGGCTCCGCCGCCGAGTACGGCCCCCAGCCGCGCGGCACGCGCACCACCGAGGACGGCCCGGCCCACCCGGTCACGCCCTACGGCGCCACCAAGCTGGCGGGCACCCTGGCGGTGACGTCGTCGGGGCTCGACGCGGTGGTCCTGCGCGTGACGAACCCGGTCGGCCCCGGCGCCCCCGCGGCGGGCCTGCCGGGGCGGCTCACCGCCGAACTGCGGCGCGCCGTCGGCGAGTCGCCGCACGGCACGGTCCGGGTCGGGGACCTGTCCGCGTTCCGGGACTTCGTGTACGTGCGCGACGTGGCGCGGGCGGTGGAGCTCGCGGTGACCGCGCCGGGCCCGGTGCCGCAGCTGCTCAACATCGGCGGCGGCCGGGCCGAGCCGGTGCGCGAGCTGGTGCACGGCCTGGTGCGGGCGGCGGGCTTCCGGGGCCGGATCGAGGAGTCGCCGCCCGCCACGGGCCGCTCGGCGGCGGTGCCCTGGAGTTGCGCGGACATCGGGGCCGCGGACCGGGTGCTCGGCTGGCGGCCGCGGCACGACCTCGCCGACGCGCTGGCCGCGCTGTGGGCCGCGGACGGGGTCACGGACGCCGGTGCGCGCGTCCCCGCGGACCGGCGATGAGTCCGCTGCTCGTCCCGCTGTACGTCCACCCGGCCGCCGCCCCCGCGGCCTGGCGGGCGCTCGTGGCGGTCGCGCCCCACCTGTACGGCGTCGTGCTGAACGCCGCCGACGGGCCGGGCGCGGCCCCGGACCCGGCGTTCGCCGCCGCCGCGCACGCGCTGCGCTCGGCGGGGGTGCCGGTGCTCGGTTACGTCGACGCGGCGTACGGCGGGCGCCCGGCCCGCGAGGTCGCCGCCGATCTGGACCGGCACCTCGACTTCTACCGGGTCGACGGCTGCTTCCTCGACCGGATCGCGCCGGGCCGGGGCGAGCTGCGGCACTGCCGGCGCCTGGTCCGCCGCGCGCGCGAGCGCGGCCTCGCGCCGGTGGTCCTGAACCCGGGCACGCATCCGGCGTCGCCGGGCTACGCGCGGGCCGCGGACCTGCTCGTCACCTTCGAAGGGCACTGGACGACGTATCTGCGCTCGTTCAGCGCTCCGCCGTGGACGGCGCGGCACTCCCCCGACCGGTTCTGCCATCTGGTGTACGGGGTGCCGCCCGCCCTGTCCCGCCTCGCGGCGCGCACGGCGGCGCGGCGCGGGGCGGGGGTGCACTGCGCGGTGCCGGGGGCGGGCCCCAACCCCTGGATGGAGCCGCCGGAGCCGCCGGAGCCCCCCGAGGTGCCGTGGGCCCCCGGCTGCTGGGTGTGAGGGGTCAGCGGGCGGTGCGCGTGTGCACGTACTCCACGAGCCGGGTCAGGGCGTCCGGGTCCATGGAGGGCAGCACGCCGTGGCCCAGGTTGAAGACGTGGCCCTCAAGCCCGGCCGCCGCCGCGAGCACCTCGTCGGTCTTCGCCTCGACGGCCTCGCGCGGGGCGAAGAGCACGGCGGGGTCGAGGTTGCCCTGGAGCGCCTTGCCGGGGCCCACGCGGCGGGCCGCCTCGTCGAGCGGCACGCGCCAGTCGACGCCGACGACGTCGGCCCCGGCCTCGCCGAGCAGTCCGAGCAGTTCGCCGGTGCCGACGCCGAAGTGGATGCGCGGCACGCCGTACGACGCGACGGCGTCGAAGACCTTGCGCGACGCGGGCATGATCGAGCGGCGGTAGTCGGCGGGCGCGAGGGCGCCCACCCAGGAGTCGAAGAGCTGCACGGCGGAGGCGCCCGCCTCGATCTGCACCTTCAGGAAGGCGCTGGTGATCTCCGCGAGCCGGTCGAGCAGATCGGCCCACAGCTGCGGGTCGCCGTACATGAGCGCCTTGGTGTGCTCGTGGTTGCGGCTCGGTCCGCCCTCGACGAGGTAGCTCGCGAGGGTGAACGGCGCACCGGCGAACCCGATGAGCGGCGTGGCGCCCAGTTCGCCGGTCAGCATGCCGATGGCCTCGGTCACGTACGAGACGTCGTCCGGGGTGAGGTCGCGCAGCTGTGCGAGGTCGGCGCGCGTGCGGATGGGCCGCTCCACGACGGGCCCGACGCCCGGCTTGATGTCGAGGTCGACGCCGATGGCCTTCAGGGGGACGACGATGTCGCTGAAGTAGATGGCGGCGTCGACGCCGTGGCGGCGCACCGGCTGCAGGGTGATCTCGGTGACGAGGTCGGGCCGCATGCAGGACTCCAGCATGCCCGTGCCCTCGCGGACCTTGCGGTACTCGGGCAGGGAGCGCCCGGCCTGCCGCATGAACCACACGGGCGTGTGCGGCACCGCCTCGCGCCGGCACGCCTTGAGGAAGGCGGAGTCGTACGTCGCTGCGGGCTGCTGGCCGGTGGCCTGGTCGTTGACAGTCACCGGGAAAGTCTCGCACGGCCCGTCCCGCGGCGGAAAAGCCCGTCGGTGTTCGAGGCCGGACGCGGGGCGTGCGGGCGGCCCGCGGGGGCGGAACACCTCGCCGCGCAACGGCGGGGTGACTGCGCGAAGCCGCAGTTCCCCTTAATGTTCCCCGCATGGCTGCGGCTCAGGGACAACGGTCGGACGGCGCTGGCGAGATGGACGGAGCGCAGGGGGTGGTGGCGGACACGGCGCCGCCGCCCTTTCGCGCGGCGGTCGACGCGCTGCGGGAGGCACGGCTGCGGCCGCAGGTCGAGATCGACCCGACGCGGCCGCCGCAGCGGCTCGCGCCGTTCGCGTACGCCGTGGAGGCGGCGGTCGTCGAGGACGACGAGGACCTGGCGGACGGGCGCCTGGTGCTGCTGCACGACCCGGCGGGGCACGAGGCCTGGAAGGGCACCTTCCGGCTCGTGACCCTGGTGCGGGCGGAGCTGGAGCCGGAGATGGCGGCCGATCCGCTGCTTCCCGAGGTGTGCTGGTCGTGGCTGACCGGGGCGCTCCAGGCGCGCGGGCTCTCCTGCGGGGAGCCGAGCGGGACGGTCACGCGTGCGGGGTCGTACTACTTCGGCGGGCTCGCGGAGCGGCCGCCCGCCTCGCAGATCGAGATCCGCGCCTCGTGGACGCCGCGGGAGGGCGCGGGGGGCGTACCGGACGCGGGGGCGCATCTCGCGGCGTGGTGCGATCTGCTGTGCCAGGTGGCGGGGCTGCCGCCCGCGGGGCCCGTGGACGGCTCGGTGGTGACGCTGCCGCAGCGCCGGGGCCCGCGCCCCAGCTGAGGCCGCGGGGGCGGCGGCGGGGCGTCACTCGGGACGGCGGCCGGTCCGTCGCACGGGTTGGGGGCGCGTGCGCCCGCTTGACGCGCCGGGTGCGCCATACGCCCAGGTGAATCGTCGGATGATCGATCGCATGTCCGAATCGCCCCGAATTGTTACTCACCAAATCGTGATCATCCCCTAAAGCCCGGGACAGGAGGTGCCGAAGAGGTCTGTGACCTTGAAACATACGGTTCGCCCCGGCTTCATCCCCCAGCCGGCCCGTCCCGCCGCCACCCCCAGGAGGCCTGGTGTCCGTTCTCCTCGAGCAGCCCGCAAGCCTGGTCGCCTACCGCCCGAACAAGCCGACCGCCATGGTCGTCGTGGCCGACCCCCGTGTCCGCTCCACCGTGACCCGCCACCTGTGGGCCCTCGGGGTACGGGACGTCATCGAAGCCTCGTCCATCGCGGAGGCTCGTCCCCGCATCGGCAACCCCCGCGACATCTGCGTCGCGGACGTCCACCTTCCCGACGGCTCCGGCCTGACCCTCCTGTCCGAGACCCGCGCCGCGGGCTGGCCCAACGGGCTCGCCCTGTCCGCCGCCGACGACATCGGCGCCGTACGCAACGCCCTCGCGGGCGGCGTGAAGGGGTACGTCGTCACCGGCACCCGCACCAACGTCGGGCTCCCCACCCGTCCGGGCGCCGCCCCCATCGGCTCCGCCGCCTCCCGCATGCACCGCCGCCCCCCGGGCGCCCCGAGCCACCCCGGCGGCTACCGCGAGCTGTCGGGCCGTGAGGTCGAGGTCCTGCGGCTCGTCGCCGAGGGCCAGTCCAACAAGGCGATCGGCGTCTCCATGGGCCTGTCCGCACTCACCGTCAAGAGCCACCTCGCCCGGATCGCCCGCAAGCTCGGCACCGGAGACCGGGCCGGAATGGTAGCCGTGGCCCTCCGCACCGGAATCATCCACTGACTGATTTACACCCCCTGCGCGCCCGTCGACGTAACGTTCCGTCGACGGGCGCCGTCCGTTCACAGATACCCTTGACAGGTGACCGACGCCCAAGAGACCGCAGCAGACAGCTCACTGCGAACCACCGGAGGCGCTCCTCCGGACGAAGGCGTCACAGGCGTCTTTGTCGACGGGACTCCCACACCCCTGCTCGAACCACGCGACGGCATCCCGCCCGTCGTCGCGGACCAGGACACACTCACGCAGGTCATCGCGGCATTTGCCGCTGGTACGGGACCCGTGGCCGTGGACGCCGAGAGAGCCTCCGGCTACCGCTACGGCCAGCGCGCCTACCTCGTCCAGCTGCGCCGCGAAGGCGCGGGCACCGCGCTGATCGACCCCGTCGCCTGCCCCGACCTGTCCGGCCTCGGCGACGCCCTCGCCGACACCGAATGGGTGCTGCACGCAGCCACCCAGGACCTCCCGTGCCTCCGGGAAATAGGCATGATTCCGTCGCTCATCTTCGACACGGAGCTGGCGGGCCGCCTCGCCGGATTCCCGCGCGTCGGACTCGGCGCGATGGTGGAGAGCGTCCTCGGCTACGTCCTGGAGAAGGGCCACTCCGCCGTCGACTGGTCGACCCGCCCGCTGCCCGAGCCCTGGCTGCGGTACGCCGCCCTCGACGTGGAACTCCTCGTCGACCTGCGCGACGCCCTGGAGAAGGAGCTCGACCGGCAGGGCAAGCTCGACTGGGCCCGCCAGGAGTTCGACGCCATCGCCAGCGCGCCGCCCGCGCCGCCCCGCAAGGACCCCTGGCGGCGCACCTCCGGCATGCACAAGGTGCGCCGCCGCCGCCAGATGGCCGTCGTACGGGAGCTGTGGACCGCCCGGGACCGGATCGCCCAGCGCCGTGACGTCTCGCCCGGCAAGGTGCTCAGCGACGGCGCCATCGTCGAGGCCGCCCTCGCCCTGCCCGCCAACGTGCACGCCCTGACCGCCCTGCCCGGCTTCGGCCACCGCATGGGCCGCCGCCAGCTCGAACAGTGGCAGGCCGCCGTGGAGCGGGCCAAGGCGCTGCCCGAGGCGGAGCTGCCGCAGCCCGGTCAGGCCGTGACCGGGCCGCCGCCGCCCCGCTCCTGGGCGGACCGGGACCCCGCCGCGGCGGCGCGGCTCTCCACCGCGCGGGCCGCCGTCTCCGAGCTCGCGGAGCGGCTGAACATGCCGCAGGAGAATCTGATCACTCCGGATACGGTGCGGCGGGTGTGCTGGGAGCCGCCCGCGCCGGTGGGGGTCGAGTCCGTGGCCGCGGCCCTCGCCGCGCATGGCGCCCGCGCCTGGCAGATCGAACTGGTGACCCCGGCCCTCACCACGGCCCTCACCTAACCCCACCCGGGCCAGGCACCCCCACCCCACGCCTGGCCCTGACCGGGCCCCGCCGCTGCCGCGGCGGGACTCCCCGCCCGCCCACCCGAATCTCCCCGGCCTTGCCGCCCCGGCCCCGACGCGGAGCGCTGCGGCTGCGCGTCCGGCCCGCCGCTACCGCGGCGGGGCTTCTCCCACCCGCCCACCCGTTCCTGCCTCAGCGGCCCGGCCGGGCCCCGACGCGGAGCGCTCGCGGCTGGCGCCCTAACGGCCTTGAGGGCCGATGAGAGGGGTGCGCTGGTGTCCAGTGCGTGGCTGGGCTGGTTACGCGTGCCGTGTGTGAATCTGTTGCCTATGTCGATCATCGCAACCACCGTGGTGCTGCTCATCGCCGCTCTGCACGTCTACATCCTGGTCCTGGAGATGTTTCTGTGGACTGGCCCGAGGGCCCGGGCCGCCTTCGGGACCAGTGCCGCGTTCGCCTCCGAGACGAAGGCACTCGCGGCCAACCAAGGGCTGTACAACGGGTTCCTCGCCGCAGGGCTGGTGTGGGGCGTGGTGGCGTCCGACCCGGTGGGCTTCCAGGCGAAGGTGTTCTTCCTGGCGTGCGTGGCCGTGGCCGGTGCGTACGGCGCGGCCACGGCCAGCCGGAAGATCCTCTTCGTGCAGACCGTTCCGGCGCTGATCGGTCTGGCGCTGGTGCTGGCGGCCCGCTGAGCGACCGGTTCGGCCAAGCAAGCGGGCTGACGGAATGTCAGTGGCGGGCGGCACGATCGGGAGATGTGATGTCTGCCCTGAACCATGCCGCCCCGTCCCACCCTGCCTTCACCCGGATCTCCCGCCAAAACCTCGCCGAGCTCGTCGTCGAGCTGGCGCCACAGCGGGAGGCGGCACGGGAGCCCGAGAGTTACGGCGTAGCCCCTCCCGGGCAGGTGCGTGGAGGCGTGGCGGCGTCGCCGGAGGGGGCGCGGGGCGCAAGGATTCGGTCAGGTGTCGCGCATGTGACATGGGCCTCCCCGGGACCACCCTTGGCCTACTAGTTACCGGTAAGTAGCATGACCCCAGGAAGCGCGCCGCAGGCGCACCGCACCCTGGAGGAGAGCCATCGTGCCTCGTACCGTCAGGGACGTCGTCTTCGTCGACGGCGTCCGCACCCCGTTCGGCAAGGCGGGCCCGAAGGGCATCTACCACGAGACCCGGGCCGACGACATGATCGTCAAGGCGATCCGGGAGCTGCTCCGCCGCAACCCGGCCCTGGACCCCGCCAAGATCGACGAGGTCGCCGTCGCCGCCACCACGCAGATCGGTGACCAGGGGCTCACCCTCGGCCGCACGGCCGGGATCCTCGCGGGCCTTCCGCAGTCCGTGCCGGGCTACTCGATCGACCGGATGTGCGCGGGCGCGCTCACCGCCGTGACGTCGACCGCCGGGTCGATCGCCTTCGGCGCGTACGACGCCGTGATCGCCGGTGGTGTCGAGCACATGGGCCGCCACCCGATGGGCGAGGGCGTCGACCCGAACCCGCGGTTCGTGAGCGAGAAGCTGGTCGACGAGTCCGCCCTGTTCATGGGCATGACCGCCGAGAACCTGCACGACCGCTACCCCTCCATCACCAAGCTCCGCGCCGACGAATACGCCGTGCGCTCGCAGGAGAAGGCCGCCAAGGCGTACGCCAACGGCAAGATCCAGCAGGACCTCGTGCCGATCTCGGTCCGGCGCACGACCCCCGAGACCGGGGAGACCGGCTGGGGCCTCGCCACGCAGGACGAGCCGATGCGCCCGGGCACCACCCTGGAGAACCTCGCGGGCCTGAAGACGCCGTTCCGTACGCACGGCCGCGTCACCGCCGGAAACGCCGCCGGGCTCAACGACGGTGCCACCGCCTCGATCATCGCCTCCGAGGACTTCGCCCGCGAGAACGGCCTGCCGGTCAAGATGCGGCTGGTGTCCTACGCGTTCGCCGGGGTGGAGCCCGAGGTCATGGGCTACGGCCCGATCCCGGCCACCGAGAAGGCCCTCGCCAAGGCCGGGCTCGGCATCGGCGACATCGGCCTGTTCGAGATCAACGAGGCCTTCGCCGTCCAGGTGCTCGCCTTCCTGGAGCACTACGGCATCGCCGACGACGACGCGCGCGTCAACCAGTACGGCGGCGCCATCGCCTTCGGCCACCCGCTGGCCTCCTCCGGCGTGCGTCTGATGACGCAGCTGGCGCGGCAGTTCGAGGAGCAGCCGGAGGTCCGCTACGGCCTCACCACCATGTGCGTCGGCTTCGGCATGGGCGCGACGGTCATCTGGGAGAACCCCCACTGGGAGGGCAAGTGAGCACCACCACCGCCGAGCTTCTGAAGGGTGCCGCCGAGCTGTTCCCGGACGAGGTCGTGACCCAGGCGCACGTACGCCACCTCGACCTGCCGGGCGCGGGCCGCTTCGCGCTGATCACGCTCGACAACGGCTTCGACCACACCAAGCCGACCACCTTCGGCCCGCAGTCGCTCGCGAACCTGAACGCCGCGATCGACCAGGTCGAGCAGGAGGCCACCGCGGGCACGATCGTCGGCGCGGGCATCACCGGCAAGCCGTTCATCTTCGCCGTCGGCGCCGACCTCAAGGGCGTCGAGCTCCTGAAGCGGCACGAGGACGCGCTGGCCATCGGCAAGGGCGGCCACGACGTCTTCAAGCGCCTGTCCGCGCTCGCCGTACCGACGTTCGCGTACTACAACGGCGCCGCCATGGGCGGTGGCGTCGAGGTCGGTCTGCACTGCACCTACCGCACGGTGTCGAAGGCGCTGCCCGCCTTCTCGCTGCCCGAGGTCTTCCTCGGCCTCGTGCCGGGCTGGGGCGGCTGCGCCCTGCTGCCGAACCTGATCGGTGCGGACCGCGCGGTTTCGGTCATCATCGAGAACTCGCTGAACCAGAACAAGCAGCTCAAGGGCCAGCAGGTCTTCGAGCTCGGCATCGCCGACGCGCTGTTCGAGGGCGCCGACTTCCTGGAGCAGTCGCTGCTGTGGACGGCCTCCGTCCTCAAGGGCGACATCGAGGTGACCCGCGGCGACGTCGACCGCGGCGAGGCCTGGGACGCGGCGGTCGCCCGCGGCCGCGCCATCGCCGACGCCAAGGTGCACGGCGCGGCCCCGGCCGCGTACCGCGCCCTGGAGATCATCGCGGCCGCGAAGGACGGCGACGTCCAGAAGGGCTTCGACGCCGAGGACACCGCGCTCGCCGACCTCATCATGGGCGGCGAACTGCGCTCCGGCATCTACGCGTTCAACCTGGTGCAGAAGCGCGGCAAGCGCCCCGCGGGCGCGCCCGACAAGAACCTGGCCCGCCCGGTCACCAAGGTGGGCGTCGTCGGCGCCGGTCTGATGGCCTCGCAGCTGGCCCTGCTCTTCCTGCGCCGCCTGGAGGTGCCGGTCGTCCTGACCGACATCGACCAGGAGCGCGTCGACAAGGGCGTCGGTTACGTCCACGCCGAGATCGACAAGCTGCTCGGCAAGGGCCGCATCAACCAGGACAAGGCCAACCGCCTCAAGGCCCTGGTGACCGGCGTCCTGGACAAGGCCGAGGGCTTCTCCGACGCGGACTTCGTCATCGAGGCCGTCTTCGAGGAGATCGGCGTCAAGCAGCAGGTGTTCGCGGAGGTCGAGGCCGTCGCCCCGGCGCACGCGATCCTCGCCACCAACACCTCCTCGCTCTCGGTGACCGAGATGGCGTCGAAGCTGAAGCACCCCGAGCGGGTCGTCGGCTTCCACTTCTTCAACCCGGTCGCGATCCTCCCGCTCCTGGAGATCGTGCGCGGCGAGCAGACCGACGACGCCTCCCTGGCCACGGCCTTCGGCGTCGCCAAGAAGCTGAAGAAGACCGCGGTCCTGGTGAAGGACGCCCCGGCGTTCGTCGTGAACCGCATCCTCACCCGCTTCATGGGCGAGATCCAGAACGTCATCGACGAGGGCACGCCGGTCGAGGTCGCAGAGAAGGCCGTGGAGCCGCTCGGTCTGCCGATGTCCCCGCTCGTCCTGCTCGAACTGGTCGGTCCCGCCATCGGCCTGCACGTCTCGGAGACCCTCAACCGGTCCTTCCCGGACCGCTTCACGGTGTCGCCGAACCTCAAGGCCGTCGTCGAGGCGGGCAAGCGCGGCTTCTACGTCTACGACAGCGGCAAGCCGGAGCTGGACCCGGAGGTCGCGGCGCTCCTGAAGCAGGGCGACACGGTCCTCACCGAAGAGCAGGTCCGCGCCCGCGTCCTGGACGCGGTCGCCCAGGAGATCGGCCTCATGCTCGACGAAGGCGTCGTCGCCGAGGCGCAGGACATCGACCTGTGCCTGATCACCGGCGCGGGCTGGCCCTTCCACCTGGGCGGCGTCACGCCGTACCTGGACCGCGAGGGCGTCAGCGAGCGCGTGAACGGCAAGCGGTTCCTTGAGCAGGGAGTCGCCAGCGTCCCCGCGTAGCGAAGGACACCGGAAGGGGCCCGGTCCGCCAGTCGGCGGGCCGGGCCCCTTTTCCGTACGGTTCAGCGGCCGGTGACCGGCTGCTCCCACGCCTTCAGGGCGAGGCCCGGCTCGTCCTTGCGGTAGGTCAGGCGCAGGTCGTCGGTGCCGGGCACGAAGGTCGCGGCGACCACCCGGCCCGCGGCGTCCGTGCCGAGCGCGATCCGCGCGTCCACCGGGAGGGCGGGGCCCGACTCGGTCCACCAGGCGCCCGCCGACTCCAGCTCGGTCGGGTACGCGGCGAAGGCGACGCGGCCGCTGTCCGCGCGCTGGGCCAGCAACGTGCAATCGTAGCCGTCGAGTTCGCAGCGCACGGCGGCGACGGGGCCAGGACCCGCGGCGCGGAGCAGGCGCGCGGGCTCCTCGTCCCCGCGCCAGGCGCGCACGTCGCCCTCCTCGTCCGTGAAGAAGAGCGTGGTGTACTCCGCCGAGGTGGCGAGGGCCCGCAGGGTGCCGGGGCGGGCGCGGACCGCCAGCGGCTCGTCCATGACCGGGACCTTGCCCGGGCCGCTCTGGCGCCAGCGCAGGATCGCGTCCGGCGTGCTCGCGTACGCCACCACGCGCCCCGACTCGGCGGTCACCACGGCGAGTTCGCCCTGGACGCCCTGGCCCTTGAGGTCCCGCCAGGGCCCCCAGCCGCCGAGCTGCTTCTGGCCGCGCATGCTCACTCCGCCGCCCCTGTTCGGTACGAACACATGGGCGCGGCCCTCGGCGTCGACGGTGACGGCGGGGGTGCCGGTGCGCTCGCCCTTCTTGTTCGGGTGGCCGAGGGGGTTCCAGTCCAGGGCCGCGAGGTGCGGCTGGAAGTGCGTGGAGTGGACCAGGCCGGACTCGCCCGGGACGGTGGGGCGCCACGAGACCAGGTGGGCGTAGGCGTCGGCGCCCTGGGCGACGGCGAGCACCGGGTGCACGCGCTGGTCGCCGCCGACGACGCGGGGGGCGGTCCAGGGGCCGCCCGGGGAGCGCTCGGTGCGGCACTCGACGGTGCCGCCGTCCGGGCCGAAGGCGTACACGCAGAGCCGGCCGTCGCGTCCGCGTATGAGCCAGTCGCCGTTCACGGCCGAGGAGGTGGGGGCTGGGGGCATGCGGCTTCCGGGGCGAGGGGTGGGTGCGGTGAAACCCACTCTAATGCGCGCGGGCCCGGGGGCCCTACCCGGGCGTGCGACCCTTGCCGCATGGAGAGAGTGACCCTTGTGGTCGATGCCGCGAACGTGGTCGGGTCCGTGCCGGACGGGTGGTGGCGGGACCGGAAGGGGGCGGCGGAGCGGTTGCGGGACCGGCTCGTGCCCTGTGCCGAGGGCGGTCTGGACGGGGTGCCGGGGCCCTTGGACGTGGTCCTCGTGGTGGAGGGGCAGGCCCGGGGGGTGTCCTCGGTGCCCGGGGTGCGGGTCGACTCCGCGCCCGCGAGCGGGGACGACCGCATCGTGGAACTGGTCGCCGAGGCGTCCGGGCCGTGCGTCGTCGTCACGGCCGACCGGGCCCTGCGCGCCCGGGTCTCCGCCCACGGCGCCACCTGCGTCGGCCCCCGCACGGTCCGCCCGGGCCCTTAGGCCCACCGGCGCCACCCGCAAGCGCTCCGCGTCGGGGCCCGGCCCGCGAAGCTGGGGAGATACGGGTGGGCGGGTGGGAAAGGCCGCCGCGGCAGCGGCGGGGGCGCGCACGGCGCGGTAGCGCCCCCGGCCCGGCCCCGGTCCAGCGCCGCCGCTAAAGGCGCTTCGCGCTGCGGAGGGTCGAGGCGTAGTACCCGTTCCCGTCCAGGCGGGACGTGCCGCCCTTGTCGCCGATCGTCGGCCCGTTGACCTCCTCGCGGCTGGAGATGAAGATCTTGTGGCCGTCCGCGTCGTGGCCGAGGAAGATCCCCACGTGGTCGAGGCGCTGCTTCGTCCGCGCGTCGAGCTTGAAGAAGACCAGGTCGCCGGGCTGGATGACGTCGATGGTCTTGGGGCGGTCGGCCGGGCCGACCCCCTTCAGCTTGATGACGTCCGTGCCGACCTTGCCGCGGGCCATGCCGTTGGCGGTGCGGGGAAGCCCGTCACCGGCGGTGTCGGAGGACATCAGGGGGTACCGCGCGCGGTAGCCGAAGACGGTGCGGATGAAGCCGGAGCAGTCCATGGACCGGGCCCGCTTGGCCTCGGGCTGGAGGGTGGTGCCGTCGCGGAAGGTGTAGGGGATGCCGAGGTAGTCGTAGAAGTCGGACTGCTCCTCGCGCAGGTCGTTGCCCTCGCTGCCGTTGGGGTTCAGCGGCCCGAAGTTGGCGTCGCCGCGGTAGGCGATGCCCTCGTCGTCCTTCTTGACGGGCGCGCCCTCCACGTACTGGAAGGCCATGGCGAAGACGTCGTCCTCCTCGCTGCCCGCGAACTGCTTGTACCAGTCCTTGAACCACTTCTCCTTCTCCGCGCCCTTGCGCCACACCTCCGGCATCAGCCGCACCCAGTCCTCGGTGACGACCCGGGACTTGGTGTTGGCGGGCTCGGTGAAGGTGCGGCTCGGCCCGGTGAGGGTCGCGGCGCGGGCCCCGTCGGTGAAGGTGGCGAGCACCTTGCCGCCCTCGGTGCGCAGCACGGAGCGGTCGGGGTTGCGCAGCCGCTCCCAGGTCTGCTTGCCGCCCTGCGCCGAGGCGCCGTTGCTGAGACGGCCGGGGGTGTCGGTGACGGCCTGCACCTCGGGCGCCTTGTCCTGTTCGTCCTTGCGCAGTTCGACGGTCAGGAAGGCGCTGCCGGCGAGCAGGGCGAGCACGGTCGCGGCGTGGAGGGCGGGGCGCTTCTTCTTGGGCGGCATGTGTGGCTCCGGAAGTCAGGCCGAGGTCAGGCGGACGGCATGAAGCCGAGGAGAATCCCGGCGGTGAGGACGACGTAGGCCATGAGCGTCACCGAGCCCGTGGCGAGCAGGGTGGGGCCCTTGGGCTGGCGCACGAGCTGGTAGGCGATCAGGCCCGGCACGATGAAGCCGAGGGTCTGGTTGCTGTACATCAGCGGGAACTCGATCGAGAGCACGATCATCACCGTGGCCTGGAGCACCACGCCGGTCAGGACGACCGCGGCGAACAGGCGCTTGCCGTACAGGATGATGAAGCGCTGCATGAGCAGCGTGCAGACGTAGGTGAGGACGGTGACGCCGACCACCATGGCGGCGCGCTGGAGGTCCTCGACGAGGGTCAGCGCGAGCCAGCCCGGGGTGATCATGCCGCCGGGCGAGAGGTTGGTCGTCAGATAGCAGACCAGGGAGAAGAGCAGCCCGAGCGCGATCCCGATCGCGGCGATCTCGGGGGTGAGGACGGAGGGGATCAACGGGGCTCTCCTGGGCTGTGCCACTGCTGCGTGTCGTCGGCGGCGGGGGAAACGGGCGGGACGCGCGGCTCGAACAGGCCGCGGGGCCGGACCTCGTCCGGCTCGGGCTGGCTGGGCTCCTGGCCCTCGTGCGACGGGTAGGACGCCTCGTAGGGGGCCGCCGTTCCCTGGGGCACGGACGCGTAGGCGGCCTGCTGGCCGTAGGGGTCGTGGGCGGCGTACGCGTCCTGCTGGTGGCCGGGGTGGCCCTGCGCCGCGTACGGCGCGTCGTACTGCTGCTGACCGGGCTGCTGGTCGTACGGCTGGTAGTTCTGCTGCTGGGCGTACGCCTGCTGCTCGTACTGCTGCGGGTGCTGGTACTGCTGACCGTACTGCTCCTGGCCGTACTGCTGGTGCTGCTGGTGCTGGTCGTACGGCTGCTGCTCGTGCTGGTACTGGTGGCCGTACGGCTGCTCCGCCGTCCGCTGGGCGGGCACGTGCACGGCCGCGGCGGGCGTCAGCTGATGGTGGGCGTAGCGGTTCTCGTACGCCTCCGGGTAGTGCTGGTACGGGTCGATGTGCGGCTCGTACAGCGGGGTCGGCTGGGTCCGCTCCACGACGCCCTCGACGGGCGCGGCGCCCTGCGCGGGGGCGGCCGCCGGGGCGGTGGCCGGGTCCTCGCTCTCGTCGGCGGGGAGCTCGGCGAGGTGCTCCAGGAGCACCTCGCCCTGGCCGTGGATGTTGCCGATGGCGACGAGCGAGGAGTCCGGGCCGAGCTGGCCGAGCAGCTGCCCCATGAACTCCTCGGGGTCGCGCCGGTCGCCGCCGAGGTCGACGGCGCGCGAGCGCCACTCGGCGGGGATGGCGTCGATGGCGCTCTTGGCGGGGTGGCCGATGACGAAGACCTTCTCCGGCTGGAGGTCGGGGATGATCTCGCCCATCTGGCCGTTGCGCTCGACGCGGTCGGGGCGGCAGTTGATGACGACGTTCAGCGGGCGGTGGATCGCGCCGAGGTCGAGCAGCTGGTTGATGTTCATCAGCGTCGACTCGGGGTCGTTGGCCGCGAAGACGTTGGCGAAGCGGAGCTTCTTGTGGTCCTCGGTGACGTACCGCTCGACGGAGAGGACACCGGGGTCCGGCGGGGCGTCGTACATGCCCTGGAGGGCGACCTCGCGGCCGACGCCGAGGAGTTCGGCGACCTTGAGCGCGATCGCCACGTTCTCCTTGAAGGTGAACCAGCTGAAGCCGCGCAGCTCGTCGTCGGTGACCGTCTCGGGGTCGGCGTAGATCAGCTCGCAGTTCCGGGCCTCGGCCTCCTCCTTGAGGATGTCGAAGCGGTCCTTCTCCGCGGTCACGCAGATGCCGTTCTCCGGCATGGAGCGGGACAGGGAGCGCGCGACGTCGTCGAGGGTGGGGCCCATCTCGGCGAGGTGGTCCTCGCGGACGTTGCAGAGCACGCCGATGGTGGAGCGGATCAGCTTGGACTGGTTGATCTCCTGGAGCGCGGGCATGACCGCCATGCACTCGATGACCAGGGCGTCCGGGTTGTACGCCGCCGCGCGGCGCACGATGCCGATCTGCTCCACGACGTTGGCGATGCCGAACTTGCGGTAGACCGGCTCCTCGGTGGCGTCCGGGTGGATGAACCGGGCGGCCGTGCCGGTGGTCTTGGCGACGGTCGTCAGGTCGCCGCCGCGCAGCGCGCCCGCGCACAGGCGGGTGATGGAGCTCTTGCCGCGGATGCCGTTGACGAGCACCCGCGTCGGTATGTGCTCCAGGTTCGTGAAGTGCCGCCGCTGCTCGATCACCCCGGCGACCAGCAGGACGGCGCAGCACACCACGAGGACGGTGAAGAGGAAGTACACGGCGGTTCAGTTCCTTCCGGCGAGCGGCGCCGACACGCCGTCCCGCTTGCGCTGCGCGCCCGTGGGCAGCTGCTGCCTGATGAGCTCCAGGCTGCGGGTGACGGCACCGACCTCGTCGTGGTGGACCGGGTACAGGACGGTCTTGCGGTCGCCGTCGGCCAGTGCCTCCGCCTGGTCGGCGAGCTTGCGCAGCGGCCGTACGACGACGATGTGCAGCCAGCCGAGGCAGGCCGCGGCGGCGGTGACGCCGAGCATGCCCGCGAGGACGGTGCGGTTCTGCAGCGTGTACGCGGGGATCGGGAGCCGGGAGGCGGGCTGCCAGCTGACCACGGTCCAGCCGAGCGACTTGGCGGCGCCGCCGCCGACGAACGGGGCCGCGGCCGCGATCTGGATGTCGCCGCCGTCGCGGTAGAGCACGCCGCTGGGCCGGGGGCTGAGGCCGACCTTCTGGCTGGTGCCCTCGACGAGCGCGTTGAGGCGCTCGCTGGGCAGGCCCTCGAACTCCAGGTAGCCGGTGTTGCCGCCGATGACCTTGCGGTCCTTGTCGACGACGCGGACCGCGCCGAGGCCGGGGCGCTTGAGCAGCGAGTTGAGGAAGTCGATGCGGAACTCGCCCACGACGGCGGCGCCGCCGCGGCCCGGCACCTCGGCGGTGCCGATGATCACCGGCTCCTTGCCGCCGTCGTCGAGCACCCGGATGGCCTCGTCGGACGGCTTCTCGCCGGAGGGGCTGCGCGGGTCCTGGCCCGCCTTCGACAGGACCTTGCCGTCCTTGTCGAGGACGTACAGGGAGCGGTAGCGGCTGTGCTGGTTCAGGGTGCCGTCGAGGACCTTGCCCATGTCGTCGGACGCGGTGCGGGCGCCGATGAGGGAGGCCACCGAGGTGAGGTCGGCGTGGCCCTCGTTGAGGGCGCGGCGGACCCGGTCGGTGAGGGTGTCGGTGCGCTCGCGCTGGTCGTTGACGAGCTGCTGCGGCACCTGCACGTCGTCGCCCGCGCGGTTGAGCAGGAGCAGCAGCGGCGCCGACCAGACGAGCAGGAGCACGCCGCAGACCGCGAGGAGGGCGCGGCTGCCGAACCTGCGGCGGCGCGCGGGGGTCTCGCTCGCCGACGCGGGTTCGCCGAGCAGCTGGCGGCGCAGCCGTTCGAGGGCGGCGCCGATGCGGGCGGCCTCGCCGGACTTGGGCACGGTCACCGGGCGGTTCAGGTCGCCGCGGGTGAGGCGGCGGCTCTCCAGGAAGAGCCGGATCAGCGGGCGCTGCACGGTGCGCAGGAGCAGGAAGACCGTGACGCCGCCGATGAGCAGCAGGGCGCCCGCGGCGATCAGGCCGAACGCCGAGCTGTCGGCCCGGTCCTCGTCCTCGGCGACGGGCTGCATGGCGACGACGCTGAGGCCGAGCCGGGTGGCCACGGTCTGCTCGCCCGGCTCGGGGGCAGCGAGGGTGGCGTAGCCGGCGACGGCCCGCTCGCTGAGGAAGCTGTCGCCGATGAGGTAGCCGCTGACGCCCTTGTAGCCGCCGGAGCCGGGCTCCTTGGCCGACAGGGGGTGCTGGCGCGACTTCTTCGCGGCGGCCTTGGCGAACGCGTTGAGCTGCTTGTTGGACTGCTTGACCTCCTTGCGCTGGAGGTCGGTGAGCACCTGCTCGGGCTCGGGGATGCCGTCGGTGCTCAGGACGTTGCCGTCCTGCCCGACGACGGCGATGGCGCGGAAGTTGCCGAGGCTGATGCCGGGGAAGCGCAGGCTGGTGGAGGCCACGAGCAGCTGCTGCGGCTGGCCCTTCCAGCTGAGCACCGCGAAGGCGAGCAGCCGGGTCTCGCCGTTCTCCAGGCGGACCATGCGCGGCTGGAGGCCGTCGTCGTCCTTGAGCGTGGAGCGGTCGATGGCGGCCAGGGGCACGTTCTCGCCGCGGGCGGCGAGGAGCTTGCCGGACCGGATCTCGACGACGGCGGTGCCCATCCACTTCTGGTAGACGCTGCCGATCTTGTCGAGCACGGCGTCGGCGGGCACCGGGTCGCCGGCGCTGAACAGGCCCGCGGTGCGGGTCAGGTCGGTGACGGACTCGTCGATGGAGGCGCGCAGGGCGATGGCGCCGTCCTCGGCGAAGTGCTGCTGGGACTGCTTGACGGCCTTCGGTACCGCGTCCTGACCGACGCGGCCGAGGGTGAGGGCGGTGACACCCGCCAGGGCGAGGAGCAGGACCGACAGCACGGCGATCGGCGGGCGGATGCCGCCGATGAGTGACATGTCGGTCCTTCGGCGGACCTTGTGCCGCCGCTTCGTGGGCGAAGCGGCCAAGGGGGAGCTCCTCTCCTGGAGTGACACGTTCGTGACACTGAGTACGGAATCAACGCGGTGGGCGCACGGCGGCGCTCGGGCGCACGCGAGTGCGATCGGAATGACTTGACCCGCCGGGGACGGGAATGGATGTACGGGGATGGCGAGATGTGACCTACGTCAAAGATCACTTACTGGCCACCCCCGTGGCCGGGCACACCTCCGCGACCTGGCGTTAAACCAGGCTTCGCGGAATGTTTCAGTCCGGCAGATCCTCCAGGGCCGTCAGGCCGTCCTGGCCGGCTCCGCGGTTGAGGAGCGTGCCCTGGGTGCGCTCGAAGGCGAGGCGGTAGCGCGATCGCCGCTCCTCGCTGAGCCCCTTGCCGTCACGCAGCGTGGCGGCGACGTCGAGCAGGCGGTGGTCCTTGACGGCGCCCTTGGGCAGCTCGCCGGTCTCGTCCGGGTCCGGCGGGATCTCCGTGAAGGTGGGCACGTACTTCGCGTCGACGTCCCACTTGCCGCCGCGCTTGGTGAACGTGAACCAGCCGATGGCGCCCTCCTCGGTCAGCCCGCTGGGCACGTCGTGCCGGGCGATCTGGTTGCCGAGTCCGTACGCGATCCAGGTGTCGCCGATCTTCTCCATCGGCTGGACCACGTGCGCGTGGTGGCCGATGACCAGGTTGATCCCGGTCTCCTCGGCGATGCGGCGGGCGAGCTTGATCTGCGGGGTGCTGGCGTTGGGCTGGTTCTCCCGGCCCCAGTGGATGCTCAGGATCACCACGTCGGCGCCGGCGGCACGGGTGGCCTTCTCGGCCGCCGCGATCTTGTCGAAGTCGTTCTGGTTGACGATCCAGGGCTTGTCCTTGGGCACCTCGCGGCCGTTGAAGCCGAAGGCGAAGGCGATCTGCCCGACCTTGACGCCCTTGACGGTGGTGATCAGCGGCTTCTTCGCCTCGGCCGCGCTGCGCGCCGAACCGGTGTGCTTCAGGCCCGCCTTGTCCAGGGCGTTCAGGGTGCGCGTGACGCCCTTGGGGCCGTGGTCGAGGGTGTGGTTGGACACGCTGGAGCACTGGTCGTAGCCGACGCCCTTGACCGCCGTGGTGATCTGCGGCGGCACCAGGAAGTCCGGGTAGCTCTGGAAGGGCCCCTCGGGCTTGCTCACGACCGGCTCGAAGTGACAGATCCCGAGGTCGGCCTTGCTGATGACGGGCTTGATCCCGGCGAGCATCGGGCCGAAGTCGATGCCCTTCTCCCCCTTGCCGGTCACCTTGGCGTCCTTGCGTGCCTGCTCGGTGAGTTGAGGGTGGATGAGGATGTCGCCCGCGGCCGCGACGGTGAACGAGGGGCCGCCGTCGGAGGCCTTGTCGTCATCGCCGCCGAAGGGGCCGCACGCGGTGCCCGCCAGAAGGGCGAGCGAGGCTGCGCAGGTCGTTATTAGCCTGCGGGAGGGACGTGTCATCACGAGGATATCTTTATACAACCATGACTCACCCTCCAATTCGGTCGATAACAAACGCAAAGCGGCGTCGAGTTCGTCCCCTGGTCGGGGTCGCCGTGGCGCTCGCCGCCATGGCGAGCCTCACGCAGTGCGGCTCGCCGTCCGACGAGGAGCGCCGCCCCGCCGCGTCGGACGGAACCCGGTCCCCGGAGCGCGGGTCCTCCTCCCCCGCGCCCTCGACGCCGGGCAGCCGCCCCACCGACGCCGACGGCAGCGACGAGGAGAACCTGGAGCGCCTGGTCACCGACTACACGTCGGACTTCGCCGCGGACACCGGCTACCGGCGCCCCTCGGCCGTCGAGCGCCGCAAGGTCGCCGAGGGCGTCTCCCTGCTCGTGGACCGCGAGCGGGAGCGGGCCGAGCGCCGCCTCTCCGACGTGGACTTCACCGTGCGCACGATCACCGACGCGGCCACCGGGCGGCGGTACGCGGAGGTCACCGACCGCTCCGACCACGCCCCCGCGCCGCGCGGCTGGGGCCGGGTCTATGTGGACCTCGACTCCCCGGTGCGCTGGTCCGCGCAGGTGCCGCACCCCGTGGCCGACAAGAACACCGAGCGGCTCGGCGTGCAGCTGATGCGGCGTTCGCCCGGTGGCGTACTGATCATCGCTGGCGCACATCGCAAAGCGGGCCGCGGCAACGAGGCGGATGTGGCACACCGGCGGAAGAGCGTGTTCCACGCCATCTGCGACGAGTTGGCACGGCGTGGACTGCCCGGGATCCAGATCCACGGCATGGCGGACGACTCGGCGCCGGACCACGACGTGGTGGCCTCCACCGGCAAGGGCCGCGTGGCCGTCGCCGCGGGCCGCGACCTCGCGGACGCCCTGCGCCGCCGGGGCTACGCGGTCTGCCGCGCCTGGGCCCGCTCCTGCCCCCTGGAGGGCCGCACCAATATGCAGGGCCGTGACGCCGCCGAGCAGGAGACCGAGTTCCTGCACGTGGAGTTCGCCCCGAAGCTGCGCGGCGAGAGCAAGCACCGGCGGGCCGCCGTGGCGGCCATGGCCGAGGTGACGCGCGGCTGGCGGCGGGCCGGGTCGTAGCCGCCCCGGCTCTACTCGGTGCCCCGGCCCGGCGGCCTCAGCACCTCGCCCACGCTCGTCTCCTCGCGCTGTCCGAGGCGGCTGTGCGAGCGCCCGTAGAGGAAGTAGACGACGACGCCGAGGAGCATCCAGCCCGCGAAGCGGACCCAGGTCTCGGCGGGCAGGTTGAGCATCAGCCACAGCGAGGCGGCGACCGAGGCGATCGGCAGCACGGGCACCCACGGGGTGCGGAAGGAGCGGTGCAGGTCGGGGCGGGTGCGCCGGAGGATGATCACGCTGACGGCCACGATCACGAAGGCGAAGAGGGTGCCGATGTTCACCAGCTCGGCGAGTTCGCTCAGGGGCGTGAACCCGGCCACGACCGCGATGATCACCCCGAGGAGGATGGTCGGCCGGTGCGGGGTCTTGAAGCGCGGGTGGACGCGGGAGAAGAAGCGCGGGAGCAGCCCGTCGCGGCTCATCGCGAAGAACACCCGGGTCTGGCCGAGGAGCAGGATCATGCAGACCGTGGTCAGGCCGACGGCGGCGCCGAAGCTGATGAAGCCCGCGTACCAGGGGTGCCCGGTGGCCTTGAAGGCGTCGGCGAGCGGGGCGTCCACGGACAGCTGGGTGTAGTGCTGCATGCCGGTGACGACGATGGACACGGCCACGTACAGCGTCGTGCAGATGAACAGGGAGCCCAGGATGCCGCGCGGCATGTCCCGCTGCGGGTTCTTCGTCTCCTCCGCGGCGGTGGCCACGATGTCGAAGCCGATGAAGGCGAAGAAGACGACCGAGGCGGCGGTGAAGATGCCCATCACGCCGAAGTTCGACGGCGCCCAGCCGAACATCAGCTGGATCAGCGGGGAGTGGAGGCCGCCGCCCGCCTCCACGGCCTGGGACTCGGGGATGAACGGGTCGTAGTTGTCGCCCTTGACGAAGAAGGCGCCCGCGACGATCACCACGAGGACGACGATCACCTTGATGGCGACGACGATCGAGGTGATCCGCGCGGAGAGCTTCATGCCGAGCACGAGGATGCCGGTGAGCACCAGGACCAGGGCGGCGGCCATGATGTCGAAGCCGAAGCCGTCGGCGCCGTCCCGGCCGCTGAGCGCCTCCGGCAGCGCCCAGCCCGCGTTGTCGAGCAGCGAGGCGATGTACCCGGACCAGCCGACGGCGACCACCGCCGTGCCCAGCGCGAACTCCAGGACGAGGTCCCAGCCGATGATCCACGCGGGCAGTTCGCCCAGGGACGCGTACGAAAACGTGTACGCGGACCCGGCCACGGGGAGCGTCGAGGCGAACTCGGCGTAGCAGAGCGCGGCGAGGGCGCAGACGACGCCGGCCACGACGAAGGCCAGGGCGACGGAGGGGCCCGCGTTGTTCTTGGCGACGGTGCCGGTGAGCACGAAGATGCCGGTGCCGATGATGACGCCGACGCCGAAGACCGTCAGGTCGAGCGCGGACAGCGATTTCTTGAGCGCGTGCTCTGGCTCCTCGGTGTCGAGGATGGACTGCTCGACCTTCTTCGTCCGGAAGAGGGTGCTGCTCACTGGCGTACCTCCCACGCGAGTCGTCTTCGACATCTTCGAGAGGGGATGTACTCCCAGTGCCCCGGCGCGGTCCGATTCACGCGAAGGGACCCGAAACCTACGGCCGTCCGGGTGGAGCGGGTACGGGCGGGCGGGGTGGGGCCCCGCCCGCCCGGGTGGTCAGTCGCGGACCGGTTCGACGGAGTCCACGGCCGCGCGGCCGCGCTCGACCCGGCCGTCGAGCTTGGCGACGAGCCCCGTGACCTGACGGGCGATGTCGGGCGCGGTCAGCCCGATCTCGGCCATGACCTCCTTGCGCGAGGCGTGGTCGAGGAACCGCGGCGGAATGCCGAAGTCGCGCAGCGGCACGTCCACGCCCGCGTCCCGCAGCGCCTGCGAGATCGCCGAACCGACGCCTCCGGCACGGGAGTTGTCCTCGACGGTCACGACGACCCGGTGCTGCTCGGCGAGCGGCGCCATCGCCTCGTCGACCGGCTTGACCCAGCGCGGGTCGACCACGGTCGTGGAGATGCCCTGCTTGTCGAGGAGGTCCGCGATCTCCAGGCACATCGGGGCGAGGGCCCCGACGGAGACGAGGAGCACATCGGGCCGGGGCACGTCCGGGCGGCGCAGCACGTCCATGCCGCCGACGCGGGCGACGGCCTTGACGGCCGGGCCGACGGCGCCCTTGGAGTAGCGCACGACGGTCGGGGCGTCGTCGACCTCGACGGCCTCGCGCAGCTGGAGGCGGACCTGGTCGGCGTCGCGCGGCGCGGCGATGCGCAGCGTGGGCACGCACTGGAGGATCGACATGTCCCACATGCCGTTGTGGGAGGCGCCGTCCGTGCCGGTGACGCCCGCGCGGTCCAGGACGAAGGTGACGCCGCACTTGTGCAGGGCCACGTCCATCAGGAGCTGGTCGAAGGCGCGGTTGAGGAAGGTGGCGTACACCGCGAAGACGGGGTGGAGCCCGCCGGTGGCGAGCCCGGCCGCGGACACGGCCGCGTGCTGCTCGGCGATGCCGACGTCGTAGACGCGGTCGGGGAACTCCTCGGCGAACTTCTTCAGGCCGACGGGCTGGAGCATGGCGGCGGTGATCGCCACGATGTCCTCGCGCTCGTGCCCGAGCTTCACCATCTCCTCGCCGAACACGGACGTCCAGTCCATGCCGCCGGCGGCGATGGGCAGGCCGGTGTCGGGGTGGATGGGGCCGATGCCGTGGAAGTGGTCGGCCTCGTCCTGCTCGGCGGGCTTGTAGCCGCGGCCCTTCTCGGTGATGCAGTGCACGATGACCGGGCCGTTGAAGCGCTTGGCGCGGGCCAGCGCGGACTCCAGGGCCTCGATGTCGTGGCCGTCGATGGGGCCGACGTACTTCAGGCCGAGGTCCTCGAACATGCCCTGGGGGGCGATGAAGTCCTTCAGGCCCTTCTTGGCGCCGTGCAGCGTCTCGTACAGCGGCTTGCCGACGACGGGGGTGCGCTCCAGCAGGTCCTTGCCGCGGGCGAGGAAGCGCTCGTAGCCGTCGGTGGTGCGCAGGGTCGCCAGGTGGTTGGCGAGGCCGCCGATGGTGGGGGCGTAGGAGCGCTCGTTGTCGTTGACGACGATGACCAGGGGGCGGTCCTTGGCGGCGGCGATGTTGTTCAGCGCCTCCCAGGCCATGCCGCCGGTGAGCGCGCCGTCGCCGATGACGGCGACGACGTGGTCGTCCTTCTTGAGGACCTCGTTGGCCTTGGCGAGGCCGTCGGCCCAGCCGAGGACGGTGGAGGCGTGGCTGTTCTCGATCACGTCGTGGTCGGACTCGGCGCGCGAGGGGTAGCCGGACAGGCCGCCCTTGCCGCGCAGCCCCGCGAAGTCCTGGCGGCCGGTGAGCAGCTTGTGGACGTAGGCCTGGTGGCCGGTGTCCCACAGGACCTTGTCCCTGGGCGAGTCGAAGACGCGGTGCAGGGCGATGGTCAGCTCGACGACACCGAGGTTGGGGCCGAGGTGGCCGCCGGTCTTGGAGACTGCGTCGACGAGGAAGCCGCGGACCTCGGTGGCCAGCTGGTTCAGCTGCTCCGGGCTGAGCCGGTCCAGATCGCGCGGTCCCGTGATGCGGGTCAGCAGCGGCACCCGTGCCTCCTTGCAGTAGAGCGTGTAGCGCTGTTCGAGCATTGCCGGGCCTGTCGAGTCTAATGTTCCGCCGTTGACGGCGGAGTCCGGCCCGGGAGTCCTACGTCACGCGATCGGCCGTAAATCGCCGGGGACACAACCTCGTGACTGAAACGAACGTTCTATTCAGCGGACAGTTCACAGACAGCGGCGTGCCCGGTACCGGAAGGGCCGGTACCGGGCACGAGAGCGCTTGATCAGGCGCGGCCCGCGGACTTCTGGGTGCGCCGGGAGACCGAGTCGATCACGACGGCGGCGAGCAGCACCGCACCGGTGATCATGTACTGGATCTCACTCGCCATGCCTTCCAGGTTCAGCCCCTGCTGGATCGACTGGATCACGAGCATGCCGAGCAGCGCGGACCAGATCTTGCCCCGGCCGCCGAAGAGGCTGGTGCCGCCGATGACGGCCGCCGCGATGACGATCATCAGGGTGTTGCCGCTGCCGAGGCTCTTGGTGGCGCCGCCGGACAGGCTCGCGATGAACAGGCCGCCGAAGGCCGCGAGCATGCCGGAGATCGCGAAGACGGTGATCCGTACGCGGTCGACGTTGATGCCCGCGCGCCGCGCGGCCTCCGCGTTGCCGCCGACCGCGAAGACCTGGCGGCCGAAGGTGGTGCGGCGGACCACGAAGTCCGCGATGACGAGCACGGCCAGGAAGAGCACCAGGGCCAGCGGCAGGCCGCGGGCGCCGTCCGGCTCGTTCAGGAAGTACGCGACGACGAAGCACAGGACCGCGAGCACGCCGGTGCGCAGGAGGATCTCGCTGAGCGGCCGCGAGGGCAGGCCCGCGCCCTTGCGGCGCTTGGCGTCGAGCAGCTGCGAGCCCGCGTAGAGGAGGACGGCGACGAGCGCGAGGCCGTACGCGGCGGCCTTGTCGGCGAAGTAGTGGGTGGTGAGGTCCTCGACGACGGAGCCGCTCGGCGTGTTGATGCTGCCTTCCTTGCCCATCAGCCAGATCTGCAGGCCGCTCCAGCCGAGGAAGCCCGCGAGGGTGACGACGAAGGCGGGCACGCCGACCTTGGCGAAGAAGATCCCGTGGAGGACGCCGATGACCATGCCGCAGACGACGGCGCTGACCACGGAGAGCCAGTCGCCCCAGCCGTGGTTGACGCTCAGCACCGCCCACACGGCGGCGCCCACACCGGCGACGGAGCCGACGGACAGGTCGATCTCGCCGAGCAGCAGCACGAAGACGATGCCGACGGACATGATGCCGACGCCGGAGGTGAACACGGCGATGTTGGCAAGGCTGGAGGCGGACAGGAACTTGTCGTTCTGCAGCTGGAAGACCAGGGCGATGACGATGAGGCCCACGACGACGGGCAGCGAGCCGAGCTCACCGCCGCGCACCTTGCGCAGGAACTCCGTCCAGTACCCGGCGAAGCCCTGCTCGCGCACGAGCAGCCGGGGGTCGACGGCCGCGGCGGGCGTCGCCGACGGCTCGGCGTCGACGGGGGCGGCGGGCTTGTCGGTGGGGGTCTTGGCGAGGTCGCTCACTTCGCGTCCTCCTTCGTGGCGGTACGCGCCCGGCGGCGGGTCACGGCGTTGTCCGTGGCGCCGGTGATGGCGGCGATGATCTCTTCGGGGGAGGTGTCGGCGACGTTGAAGACGCCGTTGTTGCGGCCGAGCCTGAGGACCGCGACGCGGTCGGCGACGGCGCGCACGTCGGCCATGTTGTGGCTGATGAGGATGACGCCGTGGCCGCGCTCGCGCAGCCGCTCCACGAGGTCGAGGACCTGCGCGGTCTGCTCGACGCCGAGGGCCGCGGTGGGCTCGTCGAGGATGACCACCTTGGGGTCGCCGACGAGGGCGCGGGCGATGGCGACGACCTGCCGCTGGCCGCCGGAGAGGGCGGCGATGGGGATGCGGACGCTCGGAATCCGGATGGACAGCGTCTCCAGGAGCTCCCGGGCGCGCTTCTCCATCCTGATCTCGTCGAGGACGGAGGCGGTCTTCAGCTCGCTGCCGAGGAACAGATTGGCGACGACGTCGAGGTTGTCGCAGAGCGCGAGGTCCTGGTAGACGGTGGCGACGCCGAGGTTCTGGGCGTCGTGGGGACGGCCGACGCGGACCTCGCGGCCCTCCCACTCGATGGCACCCTCGTCGATGGGGTGGACACCCGAGATGGTCTTGACGAGCGTGGACTTTCCGGCGCCGTTGTCGCCGACGAGGGCGACCACCTCACCGGTGTGGATCTCGAGGTCTACGTCCGTGAGCGCCTGGACGGCGCCGAACCGCTTGGAGACCCCGCGCAACGCCAGCACGGGCGTAGCGGACACGTGAATCATCTCCTTCGCCGCCTGACCGGCGGGGATGGTGGACAAGGGGGTGCCGGTGCCCGCCCTCCGGCTGCGGGGCGGGAGGCGCCGTGAGGAACGTGCGGGCACCGGACGCTGGGGAAGGTGTCTCGCGGCCGCGCGGCCGCGTCAACTCCCGGGAGGAACGGCCGGGGCTACTTGATCCCGGCCTCGGCGCAGGCGGCCTTGAACTGCTTGGTGCAGATCTCGCTCGCCTTGTAGACCTTGTCCTTGACGATCGTGCCGGCCACGTCGTCCTTGGTGATCGCCTGGGCGTCGTAGAGCTTGGCGGGGATGCCCTTGTAGTCGCCGCTCAGGGAGTTGACCTTGCGGTCGATGAGGTCGTCGATCTTCTTGCCCTTGAGCAGGCGGACCGCGATCTCGGCGGTGGTCTCGGCCTCGGGCTTGATCTGCTTGTAGATCGTGAAGTCCTGCTCGCCGCTCAGCAGCCGCTGGACGCCCGCGAGCTCGGCGTCCTGGCCGCCGACGGGGACCTCGATGCCGCGCTGCTTGAGGGCGGTGATGATGCCGCCGGCCATGCCGTCGTTGGCGGAGTAGACGCCGTCGAAGCCGTCCTTGCCGAGCTTGTCGATGGCGGTGGCCATCTTCCGGTTGGCCTCGTCGGGCGACCAGTCGGGGATGTCCTGCTCGTAGACGACCTTCTTCACGTTCTTGTCGAGCACCGAGTGGGCGCCCTTCTTGAAGAACGGGGCGTTCGGGTCGGTCGGCGAGCCGTTGATCATGACCACGTTGGCGCTCTTGGCCTTGGCCCCGAGGGCCTTGATCAGGGCGCCGCCCTGGAGGCGGCCGATCTTCTCGTTGTCGTAGCTGACGTACGCGGACAGCGGGCCCTCGGCCAGTCGGTCGTACGCGACGACCTTGACGCCCTCCTTGTCGGCCCGCTCGATCCAGCCCTTCGTGGACTTGTAGTCCACGGAGTCGAGAATGATCACCTTGACGCCCTGCGTGATGAGCGCGTCGAATTGCTTCTTCTGGGTCTCGATGTCCTGTGCGGCATTGTTGTACTTGATCTCGCAGTCGCCGCACAGCGACTTGATCTTCGACTCCATGATCGGACGGTCGAAGGTCTCGTAACGGGTGGTCTTGTTCTCCGGAAGGAGCAGACCAATGGTCTTTCCGTCGCCGCCGCTTCCCTTGTCGTCGTCGCCTCCGGCCTCACCGCAGGCGGCGAGGCCGAGGGCCATGGAAAGGGTCGCGGTGCCTATGACGACGCGGCGCGTCCATGCATTCATGTGAGGGTGCCTCCCTGACGTGGCCGCGTCGTTGCGGCCGAGGTGGCTCGAAGTCAACTCGGCCGCCCGACACGCGTCAAGGAGTAAATCCTTAACGAGATGACAACGGTGCCATGCGTTATCTAAGTGAAGACAGGTGTGGCGGCCGGAACTGACCCGTCCAAAAGCGTCGAATCCCCCATCTCGCTGAGGGCGAGGGCGAGGGCGCCGAGCACCTCCGCGCGCGAGCCAAGTGCCCCGGGGCGTACGGACAGTTGACGGGCCGCGCTCGGGATGGCGTACCGCCCAACCGACTCGCGGATCGGCCCGAGCACCAGCTCGCCGGCGTCCGCGAGGGCGCCGCCGAGGACCACCCGGCTGGGGTTCAGGAGGTTGCAGAGGTTCGCGACACCGCTGCCGATGTGCCGCCCGACGTCGGCGATCACCCGGCGGCAGCCCGGGTCGCCCTCGCGGGCGAGGGCCACCACACGCTCCATGGTCAGATCGGTGCCGTGGCTGGACTGGAGCAGCGGGAGCACGTAGCGCGCGGCGGTGAAGGTCTCCAGGCAGCCGCGGTTGCCGCAGCGGCAGACGGGCCCGGACTCGTCCAGGGTGATGTGCCCGATCTCGCCCGCCGTGCCGCCGGGGCCGCGGTAGATCCGCCCGCTGATCACGAGCCCGGCGCCGACCCCGCTCGCGACCTTGATGTACGCGAGGTCCTTGACGCCCTTGCCGCTGCCCCAGACCAGCTCGCCCAGGGCGCCCAGGTTGGCGTCGTTGTCCACGTGCACGGGCACGCCGAGGCGGTCCCCCAGCTCCTCGGCGGGCTTGGTGCCCGTCCAGCCCGGCAGGATCGAGGTGGAGCCGAGGGTGCCGGACTCCACGTCGATGGGCCCGGGCACGCCGACGCCGACGCCCGCGACCTTGGCCCGGTCCACGCCCGCCTGCTCGATCAGCTGGCCGACCAGGCGCTCGGCCCGGTCGAAGCCCTGGGCCGCGGAGGCGTCCACGTCCAGGGGCTCGGACTGCTCGGCGAGCACCTTGTGGGCCAGGTTGCCGAGGGCCACGCGCAGGTGGGTGTGGCCGAAGTCCACGCCGATGACCATGCCCGCGTCGCCGCTGAGCGAGACGCTGCGGGCCCGGCGGCCGCCCGCCGACGTGGGCGTGACCTCGACGGTGCCGCCGTCCTTCAGCTCCCGGACGATGTTCGACACGGTCGCGGCGGACAGGCCCGTCGTCCTGGCGATCTCCGCCTGCGTGAGCGATCCCGCGAGCCGTACCGCGCGCACGACCCGCTCGAGGTTTGCTCGGTGCAGTGACGACTGCGACCCCGGAGTCTCCATCGACTCATCCACTCCCGCCTATGGCGGACGGCGCCCTCGCCGCCCGTACAAGTTGTGAACTCCAAGCTCCGCTGAAGGTGTTATCGCAGTCAAGTCCTTGAGGGAAATCCAGGGGTGCCCGGCGGCCCCGTCGGGGCACGCGCGCGGGCCGGGACCGGAGGCCGAGGTCACACCTCTCCGTCCGGCCCCGGCCCGCGCACAGGGCTTTCGTCTTCACTTGATGGGTTGACGCCCGCGGGGCGCCGGGCTCACTTCAGGGTGGCCACCGTGAGGCCCGACTGGACCTGCCGCTGGAAGGACATGTAGACGACGAGCACCGGGATCATGGAGATCGTCATGCCCGCGTACAGGGCGGGCAGGTCGGTCTCGTAGTTCCCCTGGTTCATCAGGCTCACCAGGCCCTGGGCGAGCATCGAGCGGTCCTCGTCGCCGCCGCTCTGCTTCTGCATGAGGGTGAGCGGCAGGATGTACTGGTTCCACTGGCCGAGCACGTTGAAGATCCCGACGCTGATCAGGCCGGGCTTGGCCATCGGCACCATGATCTGGAAGAAGACCCGGGTGTGCGAGGCCCCGTCGATCACCGCGGCCTCGTGCACGGCCGTGGGCAGCGTCCGGAAGAACGAGTACAGGTAGAACACGGTGAAGGGCAGCGAGTACGCCACGTACACGAGGATCAGCCCTTGGTACGTGTTCAGCATGCCCAGGCGGTCGACCATGAAGTACAGCGGGACGAGCGCGAGGAACACCGGGAACATCGACCCGGCCACGAAGAAGTAGTACAGGAACCGGTTGCCGAAGAACTCGTAGCGGGCCAGGACGTAGGCCGCCATGGCGCCGAGCAGCATCGTGAGCGGGACCGAGAAGACCATCACGATGAGGGTGTTGAGCAGATAGTCGCCCACGCCCTTCTCCCAGCCGCGCTGGAAGGCGTCGAAGGTCCACTCCGTGGGCCAGGCCCAGGCGCTGGACTTGATCTGCGAGTCGGTCTTGAAGTTGCCGAGCAGGATCCAGAAGAGCGGCAGGACGATCATGATCGCCCACAGGACCAGGAAGCCGTGCGAGAAGGCGTTGAGGGTCTTGCCCTCCATCCCGTCGCGGCGGCCGGGGCCGCCGCGTGTGCCGCCGCGCTGCCCCGGTACGGCGGCCTTGGTGACGGGGGGTTGCGTCGCGGGAGCCGTCATGTCGCTCGCGCCTCCCTAGTACTCGATGCGCTCGCGGCGGCTGAGCCGCAGCGTGACGATGGACACGATCAGGGTGAGCAGCAGCATCACGACGCCCATGGCGCAGGCGTAGCCGCTCTTGCTGTACGTCTGGAAGTTGCGCATCAGGTACGTCGAGATGACCTCGCTGCCGTGGTCGGGGCCGCCGCCGAAGTCCTGGGAGGTGAGCGTGGAGATCAGCAGGAACGCGTCCATGGAGAGGATCGCGAGGAACACCCAGGCCGTCTGGATGGTCTCCCAGAGCAGCGGGAGCGTCACCCGGAAGAAGGTCTGGAGCCGCCCGGCGCCGTCGAGGAGCGCGGCCTCGTAGATGTCCCTCGGGATGGACTGCATGGCGGCGGAGAACAGGACCATGTAGAAGCCCGCGCCGGCCCAGATCATCACGAAGACGATGCACCACAGGACCAGGTCGGGGTCGTTCAGCCACTCCGTCGGGTGGTTCTTGTCGCCGAGCCCGACGGCCTGGAGACTGCCGTTGATCAGGCCCGAGTCGTCGCCGCGGTAGACCGCCTTGAAGAGGATGGCGAGGATCGCGACGGACAGGACCTGCGGGAAGAAGAAGATGATCCGGTAGAAACCGGACCCCTTCACGCCCGCGACGCCGCCCGCGCCGCCGCGCCCGCCGACGTTCACCATGAAGGCGAAGAACAGCGAGAGCAGGATGGTCAGGGTCGGCACGAGGACCAGGAGCAGGGCGTTGTGCTGGAGCGCCTTCAAGAAGACGTCGTCGTCGGCCAGGTCCTTGTAATTGTCGAACCCGACGAAACTGAACTTCTGGGAGGCGCCGCTCCAGTCGGTGAACGAGTAGCTGATGGTCTGGATGTAGGGCCAGATCACCAGCAACAGGTAGAGCCCGACGGGAAGGACGAGGAATCCCACGATGAACGGGTACTTATTCCGATGCATGACACCCTGCTCCTGGCTCGCCTGAACCTCGCGGCTACTTCCTCTTGTTCTTGTCGGTGCCCTTCGCGCGTTCCTTGTCGACCGCTTTCTGGCAGCGCTCTAGCCACTTCTTCGGGGTGAGGCGCTTGGCCATCAGTTCACCGGTGGCGTTCTGGATCTCGACGTCCAGTTCGCCGTACCACTCCGAATAGCGGAAGTTGAAGCGCTCCGGGACCGGGCAGTTGTCGACGGCCGCGAGCGCGGTCTTGATGCCGGGGCGCAGCTGGACGCTCTTGTCGACGTACTCCGGGCCGAGCACGGAGAGCGAACTGGCCTTCTTGGCGAAGTCCGTGGCGCCTTCCTTCGACAGCATCCGGCGCAGGAACTCCAGGCCGCCGGGGACGTTCTTGGCCTTGGACGGCACGATGAAGGGCTCGTCGGCGCCGACGCGCACGGCGTGCAGCTTCATCTTGGAGTCGGGCAGCAGCGGCAGCGGCAGGAAGGTCATCTCGAAGTCCGTGGGCGTCTGCTTGGCCTGCTCGTTCTCCAGCCAGGAGCCGGACGGGATGAAGACCGCCTTGTACTCGTTCCACTTGGTCTGGGCCTCGGTGTGCTCCAGGGAGTTGGTGCCCGGCATCAGCAGGCCCTTCTCCACGATCTCGTAGACCGCCTCGATGGAGCGCTCGGCGGCGTCGTTGCCGACGAACGCCTTGGGGTCGAGGTTGTCGATCGCCTTCACGGCGTCCATGCCGCCGGTCTTGGCGATCAGGTCCATGATCACGATGTTCATGTAGTACGGGTACTTGCCCTGGTGGGCGAGGCCGCCGATGCCCTTGGACTTGGCGTCCTTCATGATGTCCAGGAGCTGGTCCCAGGTCTTGGGGACGTCCCAACCGTGCTTCTTGAAGAGCTTGTTGGAGTACCACAGGCCCCAGGCCGCGTAGACGTAGAACAGCGCGTGGAACTTCCCGCCGAACGTGCCCTGTTCGATGGTGCCGGGCAGCATGATGTCCCGGATCTTCTTGCTCGGGTCGTCGATGGACGGCGCGTCGAGCAGCTGGGTGAGGTCGGTCAGGTGGCCGTCCTTGAACAGCGTGTCGAGCTTCATCTTCTTCGACCCGGAGTCGTCGACGACGTCCGGCGGATTGCCCTTGTTGAAGCGGGGCTGGAGCTTTCCGGTCACGTCCTGCTCGCCGCTGTGGGAGACCTCGCCGCCGTACTTCTTCTCGAAGGACGCCTCCCAGGCCTTGGCGTACTCGTCGCCGTAGCCGCCCTTGAAGATGAAGACGTCCAGGTCGTTGTCCTTGGCGACGCCGAAGGGGTTGTCCTTGGTCTTCTTGACCGTCTTGGCCTTCTCGTCGTCACCGCCGCCGCCGGAGGCGCACGCGGACAGGAAGCCCATCGTGGGGACGGTGATGAGGCCGAGGGCCGCGCTCCGCTTGATCAGATCGCGGCGGCCGACGCCGGACGTACCGGGCGTTCCAGAGGTGGATCCCATGCTCAAGTCCTCGCTCTCTTCCAGGACTCAGGCGGTGAACCGGATCCTCCCCGGCACCGCGGAGTAGTGAAGCTGGGGTCGTGCGATGGTGCGGGACGTGTCCGGCGGCGCTCGAAGGGGCGAACCACGGCTTGCCGACCGGGCCGTGCGGACGCGCACAGGTATAGTCCACTCGCCGCTGACCAGGCAAGATCGAATGCAGCTTTGGGCAGCCACCTTTTCCGAGTTGAGACCTCTTTATGGCGGGCATGCCGGGAAATAGTACGGACCAATTCGGAAAGTCCAATTCCCCGATGCCGTCGGTGCCTTGACCGCGGGGCGGACGGGGTGGGTGGGGCGGCCGCGACTGGGGTGGGCCGGGGGCGGGGATGCCTCGGGCCGGGCAGCCGGGAGTGCGGCGGGCGGGGAGCCCGGGGCTGGTCAGCCGGGGAAGCCCGGGACCACCAGGCCGGATTCGTAGGCGATCACCACGGCGTGGGTCCTGTTCTGGGCGCCGAGCTTGGTGAGCACGTTCCCGACGTGGGTCTTCACCGTCTCCAGGCTCACCGTGAGCGACTCGGCGATCTCCGGGTTGGACAGACCGGTGGCCATGCGCCGCAGCACCTCCTCCTCGCGCCCCGTGAGCGCCGCGTTCGGCAGCGCGTCGGCGGAGCCCAGCGGCCGGGCCGCGACCATCCGGCGCAGCGCCGAGGGGAAGAGGATCGCCTCCCCCGCCGCCACCACGCGCACCGCCTCCGCGATCTGCGGCACCGGGCGCCGCTTGAGCACGAACCCGCTGGCCCCGGCGCTGAGCGCGGCGGTGACGTAGTCGTCGTTCTCGAAGGTGGTGATCACCACGACCTTCGGGGGTTCGGCCGCGTCGGCGAGGAGGAGCCGGGTGGCCTCGATCCCGTTGCGGCGCGGCATCCGTACGTCCATCAGGACCACGTCGGGGCGCAGCCGCCGCGCCTGCTCCACCGCCTCGACGCCATCGGCGGCCTCACCGACCACGGCGATGCCCGGCTGCGCCGCGAGCAGCACGCGCAACCCGCTGCGCGTCACCGCGTCGTCGTCCGCGATCAGGAGGGTGACGGAGGCGTCGGCCGGGGCAGCCGCGCCCGCGCCGGAGTCGGGTGCGGAGTCGATCACGCCGACCACCGTACGGGCAGCCGGACCGCGAGCCGCCAGTGGTGCGGCCCGGCCGCGCCGGACTCCATCTCGCCGTGCAGCAGCCGCACCCGCTCGGCGAGTCCGGTCAGGCCGTGCCCGGAGGTCGGGAAGGCGCCCGGGCTGTGGCCAGGGCCCGCCCCGGTCCGGTTGACGACGCCAAGTTCGAGGCTGTCGGGGGTGGCCGCCACGCGGACCTGGACGGGGCCGCCCGCCCCGTGCCGCAGCGCGTTCGTCAGGCCTTCCTGGAGGATCCGGTACGCGGCCCGGGAGAGCGTGCCCTGCACCCGCGCGAGGTCGCCCGTGAGGTCGGGCTCCACCGCCGCGCCCGCGTGCCGCAGCCGGTCGAAGAGCTCGGGCAGATCGGCCAGGGTGCGGGCCGGGGCCGTCTCCGACTCCTGCTCGCGCAGCGCGCCGAGCACGTAGTCGAGGTCTTCGAGGGCGGAGCGGGCCGACTCCTCGATGCTGCGCAGGGCGGCCCGCGCGGCCACCGGGTCGGCGGCGAGCACCTCGCCCGCGACGGCCGCCTGGATCGTGGTCGCCGTGAGCGTGTGCCCGATCGAGTCGTGCAGCTCGTGGGCGAGGCGGTTGCGTTCGGCGAGGGCCCGCTCCCGCTCGGCCGCGAGCGCGAGCCGCTCGGCCGACGACGGCCCGAGGAGCCCGGGCGCGAGCCGCCGCAGGGCGCTCGTCACCGCCGCGCACACGGCCGCCGCGAGGAGCAGGCAGGCGAGCCCCACCGCCCAGCTCGCCCAGCCGTCGCCCGGCCGCGCGGAGCGGCCGAACAGGCTCAGCTCGAGTTCGGCGTCGAGCCAGCCGCCCGGCAGGGTCACGCCGAGGAGCAGCAGCAGGCCGCCCACCAGCGCCCCTGTCCACCCGATGGCCACGTGCAGCAGCAGCCAGAGGGGGGTTCGCAGGCGGTCGGCGGCGGGGGCGGGCGCGGCCGCGGGATCCGGCAACGCCACCCTCAGCAGTCGGCGGGCGGCCGCGACAAGACCGCGCCGCGTGGTGCGCGCGAGGCCCACCGCGCCGATCAGCGCCGCCCAGACGAGCAGGGTCACAGCGGCCTGCACGCCATAGGGAGCGGACCGCCATCCCAGCGCCGGAAGCATGGCGAAAGGCAGCAGCGGAAGGCTCGCGAAGGCGCCGAGAACGGCGAACAGCATGCCTGCGTATGTGGAGCCGCGCAGCAGCGGCCGTATTCCCCTGAACATGATTCGTCCAGTATCGCCGGAGGTCCCACGGGCGGCCTCCCCCGATCGGGGGAGCGCCTTTTCCCGCTTTTCCGCGATGTGTTTCCGGGCCCCGAAAAGCAGGATCTTTCCCGGAACGACGGACCGGAGGACGACCGATGAACACGCAAGAGCTGGAAAGGCCCCAGCGCCACCCGGCACGGCCCGCGGGGACGGGAACGCACCGTGGCGCCCCCGGCCCGCAGGGCTGCGGCACGCGGGCCCCGGGCGGCGGGAACCGCACGGCCCGGGCCGCCCTGGTCCTCGGTGTCGTCGGCCTGGGCACCTCGGTCGTCTTCGTCGGCGGCCTGCTCGGGGTCGTCGGTCTGGGCCTGGGCCTCGG
Source organism: Streptomyces sp. NPDC053474 (assembly GCF_044544845.1). Lineage (NCBI taxonomy): Bacteria > Bacillati > Actinomycetota > Actinomycetes > Kitasatosporales > Streptomycetaceae > Streptomyces > Streptomyces sp. NPDC053474. The sequence goes on from NZ_JBITXV010000008.1 coordinate 403,697, forward strand.
TGGCCTGCGGACGGCCCGGCGGACCGGCGTCGGCCGGGGCAGGGCCCTCGCCGGTGTGGTGACGTCGGCCCTCGCGATCATGGCGTCCGTCGCGGCCGCCTTCCTCTTCGTCTGGTACGCGAACCAGACGCAGGAGTGCTACGAGCCCGGCAGCTTCCGGCAGTACGCGCAGTGCGTCCGCGACCAGTTCGGCGGTGCCTGACCGATGGGAACGCACATCGTGGCGCGTGCCACGCGCACGGCGTCTCTTCTGGCGGTCGGCATTACGGCGGCCTTCGTCCCGGCCCTGACACCCGCGACGGCAACCGCCGCGCCCGAAGCCGCCGCGACCGCAAACCCTCTTCGCCCGTACGCACAGCAGAAGCCCCACTGGCAGCGCTGCGACGCCCGGAGCCCCGCCGCCTTTCGGTGCGCGACCCTCGAAGTGCCGCTGGACTACGGCGACCCGGGCGGCAGAAGGACGACCATCGCGATATCCCGCCTGAAGGCGACAAGCGCGGCGGAACGCCGGGGCGTTCTGCTGCTCAACCCCGGCGGCCCCGGCGGGCCCGGCCTCCATTTGCCGGTCGACCCGGCGGTACGCCTCTTTGACGACGTACGCGAACGGTACGACCTCATCGGGTTCGACCCGCGGGGCATCGGGCGGAGCTCTCCCGTCGGCTGCGGTCTGACGCGCGGCGAGCAGGAGATGGAGCACCCGTACGCGGCGCGGACCTTCGCGAGGGACGTCCGGTGGGCCCGTACGGTGGCCGCCAAGTGCCGGGCCTCGAACGGCGCGGTGCTGCGGCACCTCACCACCCGCAACACCGCTCGCGACATGGACGTCATCCGTGCCGTGCTGGGCGAGAAGAAGATCTCGTACCTGGCGTTCTCCTACGGCACCTACCTCGGCGCCGTGTACACGCAGATGTTCCCGCGGCGGGCCGACCGCTTCGTCCTGGACAGCGCGGCCGACCCGGCGCGGTACGGGCGCGGCCTGTTCCAGGTGATGGCGGAGGGGGCCGAGCCCGCCTTCACACGCTGGACCGGGTGGGCCGCCCGACGGCACGCGACCTACGGACTCGGCACCACCCCGGCCAAGGTCCGCGCGACCTTCTGGACCCTGGTCGCCCGGGCCGACCACGCACCCCTCACCATCGAAGGACAGCCCCTCACCGGCGACGACATCCGCGCACAGCGCACCCAGTTCTTCCACGTACGGAAGGCCTCCACGTGGGTCGCCGAACTGAAGAAGGCGGCAGAGAACGGGAAGCGGGCCAAGCCCGGAGAGGCGACCTCACCGGTCCGGGCCCCGCGCCCCGCCCCGCCGACGCCCACCCTCGCCGCCCACGGCGCACCCGAAGCCCCCGGCACCCTCGCCGCCCCCGGCACACCCGGCACCCCCGCTGCCCCCGGCGCCCCCGGAGCCCTCGCCTCCCCCCGCGCCCCCGCCGCCCCCGGCACCCCCACCGACAACGACACCGCCGCCGCCTGGTCCGTCCTCTGCGCCGACACCCGCGCCTCGTGGCCGGGCGACCCCGAGCGGTACCGCCGTGACGCGATCCGCGACAAGGCCCGGTATCCGCTGTCCGGCGACTTCGCGTCCGGTATCAAGCCGTGCGCCTTCTGGCAGCCGGGCAGCGAGCCCGCGACCACGGTCAACAACACGGCCCGCGCGCTGATCGTGCAGAACGCGTGGGACCCCAGCACCCCCCTGGCCGGTGCCCAGGCCATGCACCGGGCCCTGCGCGGCTCCCGGATGGTCACCGTCGCCGGAGGAGAGGGCCACATCGTCAACGGCACCAACTCCTGCGCGGACGACGCCGCCACGCGCTACCTGACCACGGGCAGGCTCCCCGCCAGGGACCTGACCTGCCCGGCCGACTAGTACCCATCCCAAACATCCCCCTTGAGGAGTTGACCCATGCGCACGCAGACATGGCAGAGGCCCCGCCCGTCCGAGCCGCGGCGACGACACAGTCGGCGCTCCCTCGTGCCGACGGTGTCCGTGGCAGCCGCCGCCGTGATGGCCCTCGGCGCACTCGCCCCATCGGCGACGGCCTCCGCCGCGCCGGACCCCGTACAGAAGGGGCTGAACGCCCTGGTGAACCCCGACAGCGTGCCCGGCGCCCTGGCGAGCGTGACGGACCGCGAAGGCCGCACCCGTACGTACACCGCGGGCGTCGGTGACGTCGCCACCGGCGCGCGGGTGCCCCAGGACGGGCAGGTGCGGATCGGCAGCAACACCAAGGCCTTCACCGCGACGGTCGTGCTCCAGCTGGTCGGCGAGAAGAAGATCCGGCTGAGCGACAAGGTCGACGACCATCTGCCCGGCGTCCTGCGCGGCGACGGCATCGACGGGCGGAAGATCACCATCCGCCACCTCCTCCAGCACCGCAGCGGCCTGCCCAGCTACGTCGACTACCTCGACGAGGACATCCACCCCTACGAGCCCCGCGACCTCCTGGCCCGCGCCCTGAAGCACAAGGCCCACTTCAAGCCCGGCCAGAAGGGGAAGTGGGAGTACAACAACACCAACTACCTCGTCCTCGGCCTCATCGTGGAGAAGGTCACCCACCACTCGATCGCCCAGGAGATCGACCGGCGCGTCATCAAGCGCATCGGCCTGCGCCACACCTACTTCCCCGCCCACGGCGACGCGACCATCAAGGAACGCCACCCCCAGGGCTACTACCAGTCCGCAGCGGGCGCGCCGCTGGTCAACGCCACGGAGTGGGACCCCTCCTGGGCCTGGGCCGCGGGGCAGATGGTCTCCACGAACACCGACTTGAACCGGTTCTACACCGCGCTCCTGGGTGGCCGCCTGCTGAAGGAGCCCCAGCTCAGGCAGATGCAGAAGACCGTGGACGCCAAGTACCCCTTCCCCAAGGGCGCCGGGTACGGCCTCGGCCTCGTAAAGACGCCCCTGGCCTGCGGCGGCGTCTACTGGGGCCACGGCGGCAGCATGACGGGCTACGAGACCCGCGGCGGCGTCGTCCTGAAGCACGGCAAGCCGGTCCGCGCGGTCAACGTCGCCGTGACCACGCAACCGGGCCAGGCGGTCAAGGACGACATGGACCGCATCGTGAACAAGGCCCTCTGCCGCTGACGGACGGATGACGGACGGACCCGCGAGGCACCCCCGCCCCCAGGGGGTGCCTCTCGGCATCCGCAACACCCTTGACACCGCTCGCCACTTGCCGCCCTACTGGTCCTTGCGCAGCCGCGTGACAACGTTGTCCGGATGGGCAGGGAGGGAGTCAGGGATGGGGTACGGACGTCGGGGACGCAGACCGGGCGGGGGGCTGCTTGTCGGGGTCACCGCCCTGACCGTGGTCGCCGCCTCGCAGGGCACGGCCGTGGCGGGGCCGGAGCAGAGGCCGCGCGCGGAGCGGGAGTTCAGCTCCTCGTTCGAGGCGGGGCAGCCCGCGCCGGACTGGCTGAACACCGTGGAGACCGGTCCTGACGGCAAGAAGCGCGCGGGCGGGGTGAACGGCGCCTTCACCTCCGGGATACCCGGCGGCGTCAACGACCGGGTCGTGGGCGTCAGGGCCAGCGGTGAGCACAGCGGCTCCGGCGAGGTGAAGGAGAACCTGGTCGACGGCGAGAAGACCACGAAGTGGCTCACGTTCGCCAAGTCCGGCTGGGTGGAGTTCACGCTCGACTCCCCCACCAAGGTGGTGCGGTACGCGCTGACCTCCGCGAACGACCACGCGCAGCGCGACCCGAAGAGCTGGACGCTCCAGGGCTCCACGGACGGCCGGGACTGGAAGGACCTCGACAGGCGCGAGGGCGAGACCTTCGGCGAGCGGTTCCAGACCAAGACGTACGACTTCGCGAACGACACCGCGTACACGCACTTCCGCCTGGACATCGCGGCGAACAACGGCGGCGCCGAGATCCAGCTGGCCGACCTCCAGCTGTCCGTCGGCGGCTCCGACAGCCCCGTGCCGCCCGAGGACATGCGCAGCGCGGTCGACCGGGGCCCGGCCGGGTCGCCGACGGCGAAGGGCCGGGCGGGCTTCACCGGCAAGCAGGCCCTCAGGTACGCGGGCACGCACACCGCCGACGCACGCGGCTACTCGTACAACAAGGTCTTCGACGTGGACGTGCAGGTGCAGCGGGACACCGAGCTCGGGTACCGCGTCTTCCCGTCGATGGACGACGAGGAGTACAAGAAGGCGCCGTACGACGCCACGAACGTCTCCGTGGACCTCGCCTTCACCGACGGTACGTATCTGAGCGATCTGGGCGCCACCGACCAGCACGGCTTCCCGCTCACGCCGCGCGGGCAGGGCGACGCCAAGGTGCTCTACGTCAACCAGTGGAACGACGTGGCGTCGCGGATCGGCGAGGTGGCCGCGGGCAAGACCGTGGACCGGATCCTGCTCGCGTACGACTCCCCCAAGGGCCCGGTGAAGTTCCGCGGCTGGGTGGACGACATATCCCTGGCGGAGAAGGCACAGCCGAAACCCAAGGCGCACCCCTCCGACTACGCCTCGACCACGCGCGGCACCAACTCCAGCCGTGACTTCTCGCGCGGCAACACCTTCCCCGCGACGGCCGTCCCGCACGGCTTCAACTTCTGGACCCCGGTGACCAACGCTGGCAGCATCGACTGGCTGTACGACTACGCCCGGGGCAACAACGACGACAACCTCCCCACCCTCCAGGCGTTCGGCGCGAGTCACGAGCCGAGCCCGTGGATGGGTGACCGGCAGACGTTCCAGATCATGCCGTCGGCCGCGAAGGACACCCCGGACGCGGCCCGTGACAAGCGCGCGCTGCCGTTCAAGCACGAGAACGAGACGGCGCGCCCGCACTACTACGGCGTGACCTTCGAGAACGGCCTGAAGGCCGAGATGACGCCGACCGACCACGCGGCGATGTTCAAGTTCACCTACCCCGGTGACGACGCGAGCGTGATCTTCGACAACATCGAGAAGACGGGCGACACCAAGCACGCCGTCGGCCTCACCCTCGACAAGGAGAAGGGGATCGTCACCGGCTACTCCGACGTGAAGTCGGGCCTGTCGGTGGGCGCGACCCGCATGTTCGTGTACGGCACGTTCGACCGTCCGGTCACCGGCGGCGGCAAGCTGACGGGCGGCGGCACCACGGACGCCACCGGCTACTTCCGCTTCAAGACCGGCGCCGACCGCGAGGTCTCGCTGCGCCTGGCCACCTCCCTGATCAGCGTCGACCAGGCGAAGGCGAACCTGGACGCGGAGATCCCCGCGGGCACGTCCTTCGCGAAGGTCAAGGACAAGGCCCAGCAGCAGTGGGACGACATTCTCGGCCGGGTCGAGGTGGAGGGCGCGAGCGAGGGCCAGCGGACGTCGCTGTACTCCAGCCTGTACCGGCTCTACCTCTACCCCAACTCCGGCTTCGAGAAGGTCGGTTCGACGTACAAGTACGCGTCGCCGTTCACCAAGCAGCCGAGTCCGGACACGCCGACCCACACCGGCGCGAAGGTCGTCGAGGGCAAGCCGTACGTCAACAACGGCTTCTGGGACACCTATCGCACGACATGGCCCGCGTACTCGCTCCTGACGCCGAAGAAGGCGGGCGAGCTGGTCGACGGCTTCGTGCAGCACTACAAGGACGGCGGCTGGACCTCGCGCTGGTCCTCGCCGGGCTACGCGGACCTGATGACCGGCACGTCCTCGGACGTGGCGTTCGCCGACGCGTACGTGAAGGGCGTGAAGGGCTTCGACGCGAAGGCGGCGTACGACGCGGCCGTGAAGAACGCGACGGTCGCCCCCGACAAGCCGGGCTACGGCCGCAAGGGCATGACGAACGCGCCGTTCCTCGGCTACACGCCGTCCGAGACCCACGAGGGCCTCTCGTGGGCCCTTGAGGGATACGTCAACGACTACGGCATCGCGAGGATGGGCCAGGCCCTCTACAAGAAGACGGGCGACAAGCGCTACAAGGAGGAGTCGTCCTACTTCCTCAACCGCGCCCGTGACTACGTGCAACTCTTCGACGCCAAGGCCGGGTTCTTCCAGGGCAAGGACAAGAAGGGCGCCTGGCGCGTCCCCTCGGAGAAGTTCGACCCGCGCGTGTGGGGCCACGACTACACGGAGACCAACGCCTGGGGCTACGCCTTCACCGCGCCGCAGGACTCGCGCGGTCTGGCCAATCTGTACGGCGGCCGGGGCGGCCTCGCCAAGAAGCTCGACACGTACTTCGCGACGCCCGAGACCGCGTCCCCGGAGTTCGTCGGCTCCTACCCGGGCGTCATCCACGAGATGACCGAGGCGCGTGATGTGCGCATGGGCATGTACGGGCACTCCAACCAGGTCGCGCACCACGCCGCGTACATGTACGACGCGGCCGGGCAGCCCTGGAAGACCCAGGAGAAGGTCCGCGAGGTCCTCTCCCGCCTGTACACGGGCAGCGAGATCGGCCAGGGCTACCACGGCGACGAGGACAACGGCGAGCAGTCGGCCTGGTACCTGTTCTCCTCGCTCGGCTTCTACCCGCTGGTCATGGGCAGCGGTGAATACGCCGTCGGCTCCCCGCAGTTCAAGAAGGCGACGGTACGCCTCGACAACGGCGGCACGTTGGTCGTCAAGGCTCCGAAGAACAGTGCGCGGAACGTGTACGTGCAGGGGCTGAAGGTCAACGGCAAGAAGTGGAACTCGACCGCCCTGCCGCACGAGGAGATCGCGCGCGGCGGCGTCCTCGAATTCGACATGGGCCCGAAGCCGTCCGCGTGGGGCTCCGGCAAGGGCGCCCAGCCGGTGTCCGTCACGGACGACGACAAGGTTCCGTCGCCGCGCGAGGATGCGACCAGGGTCGAGGGTGAGCTGTTCGACAACTCCTCGTCGACGTACGCCAGCGCCTCGTCGGTCGTGGTGCCGGTCGGCTCCCGCACCAAGGCCGTGCAGTACACCCTCACCTCGGCGGACGCCGCGAAGGCTCCGCGCGGGTGGGTGCTCCAGGGCTCGCCCGACGGCGAGAAGTGGACGACGGTGGACAAGCGGTCCGGCCAGACCTTCGCCTGGGACCGGCAGACCCGTCCGTTCACCGTCAGCGATCCCGGCTCGTACGTGAAGTACCGCCTGGTCTTCACCGGGGGCCGCGCCAGCCTCTCGGAGGTGGAGCTGCTGCGCTGACGCCTTCGGCGAACTCGGCCCACACGACCTTGCCGGGGTGACGCTCCGCCACGCCCCATCTGTCGGCCAGGGCCGCCACCAGCAGGAGCCCGCGCCCCGACTCGTCGGCGTCCCCGCCGCCGCCGAGCCGGGGCGTGCCGTCGCCACTGTCGTGGACCTCGATCCGTACGGCGGCCCCGTTCCGGGTGAGGCGGAGCTTGAACCCCCGCCCGGGCGGGGCGCCGTGCACGAGGGCGTTGGTGGTCAGCTCGCCTACGCAGAGCGTGATGTCGTCCGCCCGGTCCTCGATCCCCCAGGCGGCGAGCACGGAGCGTGTGTACGCCCGGGCCGCCGGGATCGACTGCCGCTCACGCCGGTAGAAGCGTTCGCGCAGGGGCGTGGGGGGAGCTTTCGCATTCACGTGACGAGAGTCACAGGTAGCACCGCCCGGTGTGCAGTACGCGAACTCGTACAGATCCGTTGTACGAGCTGAACGTGTGAACACAGCCGCCCTCGCGGGGAGTTACAGCGCATGAGTAGGCCGAAGCGACGATCGCGGAAGAACGCCTCAGCTATGAAGATGGTGGGCGCGCTGCTCGCCCTCCATCGAGAACGCGCCGGGTACACCCAGAAGTCCCTGGCCGAACACTTCGCCCTCAGCGAGGACCAGATCGCCTCCATCGAGCAGGGCCGACGACTCCTGAAGTTGGACCTGGCGATCCAACTCGACCAACTACTGGGCACGTACCGGACGTTCGAGACGGCCGTTGAGCACATGCCGGAGGTCGACCTGCTTCCCCGGTTCGCCGAGGAGTTCATGGACCAGGAGCAAGAGGCCATCGTGATCGAGTGGCTGGAGACCATGCTGGTGCCCGGCCTGCTCCAGACGGAGGCGTACGCGCGAGAGCTCTTCCGGGGCCGCATTCCGCCGTTCGACGAGGACAAGATCGAGGAACTCGTCACCAAGCGGATGGCGCGGCAGGGCCTTCTCCATCGCAAGCATCCGCCGATCGTCAGCTTCGTGGTGGCGGAGGCGGCGCTGCACGCCCGCCTGGGCGGGAAGAGTGTGCAGGCCGAGCAACTGCGCCACTTGCGGGAGTGCTCCGAACTGCCCGGTCTCACCTTGCAGGTTCTGCCCCTGCGCCATACCTCCAACGCGGCGCTCACAGGCCCGTTCATCGTGCTGGAGACCCCCGAGCACCAGCGGCTCGTCTACACGGAGACCCATCGCGGCAGCCACCTGATCGCCGACCCGGACTCGGTGGCGATCCTCGTCCAGAAGTATGGAATGCTGCGCGCAGAGGCCCTCAACGTCGAGCACACCAGGGAACTGTTGGACCGGTTGCTAGGAGAGCTATGAGCGACAGCAGCGCGCTTGAGTGGTTCAAGTCCAGCTACAGCGACGAAGACGGGCAGGCCTGCCTCGAAGTCGCCACGCACCTCACCACGATCCACGTACGCGACTCCAAGGACCCCAGCAGGGGGCACCTCACCGTCACCCCGGCCACCTGGACCGCCTTCCTGGCCCTCCCGCGGCAGCCCTGAGAACGGCGGGCGCGTGAGGTACTACATCTACCTCTCCACGGCCAAACTGGACATGCTCCACGCGCAGATCCCGCCCCCGCTGGCGCGGCGCCTCGCCGTGGAGGCCAAGGTCGACCTGAAGGTGCTCAGCCTGGCCGTGCAGGCGCCGCGCGGCGACACGGGTGCGTACGACCGGCTCGACCTCGTGGAGGCGTACCTGGAGCGGGAGTTCGACGTCAGCTGGATGTCGGAGCCGACGGCCTGGTTCCGGGGAGAGGCGGGGCTGCGGATCGTGGGGGACGGCGGGCCGAACGGCCCGACGCTGATGACGGGCCGCGACGGCGACACGGTCGTCGCGCTGATCGGGTCGGCACACCACCTGATCGGGCATCAGGCCGCGCCGGACCTGCACCGGGTCGGCCACTCGGGGCTGCCGTCGATGTTCCGGCTGCTCCAGGAGGTCCCACCGGAGTGGGAGGGCCAGTTCAACGTGCGCTGGCGGGGCCGGATGCCGAGCAGGGAGAGCGTGACGCGCGACGTGCTGCACTTCGCGGAGGCGTTGACGGTGCCACCGGTGTACTGCGAGTTCCTGGCGCGGCGACTGCTGAGCGGCACCGTGACGCGGGAGGACGGGCGGGAGCTGACGGTCGTCGTGGGGACGCCGGTGTACGTGGCGATGTCGGACGGGGAGCCCGGGGAGCAGGGGGCCTGAGTGGGGCGGGGAGCCATGGCCGACCTGGTGGACCTGCGGATGGCGGGGGACGCGGCGGGGCTGTGCCGGGCCACGGGGTCGGACTCCATCGCCGTAGCGGCGTTCGCCACGAGGGCGCTGGGTGGGGGCGCGGGAACGCCGGAGGTCGTCGAGACGCTTCTGGCCCGCCTGCGGCAGCGGGGCGAGCGGCCGGTCGGGTCGCGCTGGCAGGCGGCCAGGGCGCTGGGGCGGCTGCGGGCGGACCGCGCCGTGCCGGACCTGCTGCGGCTCCTTGCGGCGGGCCCGCACGACCGCGAGCAACTGGACCTCCCGGCCGCCGACGCCCTGGTCGACATCGGCGGACCGCAGGTCGTCCGCGGCCTGGTCGAGCTGCTGGAGGAGCAGACGGCCACGGGGAAGGGCACGTTCCGGGTGATCGACGCGCTGGCCCGGCTGCGGGCGCCCGAGGCCGTGACCCCGCTGCTCGCCACGCTCTGGAGCCGCCTGCCCGCCCAGGCGGAGCACGTGGTGCGGGCGCTCGGGGAGATCGGCGACCCGCGCGCGGGCTCCGCCCTGCTCGTTCTCGCGCAGTCGCCCGCGTCGGGCACCCGGCTGCGCAGGGCCGCGCTCAGGGCGCTGCACGAGCTGCCCGAGGCCGCGTGGCCGCCCGCGCACCCGTATCCGGCCGCTGAATCGCTTCTCCACGCCCCGCAGCGCGACCCCGACCCCGAAACGGCGCGCCGCGCGACCGCCCTGCTCTCCAGGACGGCCGCTGGCAGGGACCATCTGTGGCACGTCCTGCGGGCGGCGGCGAGCGCCCCGGGCGACCCCGAGTGCCCGCCCCACGCCGTCGCCGCCGTCTGCGCGCGGGTGGCGGCGGAGCCCGGACTGTTCGCCGTGGCGGACCCCGGCGAGCACCGCGCCCTGCTCCGGCACCACCTGCGCGCGTCGGCCGCGCCGACCGTGCGCCGGGCTGCCGCCGGGGCCCTCGCCGCGTTCGAGGGTGGCGGGGCGGCGGACGCCCTGCTCGCGGCGCTTGGCGACCCGCACGTCAGGGACACGGCGGCGGACCTCGTCGCCGGGCTCGCCCATCCACCGCTTGCGAGGCTCCTGAGTCTGCTCGCGACGCCGGGCCAACAGCGGGGCGCGGCACGGGCGTTGGGCGGCATCGGGGACGCGGGGGCCGCCCCGGCGCTGCTCGCCCTCGCGACGGACCACGCGGCCCCGGTGGCGGTGCGCGCGTCCGCCGCCGACGCCCTCGGCGCCCTGCGCCACCGGCAGGCCGCCGCGCCCCTCGCGGCCCTGGCGTCGGACGCGGAGCAGCCCGGGACCCTGCGCGCCCGTGCCGTCCGGGCCCTCGGCCTGATCGGCGCGCCGGAGTCCCTGCCCGTGGTCCTTGCCTGCGCGCGCTCGCCGCACGAGGCGGTACGGGCGCGGGCGGTGACGGCGCTCGGCGGGTTCCCGGTACCGGAGGCCGCACGGGCGCTCGGGGAGGTCGTCAAGGGGCGCGGGGGGCCGGGCGATCCCGGGCCGGACGGCACCACGCCGGACGACGCCACGCTGGACGAGACCGGGCCGGACCGGACCACGCCGGACGACACCGAGCCGGACCGCACCACACCGAGCGGCACCAGGCCGGGCAGCACGGGGCCAGGCCACACCACGCCGGACGAGACCGGGCCAGACCGCACCACACCGAGCGACGCCAAGCCAGGCCACACCACGCCGAGCGGCACCAGGCCAGACCGCACCACACCGAGCGGCACCACGCCAGGCGACGCCCAGGCCGACAGCGCCAGGGCCGAGCTCGCCCGCGCCGCCGTGCACGCCCTAGGCCGGATCGGCACCCCCGCCCTGCCCGTCCTCACCTCGCTCGCCATCGGCGCGGACGACCTCGGCGACGACTTGGCCGAACAGATCGTCGCCGCGCTCGCCGCCCGCCCCGAACCCGAGGCGACCGCCGTCCTGCTCCGGCTCGCGGCGGCGCCGGAGTCGAAGGCCAGGTACGGCGCACCCCTCGGCGGGCCGCTCGCCCTGTCGAGCCCGGCCCGGGAGGCCGCGTCCCTCGCGCTGCTCGAGCGGGGCACCCCCAAGGACCTCGCTCCCCTGACGGCGCTCCTGGCCCCCGGCGCCTGGTCCGGCGCCCAAGAGGCCGCCGTACAGGCCCTGTTGACGATCGGCACCGCCGAGGCGCACGACCACGTGCTGGCGTTCTGCCGCCGGGCCACGCACTTCTACGACTGGCACGTCGAGGCCCTGGACACCGTCGCCGAGGCCCGCGGCGTCCGGCTCGACTAAGCGGTCTTGTGGAAGTGTGGCGCAGTTCGGCAGCGCCCCGAAGGGGCGCGGGGCTGTGCCGATATGCGGCTCCGCCGCGCGGGCGCGACCAGCCACGACGAACCCGCAGGCGATCGACGGCCCATCCCGGCAATCCCAGCGAACCGCTCAGCCCGGCAGGTCGGCCCCCACGTGCGGCGACACCGGCCGCTCGAAGAAGGTCTCCAGGACCACCGTGGCCTGCGTCCCGCTGACACCGCCGATCGCGTAGATCCGGCGCAGCACGTCCTGGAGCTGCTCCGTCGTCGCCGTCCTGACCTTCACCAGGACCGAGGCGCTGCCCGCGATGACGTGGGCCTCCAGGATCTCGGGGAGCGCGGCGAAGGCGTCCGCCGAGTCGCCCATCCACGACGTCGAGTCGACCATCACGTACGCGAGGACGCCGCTGCCCACCGCCGCCGGGTCGACGTCGGCCGCGGTGCGGCGGATGACGCCGCGCTCCCGCAGCTTCCGCACGCGCTCGTGCGCGGCGCCCGCGGAGAGCCCCACGGCCTCGCCCAGGGCGGCGTACGGCCGGGTGGCGTCCTCCTGGAGCTGCGCCAGCAGGGCCCGGTCAATGTGATCCACGACTCTCCATTCGACAGGTTCTTGTCCGAACCATATCCCGTACTGCAATCTGCGCACTGAGCCAGATCACATTCGGAGGGGACGGACTCATGGCAGGCACGTCGAGCGAACGACCCGCGCTGTACGAGATGTTCGACGACCGGTTCCGCACGGGCCGGTGCATGAACGGCGACGACGGCCTGGAGGTCCTGTACACCGGCTGCCGCTGGGCCGAGGGGCCGCTCTACGTACCCGCCTGGCGGCAGGTGGTCTGGAGCGACATCCCCAACGACCGGATGCTGCGCTGGGACGAGGAGACCGGCGCCGTCAGCGTCTTCCGGCGGGGCGCCGGGTACACCAACGGCAACACCCTCGACCGCGAGGGCCGCCTCATCAGCTGCGAGCAGGGCAATCGCCGCGTGACCAGGACCGAGCACGACGGCACCGTCACCGTCCTCGCCGACCGCTGGCGGGGCAAGCGCCTCAACAGTCCGAACGACGCGGCGGTGAAGTCGGACGGCTCCATCTGGTTCTCCGACCCGGACTTCGGCATCACCAGCGACTACGAGGGCTTCCGCGCGGACAGCGAGATCGGTGCCAACAACGTGTACCGGATCGACCCGGCGACGGGCGAAGTACGCCTGGTCGCCGACTCCTTGGAGGCGCCGAACGGCCTCGTCTTCTCGGCGGACGAGAGCCGCCTGTACGTCTCCGACACCCGGGGCGGCCGCATCCGCGTCTTCGACGTGCGCGACGACGGCACGCTGTCGGACGGCGAGGTCTTCGCCGAGGCGGGGGCGCGGGCGGGCGCCCGCTTCGACAACCTGCGCTTCGACGACGGCGGCAGGCTGTGGGCGGCGGCCATGGACGACGGGGTGCACTGCTACGACCCCGACGGCACCCTGATCGGCCGCCTGAACGTGCCCGAGACCGTCGCCAACATCGCCTGGGGCGGCGCCAAGCGCAACCGCCTCTTCATCACCGCCCAGACCAGCCTGTACTCGGTGGTCATGGGCGTCACGGGCACCCACCCGACGGGGCCGGGCCACCGCCCCTGGCGCGACGCCGCGAACTGACGCTCGACAGGGCGCCGCGGGCCCGCCTAAGATCCCGCCAGCATCGCGTGCCGGTCACCGACCGGGTGAGGCATGGAGGTGCGGGACATGCCCTCGGAGGCATTCCTTGTCAGTTCAGCTCAACCACACGATCGTCCACGCCCGGGACAACCGGGAGTCCGCCACCTTCCTCGCGGACCTCCTCGGCCTCGACATCACCGCCGAATGGGGCCCGTTCATCGCGGTGGCCCTGGCGAACGGCATCACCCTCGACTTCGCCACCGTCCCCGCGGAACACATCACCCCGCAGCACTACGCCTTCCTGGTCTCGGAACCCGAATTCGACGCGGCGTACGAGAAGATCCAGACACGCGGCCTCCCCCACTGGGCCGACCCCCACCAGAAGCACCCCGGAGAGATCAACCACAACGACGGCGGCAAGGGCGTCTACTTCCTGGACCCAACAGGCCACGCCATGGAGTTGATCACAGTCCCGTACGGCGGCTTCCCCGCATAGCCTCAGCGGACGGGTGGGGCCACGCGCCGACGCGACCTCGGTCCCACCCGTCATCACTTCGAGTGACGGTACCGTCGTGCATGAGACCACGGCGCGTACCGCGTCCGCACTCGCACCCATGGGAGCAGTGATGACCACACAGCGGCAGCAGCGGGCCACCGAAGAGACCTGGATGTTCCCGCCTGCCGACGGCTGGACGTTCGACCAGGTCAAACACTTGGAGCTGCCCTTCGACTGGGACCTCGTGGACGGAGTGATCGTGGTACGTGGGCAGACCAAGTTCTGGCACAACCGAGTGCGGGACAGGATCGCGCGCGCATTGGAGGACGCTGCCGCGACACCGTATGAGGTCGTCCTTGAGCAGTGCGTCATGCTCGACAACCAGAACGTGGTGAAACCCGACGTCATCGTCTTCGACCCCAGGAAGCTCGACCTCTTCGAGCTGGAGTGCGTACCGGTCGACGAGGTCTCGCTGGCCGTAGAGGTGGTCTCCCCCGGCTCCCGTCATGACGACCGCATCCTCAAGCCCGCGCTCTTCGCCGAGACCAAAGTCCCGTGCTACTGGCGCGTGGAGCTCGACCGGGACAAGCGCCTCGCCGTACACGAGTACTGGCAGCACGCCGAGACCCGGACGTACATCCCCGCCCCCATGCACCCCGTGCACCACGACAAGCTGAGCACGGAACTCCCCTTCCCGGTCGAGATCGATCTCGCGGCACTGCTGGAGTTCTGACCCGGCCGCCCGACCCGGACCGCGCTCGAGCCCTCACTGGCCACCGCTACGCGCGCGGTAGGCGCGCTGGCGGCACGCGGCCGAGCAGTACGTCCGGGGGCGTCCGCGCGGTGAGCGTGGGGGCGGGGTGCCGCAGGTGGGGCAGGGGGTTTCGTCACGTGGAGGGGTGGGTGCCGGGGTTTCGTCACGCGGCGGCTCAGCCGTGCGGGCGGCGGTGATGAGGTCCGGGGTCGGGACGCGCCCGCGTGGGGTGTGGGTGGCCAACTCGGCGTCCAGGACCGGGCAGTCGCCCGCGATGTCGTCGTTCGTGCAGGCCAGGGCGTGGCGGAGATAGCGCCGGGCCGCCTCCAACTCCGCGATCTGCCGCTCCACCCGCACGAGTTGGGCCTCGATCGCGCCCTGCCAGGCGCCGCGCGTGGCCTTGCCGGAGGTGACGACCGCGGCCTGGTCGAGGGGCATCCGCCCGACGACACAGCACAGATAGGCGAGGCCGATGCGGCGCAGGTCAGTAGCGCCGTAGCGCCGCTTGCCGCCCTCGCGGGCGGGCTCGTTGAGCACGCCCTGCCGCTCCCACCACCGCACCGTGGACGGCGCCAGGCCGTACAGAGCCGCCGCTTCACCGATGGACACCGCGCTGTCCCGCACCATGAACCCAGTTGACATCAAGGCGACTTCAAGAGGCAAGGTCTTACTTAGGTTTACCTAAGTAGCCGCGTCCTCGCGGCAGAGGGGGTCGGTCATGACAACTGGCAAGCGCGTCGAGTCCGTCAAAGTCGAATACGCGGAGACCCTGGTCATCGGCGCCGGACAGCAAGGGTGCGGCGTGGCCGGGGCCCTCCAGGAGCTCGGGCACACCGCGCTCGTCCTGGAGCGGGGAGAGATCGGCCAGGCCTGGGCCCACGAACGCTGGGACAGCCTCCTGATCGGCAGCGGGAACCGCTCGCTGCGCTTCCCCGGCCGGGAGTACGACGGCGACGACCCCTACGGCTGCCCCTCGGGCCCCGAACTGGCCCGCGTCCTGCGCCGGTACGCGACGGAACGGAAGCTCCGGATACGGCAGCACACACCCGTGGCGAAAGTCGAGTGCCCGCCCGACGCCTCCGACCGTGACGACGTACGGTTCAGGACCCATCTGGCCACCGGCGGCGTCGTCGAGTCCCGCAACCTCGTCGCGGCCGTGGGCGGCTACGCGGCCCCCCGCACCCCCGCCCTGGCCGCCGACATCGACCCGGTCGTCCACCAGCTCCACTCCCACGGCTACCGCAACCCCGGGGCCCTGCCGGACGGGGCCGTCCTGGTCGTCGGCGCGGGGATCAGCGGCCAGCAGATCGCGGACGAGCTGGTGGACGCCGGGCGCCGCACGTTCCTCGCGGTCGGGCGGCACCGCGCGTGGCCGCGCCGCTACCGCGGCCGCGGCATCCAGGAGTGGATCCGCGCGCTCCCTTCCCTGTACGAGGAGTTCGGGGCCGTGGGCGGCGACGGCGGACCCGTCCTGCCGGGCCTGCCGGTGACCGCCGTACGGGACAAGCGCCGCGACCTGAACCTCGGCACCCTGGCCGCGAAGGGCGTCACCCTGGTCGGCTCCGTACGCGCGGCGGACGGCGGCGTACTCCACCTGAAGGACAACGTCGTCGCCGTCGTGGAGGAGTCCGCCCGCTCGTTCCGGCGGGCCGTCGACCTCATCGACGCCCGCATCCGCGAGCGGGGGTTCGCGGCGCCCCAGGAGCGGCCCGCACCCGAGGTTCCCCTGGAGCACGTGGCCGACTTCGGCGAGCAGCTCGACCTGGCGCGCCACGGCATCACGACCGTCGTCTGGTGCACCGGCTTCGGCCCCGACTACCGCATCCTGCCGGACCACGTCCTGGACGAGCACGGCGCGCCGATCCAGGAGAGGGGCCTCCTCGGGGCGCTCCCCGGCCTGTACTACGCCGGGCTCCCGGACGGGAACTCGCTCGCCCCCGTGGGCATCGAGGCGAACGTGGAGAACGGCCGGTTCATCGCCCGGCTGATCCACGTCGACCACGTGCTGCGCTCCGGAGCGGCGGAGCTCCTCACCGTGTGAGCACGCGAGAGGGCCGCACCCCCGGAGCCTTCCGGGGGTGCGGCCCTCGGCCGCGTGCCGTCGCCGCTTAGCTGCGGATCAGGTTGCGCAGCACGTACTGCATGATGCCGCCGTTGCGGTAGTAGTCCGCCTCGCCGGGGGTGTCGATGCGGACGACCGCGTCGAACTCGACACCGGTGTCGGTGGTGACCTTCACCGTGCTCGGGGTGGTGCCCTCGTTCAGCTCGGTGACGCCCGTGATGGAGAAGGTCTCCTCACCGGTCAGGCCGAGCGAGTCGGCCGACTGGCCCGCCGGGAACTGCAGCGGCAGGACGCCCATGCCGATGAGGTTCGAGCGGTGGATGCGCTCGTACGACTCGGTGATGACGGCCTTGACGCCGAGGAGCGCGGTGCCCTTGGCCGCCCAGTCGCGGGACGAGCCGGAGCCGTACTCCTTGCCGCCCAGGATGACCAGCGGGGTGCCCGCCGCCTGGTAGTTCTGCGAGGCGTCGTAGATGAACGACACCGGGGCGCCGTCCTTCGTGAAGTCGCGGGTGTAGCCGCCCTCGGTGCCCGGCGCGATCTGGTTGCGCAGGCGGATGTTGGCGAACGTGCCGCGGATCATGACCTCGTGGTTGCCGCGGCGCGAGCCGTAGCTGTTGAAGTCGCGGCGGGCGACGCCGTGCTCCGTGAGGTACTGGCCGGCCGGGGTGTCGGCCTTGATGGCACCGGCCGGGGAGATGTGGTCGGTGGTGACCGAGTCGCCCAGCTTCGCCAGGACGCGGGCGCCCTCGATGTCGGAGACCGGGGTGGTCTCCATCGTCATGCCCTCGAAGTACGGGGGCTTGCGGACGTAGGTGGACTCGGTGTCCCACTCGAAGGTGTTGCCGGTCGGGATCGGCAGGGCCTGCCACTGGGCATCGCCCGCGAAGACGTCCTGGTAGGACTTGTTGAACATGTCCTCGCCGATGGCGTTCGCCACGACGTCGTTGACCTCGGCCTCGGTCGGCCAGATGTCCTTGAGGAAGACCGGCTTGCCCTCGGTGTCGGTGCCGAGCGCCTCCGTGGTGATGTCCACCTTCATGGAGCCCGCGAGCGCGTACGCGACGACCAGCGGCGGGGACGCCAGGTAGTTCATCTTGACGTCGGGGTTGATGCGGCCCTCGAAGTTCCGGTTGCCGGAGAGGACCGAGGTGACGGCGAGGTCGTGGTCGTTGACGGCCTTGGAGACCTCCTCCGGCAGCGGGCCTGAGTTGCCGATGCAGGTGGTGCAGCCGTAGCCGACGAGGTTGAAGCCGACCTTGTCCAGGTACGGGGTGAGGCCCGCCTTGTCGAAGTAGTCGGTGACGACCTTCGAGCCCGGGGCGAGGGTGGTCTTGACCCACGGCTTGCGGGTCAGGCCCTTCTCGACGGCCTTCTTCGCGACGAGCGCGGCGGCGACCATCACGTACGGGTTCGACGTGTTGGTGCAGGAGGTGATCGCGGCGACGGTGACGGCGCCGTGGTCGAGCTCGTAGGTCGAGCCGTCGGGGGCCGTGACCTGGACCGGGTTGCTCGGCACGCCGTTCGTGGTGGCCGGGGCGTCGGAGGCCGGGAAGGACTCCTTGCCCGCCTCGTCGACGGTGTCGACGTAGTTGCGGACGTCGAGGGCGAACTGCTGCGCGGCGTTCGCGAGGACGATGCGGTCCTGCGGGCGCTTCGGACCGGCGATCGACGGGACGACCGTGGAGAGGTCCAGCTCCAGCTTCTCGGAGAAGTCCGGCTCGGCGGCCGGGTCCAGCCACAGGCCCTGCTCCTTGGCGTACGCCTCGACGAGCGCGACCTGCTGCTCGGAGCGGCCGGTGAGCTTGAGGTAGTTCAGGGTCTCGCCGTCGATCGGGAAGATCGCGGCGGTGGAGCCGAACTCCGGCGACATGTTGCCGATGGTGGCGCGGTTGGCCAGCGAGGTGGCGGCGACGCCCTCGCCGTAGAACTCGACGAACTTGCCGACGACACCGTGCTTGCGCAGCATCTCGGTGATCGTGAGCACCAGGTCCGTGGCGGTCGTGCCCGGCTTGAGCTCGCCGGTCAGCTTGAAGCCGACGACGCGCGGGATCAGCATCGAGACCGGCTGGCCGAGCATCGCGGCCTCGGCCTCGATGCCGCCGACGCCCCAGCCGAGGACGCCCAGGCCGTTGACCATCGTGGTGTGCGAGTCGGTGCCGACCAGGGTGTCG
Source organism: Streptomyces sp. NPDC053474 (assembly GCF_044544845.1). Classification (NCBI taxonomy): domain Bacteria; kingdom Bacillati; phylum Actinomycetota; class Actinomycetes; order Kitasatosporales; family Streptomycetaceae; genus Streptomyces; species Streptomyces sp. NPDC053474. Next base: position 422,439 of record NZ_JBITXV010000008.1, read on the forward strand.
GGGTAGGCCTGTCCGTTACGGACCATGACCGTGCGCGCCAGGTGCTCGATGTTCACCTGGTGGACGATGCCGGTGCCCGGCGGGACGACCTTGAAGTCGTCGAACGCGGTCTGGCCCCAGCGCAGGAACTGGTAGCGCTCCTTGTTGCGGCCGTACTCCAGCTCCACGTTCTGCGAGAACGCGTCGTGGGTGCCGAACTTGTCGGCGATGACGGAGTGGTCGATGACCAGCTCGGCCGGGGAGAGCGGGTTGACCTTCGCCGGGTCGCCGCCGAGGGCCTTCACGGCCTCACGCATCGTGGCGAGGTCCACGACACAGGGAACGCCGGTGAAGTCCTGCATGATCACGCGGGCCGGCGTGAACTGGATCTCCTGGCTGGGCTGGGCCTGCGAGTCCCAGCCGCCGAGGGCACGGATGTGGTCGGCCGTGATGTTGGCGCCGTCCTCAGTGCGGAGCAGGTTCTCCAGCAGGACCTTGAGGCTGTACGGCAGGCGGGCCGAGCCCTCCACCTTGTCCAGCCGGAAGATCTCGTACGACTCGTCGCCCACCTGCAGCGTGCTGCGGGCGTCGAAGCTGTTCGCCGACACGACAGTCTCCTTCATATATGTGCGCGTTCCACCGCATCCTGCCGTCACGCCTCCTGGCCGATCCGCTAAGGTAAGGCTTAGTTAGGTAATCCTTACCGCCGGACTGGCGATGCGTACGGCTGCGGTGCGCCTCGGCAGATATCTCGATGTCGAGATAACTCTAATACATCAGCCGCGCGCGTGCTGGCCCCGGGGCCTTGGGCGGGGCTTCGCGCTGCGCGCTCGTCCTCAAACGCCGGACGGGCTTGTTTCGCTTCCGTCCGGGACCCATGCGCGGACTCACGCGCGCCCAGGCGTGTGCGCCCCCGGGCTCGCCATGGGTCGGCGCTGCGCCAAGTGGCCGAGTTCCCCGTCGCGGACGTGCGACACACCCGCCGCGCGGGCACAGTGGTGGACGGCGCCCACCTGCGGCTCAACACCCGCGCGACGGCGAGCGCCTGACGGATCGGAATCGGTCATTCCCCTAATGGCCCACCCCAGCGGGTACCTCATCTCATATCTGAGATAGCCTCTGGCGCATGGCAGACGACTACCTCGTACGCATCGGCAAGCTCATCCGTGACGCCCGGCAGCACCGTGGCTGGACACAGTCGCAGCTGGCCGAGGCGCTCAACACCAGCCAGAGCGCCGTGAACCGCATCGAGCGCGGCAACCAGAACATCAGCCTTGAGATGATCGCCCGGATCGGCGAGGCGCTGGACAGTGAAATCGTCTCGCTCGGGTACTCGGGTCCGATGCATCTGCGAGTCGTCGGCGGCCGCCGCCTCTCCGGCTCCATCGACGTCAAGACCAGCAAGAACGCCTGCGTGGCCCTGCTCTGCGGCTCCCTGCTCAACAAGGGCCGCACGGTCCTGCGCCGCGTCGCCCGCATCGAGGAGGTCTACCGCCTCCTGGAGGTCCTCAACTCCATCGGCGTCCGCACCCGTTGGATCAACGACGGCGTGGACCTGGAGATCGTGCCGCCCGCCCGGCTCGACATGGACGCCATCGACGCGGAGGCCGCGCGCCGCACCCGCTCGATCATCATGTTCCTCGGCCCGCTCCTGCACCGCATGGACCGCTTCCGCCTGCCGTACGCGGGCGGCTGCGACCTCGGCACCCGCACGATCGAGCCGCACATGATCGCGCTGCGCCGCTTCGGCCTGGACATCGCCGCGACCGAGGGGCTCTACCACGCGGAGGTCGCCCGCGACGTCACGCCCGACCGCCCGATCGTCCTGACCGAGCGCGGCGACACGGTGACGGAGAACGCGCTGCTCGCCGCCGCCCGCTCCGCCGGGACCACGGTCATCCGCAACGCCTCCTCCAACTACATGGTCCAGGACCTGTGCTTCTTCCTGGAGGCGCTCGGCGTCAAGGTCGAGGGCATCGGCACCACGACCCTGACCGTGCACGGCGTGCCGGACATCGACGTGGACGTCGACTACTCCCCCTCCGAGGACCCGGTCGAGGCGATGAGCCTGCTCGCCGCCGCCGTGGTCACCGAGTCGGAGCTGACCATCCGCCGGGTGCCGATCGAGTTCATGGAGATCGAGCTCGCCGTCCTGGAGGAGATGGGCCTCGACCACGACCGCTCGGCGGAGTACCCGGCGGACAACGGCCGCACCCGCCTGGTGGACGTCACGGTGCGCCCCTCCAAGCTGGAGGCGCCCATCGACAAGATCCACCCCATGCCGTTCCCCGGCCTGAACATCGACAACGTCCCCTTCTTCGCGGTCATCGCCGCCGCGGCGCAGGGCAAGACCCTCATCCACGACTGGGTCTACGACAACCGCGCGATCTACCTCACGGACCTGAACCGCCTCGGCGGCCGCCTCCAGCTGCTCGACCCGCACCGGGTGCTCGTCGAGGGCCCGACCCGCTGGCGCGCCGCCGAGATGATGTGCCCGCCCGCGCTGCGCCCCGCCGTGGTCGTCCTGCTCGCGATGATGGCGGCCGAGGGCACGTCGGTCCTGCGCAACGTGTACGTGATCAACCGCGGCTACGAGGATCTGGCGGAGCGCCTCAACTCCGTGGGCGCGCAGATCGAGACGTTCCGGGACATCTGAGGGCGTCCCGTCCGGCCGCTCGCACAGCTGTGTGGAACCGGCGCGGGCCGTGGTGTGAGGGTGTCCCCCATGACTCCTCGCACCGCGGCCCGCGCCGTCTCCGTACTCGCCGCCCTCGCGCTGGTCGCCGGGTGCGGCGGCGGGTCCGACGGCTCCCGGTCTGACGGCTCCCGCGACGGCGAGCGGGGCGGGTCGTCCCGGGCGCCGGACGTCGTCCCCACCGAGAGCCGCGCGCCCGCACCCGGCAAGGGCTCCGGCGACCCGGACGACGTCAACGGCGACGGGCACCCCGACCTGCTGATGACCGTGCCGGTGGCCTGGCCCGCAAGCCACGGCGGCGTGCCCCAGGTCGCCGTCGTCTTCGGCTCCCCGCGCGGGCCCGACCCGACGACGCGGACCCTCTACACCGCCGAGGACCTCGCCGTGCCCGACCCCAGCCCCGTCGGGAACACCCCGCCGTACCCCGGGACCACCGCCGACCTGGACGGTGACGGCTTCGCGGACTTCGTCACCCGCACCGGCGCCTCCGGAAACCGCGTCGTCGAGTACGTCAACTGGGGCGGGCCGCAAGGGCCCCGGCGCGGCGCCGCGCCGACCCGGATCCAGGTGCCCGCGCCGGACGCGGCGGACGGCTTCGACGACGTCGTCCGGGGCGACTTCGACGGCGACGGGCACCACGACCTGGCGGGCCTCCAGGTGGGCGATTCGGGGCTGAAGTCCGAGAGGATGGCCGTGGCGCTGCTGTTCGGCCCGTTCTCGCGCACGGGCGTGGCCGCGCGCACCGAGCAACGGACCCTGCCGCGGCCGCCGTACGCGTCGTACAGCGGCCTCCGGGCCGACGACATCGCCCCCTCGGGCGAGCCCCGCACCACCGGCCTGTACGTGCACTACAGCAACGACGGCGAGCAGTCGGCGGGCCAGTACTTCGCGGCCCGGCCCGGCGGCGGCCTCGCCACCACCAGCCGCCCGGTGCGCGAGGGCAACGGCTACGCCTTCGGCGACTTCGACGGGGACGGCACCCGCGACCTCGCCGTCGGCGACGACGGCGGCCGCAACGACGAGCCCGGCGCCGGGGCCGAGGCGGCCGACGTCTCCGGGAGCTACTCCGTCTACCCGGGGGACGGCGGCCCCGTCCGCACCTACCGGGTGCCGGGCACGGACGGCACGTACACGGCCGTCGACCACGACGGCGACGGCCGGGACGCGCTGCTGTTCGGCAGCCGCCGGGGCCCCGTCCTCTACGAGGGCGGCCGCCGGGTCGGTGTCCTGGTCCGTCGGCCGCCTGCGCGGGTGGACGGCAAGCGGATTCCCGCGGGGGCCGGGGGGCAGCGGGTGCACGGGGTCGTCGACTTCGACGGGGACGGCAAGGACGAGGTGGTGCTGTCGTGGGCGTTCAGCAAGCTGTACGACACGTACGGCTCGGTCCCGACGCACTGGTGGGTCACGCGCGGCGTGGGCCCGAAGGACGCCGTCGTCTTCTCGACCCGCAAGTTCGCCCCGCCTCGCTAGGGCTGCCCTCGCGGGACGCCCCAGACCCGCCCCTTCCCGAACCAGGGGGCCGCGCCCCCTGGCACCCCCGCCTTTTCGGCGCTCCGCGCTCAACATCTCAGCCCCTCCGGCGTTTGAGGAGCGGGGTCTGGGGCGGAGCCCCAGTTTCGGGAAGGGGCGGGATTGGGGAAAGGCCCCCGGCAGGGCTCAGGGCAGCACCGCGAAGCCGTCCAGTTCCACGAGGCAGTCCTCGTCCCAGAGGCGGACCACGCCGAGGACCGCCATGGCGGGGTAGTCGCGGCCCGCCAACCGCTTCCAGATCGCGCCCAGTTCACGGGCATGCGCGCGGTAGTCGGCGACATCCGTGGCGTAGACGGTGACGCGGGCGAGATCCGCGGGGGCGCCGCCCGCCGCGCGCAGGGCGGCGAGGAGGTTGCCGAGGGCCCGCTCGAACTGCTCGGGCAGCGTGGCCCCGGTGACCTTGCCGTCGGCGTCCAGGGCCGTCTGCCCGGCGAGGAAGACGACGCGGCCGCCGCTCGCCACGACGGCGTGGCTGAAGCCGGTGGCCGGGGAGAGCGAGGCGGGGTTCAGACGGTCGAGGCTCACGCGGTCTCCTTCGGGAAGGGGGCGGACGCGTACAACTGCTTGGCGATGACGGCGCGCTGGACCTCGCTCGCGCCCTCGTAGATGCGCGGCGCCCGCACCTCGCGGTAGAGGTGTTCGAGCAGGTGCCCGTGCTGGAGGGCGCGGGCGCCGTGCAGCTGGACGGCGGTGTCGACGACGTACTGCGCGGTCTCCGTGGCGAAGAGCTTCGCCATCGCCGCGCGGCCCGCGATGCCGGGCTCCTCGCGGTCGTGCGCCGCGGCGGCCGCGTACACCAGGAGCCGCGCGGCCTCCGTGCGCGTGGCCATCTCCGCGACCTGGTGGGACACCGCCTGGAGGTCCTTCAGCTTGCCGCCGAACGCCTCCCGCGCCGCGGTGTGCGCGAGGGTCGCGTCGAGCGCGGCCTGGGCCATGCCGACCGCGAAGGCGCCGACGCTCGGGCGGAAGCGGTTGAGGGTCGTCATGGCGACGGTGAAGCCCCGGTCGACCTCGCCGAGGAGGTCGTCGGCGGTCACGCGGACGCCGTCGAAGGCGAGGGTGCCGATGGGGTGCGGGGAGAGCATCGCGAGGGGGGTGCCGCTCAGTCCCGGGCGGTCGGCGGGCACCAGGAAGGCGGTCACGCCGCGGGCGCCCGCGTCCGGTGTGGTGCGGGCGAAGACGGTGTAGAAGTCGGCCTCGGGCGCGTTGGAGATCCAGGACTTCTCGCCGGTCAGACGCCAGGCGCCGACGCTGCCGGGCTCGGGCTCGGCGCGCAGCGCGAGGGCCGCGGCGTCGGAGCCCGCGCCCGGCTCGGACAGGGCGAAGGCGGCGACGGCACGGCCCGCGCGCGCCCCCGGCAGCCACCGCTCGCGCAGCTCCGCCGAGCCGTAGGCGTGCACGGGGTAGGCGCCCAGGCCCTGGAGGGCGTAGGCGGTCTCGGCCTCCGTGCAGCCGCGGGCGAGCGACTCCCGGGTCAGGCACAGGTCGAGGGCTCCGGCGGTGAACAGCCCGTCGAGCAGCCCGAGTTCACCGAGGGCCTCGGTGAGCGGACGGTTCACGCGCCCCGGCTCGCCCTTCTCGGCGAGGGGGCGGAGACGGGTCTCGGCCAGCTCCCGCAGCCGCTCACGCCGAGCGGTCTGCTCCGGGCCGAGCGAAAATTGCGGATATGCCAGCGAAGGCGGCATATCCGGCACAGGTGACACAGTCGGCACGTCGGTCATCTCGGGCCTCCCCTGGCGCGGGGCGCGCTGCCACACCCCGGAGTCTTATCGCGCAGTGTTGACTGCCGTCACCAACACGATACGCTCGTTGGGCGAGCCCATCACTACGCCCGACGGCAAAGGTGGCGAGGCGCCATGGAGACCACAGGGGCAACCTACGGCGACAGCGGCGCCGCGCCCACCGGACACGTCGACACCTTCGCGCGTGCGCACCTCCCCCCGCGCGACCAGTGGCCCGCGCTGGTGCGCGACCGGCCCGAGCTGCACTACCCCGACCGGCTCAACTGCGGCGCCGAGCTCCTGGACGCCTCGGCCCAGCGGTACGGCACCAACCGGCCCGCCTTCATCGCCGCCGACGGCACGGCGTGGACGTACGGCGAGCTCCAGGACCAGGTGGACCGGATCGCGCACGTGCTGACCGCCGAGCTCGGCGTGGTGCCCGGCAACCGCGTGCTGCTGCGCGGCGCCACCTCGCCCCGGCTCGCCGCCTGCTGGCTCGCCGTGATGAAGGCGGGCGCGGTCGCGGTCACCGTCCTCGCCCAGCAGCGCGCGCAGGAGCTGGCCACGATGTGCGAGATCGCGCAGGTCTCGCACGCGCTGTGCGACGCCCGCGCGGTCGACGACCTGATCAAGGCCGGGGTGCCGGGCCTGCGCGTGACGACGTACGGCGGCGAGGGCCCCGAGGACCTCCTGGCCCGCGCGGCGGCCCGCCCGCCCGAGCCGTACGGGGCGGTGGACACCGCGGCCGACGACGTGGCGCTCATCGCCTTCACGTCCGGCACGACGGGGCGGCCCAAGGGCTGCATGCACTTCCACCGGGACGTGCTCGCGATAGCCGACACCTTCGCGCGCCACGTCCTCAAAGCCCGCTCCGACGACGTGTTCGCGGGCAGCCCGCCGCTCGGCTTCACCTTCGGCCTGGGCGGCCTCGTCATCTTCCCGCTGCGCGTCGGCGCGGCCTCCGTGCTGCTCGAACAGGCGGGCCCCAAGCAGCTGTTGCCCGCGATCGGCGCGCACCGGGTGAGCGTGCTGTTCACCGCGCCGACGGCGTACCGGGCGATGCTGGACGCGCTCGACGGGCCGCCCCCGCCGGACGGGTCAGGACCGTACGACGTGTCGTCGCTGCGCCGGTGCGTCTCGGCGGGCGAGAACCTGCCCGCCGCGACCTGGCGGGCCTGGCACGAGCGCACGGGCCTGCGCATCATCAACGGCATCGGCGCGACGGAGCTGCTCCACATCTTCATCTCCGCCGCCGACGAGGCGATCCGCCCCGGCACCACGGGCCTGCCCGTGCCGGGGTGGCACGCGCGCGTGGTCGACGCCTCCGGCGCGCCCGTGCCGGACGGCGAGCCGGGCCTGCTCGCGGTGCGGGGCCCGGTCGGCTGCCGCTACCTCGCCGACCCCCGGCAGCTCGACTACGTCCGGCACGGCTGGAACGTCACCGGCGACACGTACGTCCGCGACGCCGACGGCTACTTCCGCTATGTGGCGCGCGCGGACGACATGATCATCTCGGCCGGGTACAACATCGCGGGCCCCGAGGTCGAGGAGGCCCTGCTGCGCCACCCGGACGTGGTGGAGACCGCCGTCGTGGGCCGCCCGGACGAGCGGCGCGGGCAGATCGCCGTCGCGTACGTCGTCCTGCGCGAGGGCGCGGTCCGCGACGCCGAGCGCCTGCGGGAGTTCGTCAAGGCGGAGCTGGTGCCCTACAAGTGCCCGCGCGCGGTGGAGTTCCTCGACGCCCTGCCGAGGACGGCGACGGGCAAGCTGCAACGCTTCCGCCTGCGGGACGCGGGGGCGGCGCCCGGCGCGGTAGATCCACTCGCGGAACCGGGGCCCGCGTCCGGGGCCTAGAGTGATCACGTGTCCGAGCAACACGCCCCCAGGTCCCTGATCGTCACCTTCTACGGCGCGTACGGCCGGGCGACCCCCGGCCCCGTCGCGGTCGCCGAACTCGTCCGACTCCTCGCGCCGGTGGGCGTCGACGCGCCGTCCGTCCGCTCGTCGGTGTCCCGCCTCAAGCGGCGCGGGCTCCTCGTGCCCGCGCGCACCTCCGACGGAGCCGCGGGGTACGAGCTGTCCGCGGAGGCGCGCCAGCTCCTCGACGACGGCGACCGGCGCGTCTACCCGGCCGCGGGCGGGCGCCGCGACGGCGGCTGGGTGCTCGCCGTGTTCTCCGTCCCGGAGGCGGAGCGCAGCAAGCGCCACGTGCTGCGCTCACGCCTGGCGGGCCTCGGCTTCGGCACGGCCGCGCCGGGCGTGTGGATCGCCCCCGCCCGCCTGTACGACGAGACCCGGCACACCCTGGAGCGCCTCGGCCTCACGGCGTACGTCGACCTCTTCCGGGGCGAGCACCTGGGCTTCACCCCCACCGCGGAGGCGGTGGCGCGCTGGTGGGACCTCGCCGCCATCGCCAAGGAGCACGAGGCCTTCCTCGACCGCCACGGCCCGGTCCTGCGCGCCTGGCAGGCCCGCTCCGACACGCCCCCGCGACAGGCCTACCGCGACTACCTCCTGGCCCTCGACACCTGGCGCCACCTCCCCTACGTCGACCCGGGCCTGCCCGCGGAACTCCTCCCGGCGTACTGGCCGGGCACCCGCTCGGCGGAGGTCTTCCAGGGCCTGCACGACCGCCTCCACCGAGCGGGCTCGGAGTTCGTGCTCAGAGGCTGAGCCGCGGCTTCGGGGCGTCCGTGCGGCCCGTCTGGGGGCGGCGGCTTCCGGCCCGGTAGGGGTGCGGCCACGGGGCGGCGGGGCCCTGGTAGTCCTGCTCGGCGGCCGCGTGCAGGGTCCAGTGGGGGTCGTACAGGTGCGGGCGGGCCAGGGCGCAGAGGTCGGTGCGGCCCGCCAGGAGCAGGGAGTTGACGTCGTCCCAGGACGAGATGGCCCCGACCGCGATGACGGGGACGCCGGTCTCGTTGCGGATGCGGTCCGCGTACGGCGTCTGGTACGAACGGCCGTAGGCGGGGGCGTCGTCGGAGACCACCTGGCCCGTGGAGACGTCGATGGCGTCGGCGCCGTGGGCGGCGAAGGCGCGGGCGAGCGCCACGGCGTCGTCGGCCGTCGTACCGCCCTCCGCCCAGTCCGTGGCGGAGACGCGGACCGTCATCGGCCTCTCGGAGGGCCACGCCTCGCGCACCGCGTCGAAGACCTCCAGGGGGAAGCGCAGCCGGGCTTCGAGGGAGCCGCCGTACGCGTCCGTACGGTGGTTGGTGAGCGGGGAGAGGAAGCCGGAGAGCAAGTAGCCGTGCGCGCAGTGGAGTTCCAGGAGGTCGAAGCCGCAGCGCGCCGCCCGCCGGGCCGCGGCGGCGAACTCCTCGCGCAGCGCGGGCAGTTCGTCGGCCCGCAGGGCGTGCGGGACCTGGCTGCGCGAGGTGTAGGGCAGCGCGGACGGGGCCACCAGGGGCCAGTTTCCCTCCTCCAGGGGCTCGTCGATGCCCTCCCACATGAGCTTGGTGGAGCCCTTGCGGCCCGCGTGGCCCAGCTGGATCCCGAGGGCGGTGCCGGGCGCTTGGGCGTGCACGAAGTCCGCTATGCGCGCCCAGGCGGCGGCCTGCTCGTCGGTGTAGAGCCCGGCGCAGCCCGGGGTGATGCGCCCCCGCTCGCTCACGCAGACCATCTCGGTCATGACGAGGCCCGCCCCGCCGAGGGCCCGCGCGCCCAGGTGGACCAGGTGGAAGTCGCCGGGGACGCCGTCCCGGGCGGAGTACATGTCCATCGGCGAGACGACGACGCGGTTGCGGAGGGTCAGGCCGCCGAGGGTGAAGGGGGTGAACATGGGCGGAGTGCCCTCGGGGCAGCCGAAGTCCCGCTCCACCGCCGCCGTGAACCGCTCGTCGCGCAGGCGCAGATTGTCGTGGGTGACACGGCGGCTGCGGGTGAGCAGGTTGAACGCGAACTGCCGGGGCGGCTGGCCGAGGTAGAGGTCGAGCTCCTCGAACCACTGGAGGCTGGCCTGCGCGGCGCGCTGCGTGGACGCCACGACCGGGCGGCGCTCGGCCTCGTACGCCGCGAGCGCGCGCAGGACGTCCGGCTGCTCCTGGAGGCAGGCCGCGAGGGCGAGCGCGTCCTCGACGGCGAGCTTCGTCCCGGAGCCGATGGAGAAGTGCGCGGTGTGCGCCGCGTCGCCGAGCAGCACCGTGTTGCCGTGCGACCAGCGGTCGTTGACGACCGTACGGAAGGTCAGCCAGGACGAGTTGTTCGAGCGCAGGCCGCGGCCGTGCAGGGCGTCCGCGAAGATTTTGGCGCAGCGGTCGATGGACTCGGCGGGATCGGCGTCGGCGAAGCCCGCCGCCCGCCAGACCTCCTCGCGCATCTCGATGATCACGGTGGACTCGTCCGCGGCGAACGGATAGCCGTGCAGCTGCATCACGCCGTGCTCGGTCTCGGCGATCTCGAAGCGGAACGCGTCGAAGGCGAAGTCGGCGGCGAGCCAGATGTAGCGGCAGCGGTGCCGGGTGACGGTGGGCCGGAAGACGTCCGCGTGCGCCTCGCGGGTGGCGCTGTGCACCCCGTCCGCGGCGACCACCAGGTCGTACGCCGTCGCCAGCTCGGCGGCGGGCGGGGCCTCGGCGCGGAAGCGGAGGTCCACGCCGAGGTCGCGGCAGCGCTCGTGCAGCACGGCGAGCAGCCCCCGGCGGCCGAGCGCCGCGAAGCCGTGGCCGCCGGAGGTGTGCCGGGTGCCGCGGTGCACGATGTCGATGTCGTCCCATCGTACGAAGCGCTCCCGCAGGGCCGCGTAGACCACGGGGTCGGCGTGCTCGATGCCGCCGAGCGTCTCGTCGGAGAGGACCACGCCGAAGCCGAAGGTGTCGTCCGGGGCGTTCCGCTCCCAGACCGTGACCTCGCGCGCCGGGTCGAGGCGCTTGAGCAGGGCGGCGGCGTACAGACCGCCGGGGCCGCCGCCGATGACGGCGACCCGGTGCACGGCGGGGGCCGCGGAGGGGCCCGGGGGCGCGGAGGCCATGGTCACCGCCCCCGCCACTTCGGGTCGCGCTTCGCGGTGAAGGCCGCGTGGAACTCGGCGTAGTCCTCGCCGTTCATGAGGAGCGCCTGGGTGGCCGCGTCCAGCTCCACGGAGGCCGCGAGCGGCATGTCGAGCTCCGCGGTGAGCAGGGCCTTGGTCTGCGCGTACGCGAGGGCCGGGCCCTCGGCGAGGCGGCGGGCGAGGGCGGCGGCGGCCTCGTCGGCCCTGCCCTCGTCGGTCAGCTCGCTGAGCAGGCCGATCCGTTCGGCCTCGGGGGCGCGCACCGGTTCGCCGAGCATCAGCAGCCGGGTGGCGTGCCCGAGCCCGACCACGCGCGGCAGCAGATACGCGGCGCCCATGTCGCCGCCGGACAGACCGACCCTGGTGAACAGGAACGCGAACCGCGCCGACGGGTCCGCGACCCGGAAGTCCGCGGCGAGCGCAAGGACCGCGCCCGCGCCCGCGGCCACCCCGTGCACGGCGGCGACCACGGGGAAGGGGCACTCGCGCAGGGCCCGGACGACCTGGCCGGTCATGCGGTTGAAGTCGAGCAGCTGGGCGGTGTCCATGGCGAGGGTGGCGCCGATGATCTCGTCCACGTCGCCGCCCGAGCAGAAGCCGCGGCCCTCGCCCGCGAGCACGAGGGCGCGCACGGACCGCGTACGGGACAGCTCGGCGAGCAGGTCGCGCAGGTCGGCGTACGCGCCGAAGGTGAGCGCGTTGAGCTTGTCGGGGCGGGCGAGCGTGACGGTGGCGACGCCCTCGTCGACGGTCAGGCGCAGATGCTCCCACTCGGGGGTGCGGGCTGCGGAGCCGGTGAAGGGACTCATGACGTGCGGCCTCCTCGGCGGAGTGCGACGGGGGGTTCCCTGACGGGGGGTTCCCCTTTCGAAGTTATCACCGTTCCATGACTGTCGTCACGAGTGCGCGATATCAGCCGGGCGGGACCGGCCGGTGACAGGCGTGCCGGTGCCCCTGGGAAGGCCCGACCAAGGACCCTGTCGCCCCTCCGCTTAGGATTCGTACGGTTGAAGGCAGGACCGCACCGGACCACCTGCTCGCCGAACGGACCCACACGTGCCCGAACCGCACTCCCCCGCCAGCTGGCGCATCGCGCTGCCGCACACGGTGGCCGCCGTGCCGATCGCGCGCGCCCTGGTCCGCACGGCGCTCATCGACATCGGCTCCACGGCGGACACCGACACGGCCGAGCTGCTCACGGCGGAGCTGGTGGCCAACGCGGTGGAGCACGCGCCGGGGCACGCGCCGATAGAGCTGCTCATCGAGCTGCTGCCGACGCAGTGCCAGGTGGAGGTCCGGGACTCCAACCCCACCCCGCCCGGGGACCTCTCCGTCCCCGGTCCCGGCTGCGAGCCGGATCCCTGGCAGGAGCACGGCCGCGGTCTGCTCCTGATCCGCACCCTGAGCACGGCCTGCGGCCACCGCCCGACCGCCTCGGGCAAGGCGGTCTGGTTCACCTTGACGGCAGCCCCCTAGCGGGGCTCCCCAGGCCCGCACCGGAGACTTTCAGCCCGTCCGGCGTTTGAGGACGAGCGCGCCAGCGCGATGAAGGGCGGGGTGCCAGGTCAGGGCGTCAGCGTGGCGACCAGGACCGCCTTGATCGTGTGGAGGCGGTTCTCCGACTCGTCGAAGACGACCGAGTGGGGGGACTCGAAGACCTCGTCGCTGACTTCGAGCCAGCTCAGGCCGTGGCGCTCGCACAGGGCGCGCCCCAGCGTCGTCTCCAGGTCGTGGAAGGCCGGAAGGCAGTGCAGGAACCGCACACCCGGGTTGCCGGTGGCGTGCAGGACGTCCATCGTCACGGCGTACGGCGCGAGGTCGCGGATGCGCTCGTCCCAGACCTCCGCGGGCTCCCCCATGGACAGCCAGACGTCGGTGGCGACGAAGTCCGCGCCCGCGACGCCCTCGGCGACCTCCTCGGTGAGCGTGATCCGGGCACCACTGGCCTCGGCGAGACCGCGCGCCCGGGCGACCACGTGCTCGGCGGGCCAGTAGGCCCGGGGCGCCACGATCCGTACGTCCATGCCGAGCAGGGCCCCGGTGACCAGGTAGGAGTTGCCCATGTTGAAGCGGGCGTCACCGAGGTAGGCGTACGCGATCCGCTCCAGGGGCTTGGCGCAGTGCTCGGTCATGGTGAGGACGTCGGCGAGCATCTGCGTGGGGTGCCAGTCGTCGGTCAGGCCGTTGTAGACGGGCACGCCCGCGTGGGCGGCGAGCGTCTCGGCCGTCGCCTGGGCGTCGCCCCGGTACTGGATCGCGTCGAACATCCGGCCGAGGACGCGGGCGGTGTCCTTCGCGGACTCCTTCTGCCCGATGTGCGAGGCCGAGGGGTCCATGTAGGTCGTGGCCGCGCCCTGGTCGGCGGCGGCCACCTCGAAGGCGCAGCGGGTGCGCGTCGAGGCCTTCTCGAAGACCAGGGCGATGTTCTTGCCGCTCAGCCGCCGCCGCTCGCGCCCCTCGCGCTTGGCGGCCTTCAGCTCCGCGGCCAGGGCGAGCAGACCTCGGAACTCCTCGGCGGTGAAGTCCACCTCCTTGAGGAAGTGGCGGCCGGTGAGGTCGAGGCTGGTCGGGCCGTTCGCCATGGGGGCGCTCCTGGGGTGCGGATACGTGATACTGGAAGTCTATACGACCGACCACAAATGTATGCACCCCTCTTCCCGGGCCCCTCCCCGGGGCCCCCGTCGGCTCCCGGCCCGACCCGCTCAGCCGCCGACCGGGTCGCGCTCCACCGGGCAGCTCATGCAGCGCGGCCCGCCCCGGCCCCGGCCCAGCTCACTGCCCGGGATCTCTATGACCTCGATGCCCTGCTTGCGCAGATAGGTGTTGGTCGTCGCGTTCCGCTCGTACGCGACGACGACGCCCGGCTCGACCGCGAGGACGTTGCAGCCGTCGTCCCACTGCTCGCGCTCGGCCGCGTGCACGTCCTGCGTGGCGGTCAGGACCCGGACGCGGTCCAGGCCGAGGGCCGCCGCGATCGCCCGGTGCATGTGCTCCGGCGGATGGTCGGTGACCTTCAGCTCGCGCTCGTCGACACCCGGCTCGATGGTGTACGAGCGCAGCATGCCGAGGCCCGCGTACTGCGTGAACGTGTCTCCGTCGACCATCGTCATGACCGTGTCCAGGTGCATGAAGGCCCGGCGCTTGGGCATGTCAAGGGCCACGATCGTGCGCGCCGAGCCCGCCGCGAACAGCTTGTGCGCGAGCATCTCGACGGCCTGCGGCTTGGTGCGCTCGCTCATGCCGATGAGCACCGCGCCGTTGCCGATCACCAGGACGTCGCCGCCCTCGATGGTGGAGGGGTAGTCGGCCTGCCCCTGCGACCAGACGTGGCCGACCTGGCCGTGGAAGAGCGGGTGGTGCTGGTAGATCGCCTCGAAGTGGACGGTCTCGCGCTGCCGCGCGGGCCAGCGCATCGCGTTGATCGACACGCCGTCGTAGATCCACGCGGAGGTGTCGCGCGTGAACAGGTGGTTGGGCAGCGGGCCGAGCAGGAAGTCGTCCAGGTCCATGCAGTGGAAGCGCACGGACGTGGGCTCCGGGTGCCGCTCCAGGTACTCCCGCTTCGTCATGCCGCCGACCAGCGCCTCCGCCAGCTCCCCCGACGGCAGCGCCTCGAAGGCGGCGCGCAGGTGGTCGGTGGCGAGCGGGCCGTACTCCTTCTCGTCGAAGACGCGGTCCAGGACGAGCTGCCGGGCCGCGGGCACGTTCAGCACCTCGGTGAGCAGGTCGCCGAAGAGATGGACCGTCACCCCCCGGTCGCGCAGGACGTCGGCGAAGCCGTCGTGCTCCTGTCTCGCCCGCCGCACCCACAGGACGTCGTCGAAGAGCAACGCGTCCTTGTTGGTGGGGGTCAGGCGCTTCAGCTCCAGGTCCGGGCGGTGCAGGATGACGCGGCGCAGCCGCCCGGCCTCGGAGTCGACGTGGAATCCCATGCCCCCATCCTCACCTCTCGACGGCCGGGACACGCGTCCAAGGCGACCAGAACACGTCCAGAACACATCACAACGCGCCGCGTTGCCGGTGTCCCGGCGGGTGCCGCCGCGGAGTGTCCCGCCGGGCGTCCTGCCCGGCGGGACACCGGTACCGCGCGTCCCACGTCACGTCACAGACGCGGATCCACCGGTTCCGATTCCAGTGCGAGCACCGCGAACACCGCCTCGTGGACCCGCCACAGCGGCTCGCCCTCCGCGAGCCGGTCGAGGGCCTCGAGGCCGAGCGCGTACTCCCGGATCGCGAGCGAGCGCTTGTGGCCGAGGACGCGGCCGCGCAGCTTCGCCAGGTTCTCCGGGCGCGTGTACTCCGGTCCGTAGATGATCCGCAGGTACTCCCGGCCCCGGCACTTGATGCCCGGCTGGACCAGGCGGCCCCTGCCGTCGCGGACGAGGGCGCCGACCGGCTTGACGACCATGCCCTCGCCGCCGCGCCCGGTCATCTCCAGCCACCAGTCGACGCCCGCGCGCACCGACTCCTCGTCGCCCGTGTCCACGTACAGGCGGCGCGTGGTGCGCAGCAGGCCCGAGCCGTCGTGCTCCACCATGCGGTCGATCAGGGCCAGTTGCTCGTCGTGCGGCAGCGCGGCCAGGCTCCGGCCCTGGACGGCGAGGATCTGGAACGGCGCCAGGTGCACGCCGTCGAGCCCGTCGGTCGGCCAGCAGTAGCGGCGGTAGGCGTCGGTGAACGCGGCCGCGTCCGCCGCCCGTTCGCGCTGCGCGTCGAGCAGGTCGCCGACGTCGACGCCGCGCCCGACGGCCGCCTCCAGGGCGTTCAGGGCGTCCGGGAAGACCGCGCCGGACGCGGCGCCCACGGCGGCGTACTGGGTGCGCAGCAGGCCCGTGGCCTTCAGCGACCAGGGCAGCAGCTCGGCGTCGAGCAGCAGCCAGTCGGTGTCGAGCTCCGCCCACAGACCGGCCGCGCCGACGGCCGTACGCATCCGGTCGAGGATCTCCTCGGTCAGCGCCGGGTCGTCGAGGAAGGGGCGGCCGGTGCGGGTGTAGAGCGAGCCCGTGGGCCCGTCCACGCCGAACCGCTCGCGGGCCGCGTCCGCGTCCTTGCAGACCAGGGCCACGGCGCGGGAGCCCATGTGCTTCTCCTCGCACACCACCCGCGCGACCCCGTCCGCCGCGTACTGCGCGAACGCCTCCGCCGGGTGCTCCAGGTAGCCCTCGCGCTGCGAGGTCGCCGTCGGCGCCATGGTCGGCGGCAGATACGGCACCAGGCGCGGGTCGGCCGCGAAGCGGCTCATGACCTCCAGGGCCGCCGCCGCGTTCTCCTCGCGCACGGTCACCCGCCCGGCGTTGCGGGTCTCCACGGCCCGGCGGCCGTGCACGTCACCGAGGTCGAGGGGGCGCCCATCGTGACCGCCGGGCGCGTCCGTGCGCAGCGGCCTGGCCGGTTCGTACCAGACCTTCTCGGCCGGTACGTCGACCAGTTCGCGCTCGGGCCAGCGCAGGGCGGTGAGCTTGCCGCCGAAGACCGCCCCGGTGTCCAGGCAGATCGTGTT
The DNA here is from genome assembly GCF_044544845.1 of Streptomyces sp. NPDC053474. Taxonomy (NCBI): domain Bacteria; kingdom Bacillati; phylum Actinomycetota; class Actinomycetes; order Kitasatosporales; family Streptomycetaceae; genus Streptomyces; species Streptomyces sp. NPDC053474. The sequence goes on from NZ_JBITXV010000008.1 coordinate 438,851, forward strand.
GTTCAGCCAGGTCGCCGTGGGCACCGGCGTGTGGCCGTACACGACGGCCGCCCGGCCGCGGTACTCCTCGGCCCACGGGTAGCGCACGGGCAGCCCGAACTCGTCGGTCTCGCCCGTCGTGTCGCCGTACAGCGCGTGCGAGCGGACCCGGCCCGAGGTGCGGCCGTGGTACTTCTCGGGCAGCCCGGCGTGGCAGACGACGAGCCTGCCGCCGTCCAGGACGTAGTGGCTGACGAGCCCGTCCACGAACTCCCGCACCCGGGTGCGGAACTCCTCGCTCTCGCCGTCCAGCTGCGCGATCGTCTCCGCGAGGCCGTGCGTGTGCTGGACCTTGCGGCCCTTGAGGTGGCGGCCGAGCTTGTTCTCGTGGTTGCCGGGCACGCACAGGGCGCTGCCCGCGGCGACCATGGACATGACCCGGCGCAGGACGCCCGGCGTGTCGGGGCCGCGGTCGACGAGGTCGCCGACGAAGACGGCCGTGCGGCCCTCGGGGTGGACGCCGTCGACGTAGCCGAGCCGGGTCAGCAGGGACTCCAGCTCGCTCGCGCAGCCGTGGACGTCGCCGACGATGTCGAACGGGCCGGTGAGGTGGGTGAGGTCGTTGAAGCGCTTCTCGGTGACGACCTCGGCCGCGTCGACCTCCTCGACGCCCCGGAGGACGTGCACCTTGCGGAAGCCCTCGCGCTCCAAGTGCCGCAGCGAGCGCTTGAGTTCGCGGGTGTGCCGCTGGATGACGCGGCGCGGCATGTCGGCGCGGTCGCTCCGGGAGGCGTTGCGCGCGGCGCAGACCTCCTCGGGCACGTCCAGCACGATGGCGATGGGCAGCACGTCGTGCGCTCTGGCCAGCTCGACCAGCTGCTTGCGGCTCTCGCTCTGCACGCTCGTGGCGTCGACGACGGTGCGGCGGCCCGCGGCGAGGCGCTTGCCCGCGATGTAGTGCAGCACGTCGAAGGCGTCGCGGCTCGCGCCCTGGTCGTTCTCGTCGTCGGCGACGAGGCCGCGGCAGAAGTCCGACGACAGCACCTCGGTCGGCTTGAAGTGCCGCCGCGCGAACGTCGACTTGCCCGAGCCCGAGGCGCCGACGAGCACGACGAGGGAGAGGTCGGTGACGGACAGGGTCCTGGTCATGCCGCCACCTCCTTGGCACGGTCGCCGCCGTGGCCCATGGGCTGCTCGCCCCGGGTGAACACCGCCATCTGCGTGGGCGGACCCACCTCGGGGTCGTCCGGCCCGACGGGCTCGAACGCGACGTCGTAGCCGTGCTGCCCGGCGACCGACCGCGCCCACCGCCGGAACTCGGCGCGGGTCCACTCGAAGCGGTGGTCGCCGTGGCGGACGTGGCCCGCCGGGAGGGACTCCCAGCGCACGTTGTACTCCACGTTCGGCGTGGTCACCAGGACGGTGCGGGGGCGGGCCGCGCCGAACACCGCGTACTCCAGGGCGGGCAGCCGCTCCACGTCGACGTGCTCGACGACCTCGCTGAGCACGGCGGCGTCATACCCCTTCAGGCGCTTGTCCGTGTACGCCAGGGAGCCCTGGAACAGCTCCACGCGCTCGGCCTGGCGCTCGCCCATGCGCTCCAGCTTCAGCCGCCGCGCCGCCACGGTGAGCGCGCGCATCGACACGTCGACGCCGACGACCTTGGTGAACCGCACGTCCTTGAGCAGGGCCTGCACCAGCTGGCCCTGGCCGCAGCCGAGGTCGAGCACCCGGGCCGCGCCCGCGTCCTCAAGGGCCGCGAGGATCGCCTCGCGGCGCCGCACGGCGAGCGGCACCGGCTGCTCCTCGGTGTCGACGTCCTCGTTCACGGCGTTGTCGACCTCCGTGACGTCGCGGTCGTCCGCGTCGGCGAGCCGCACCAGCTCCAGGCGCTCCATCGCCTCGCGCGTGAGCGACCAGCGGCGGGACAGGTAGCGGCTGGTGATCAGCTTCTGCTCCGGGTGCTCCGCGAGCCAGCCCTCGCCTGCGCGCAGCAGCTTGTCGACCTCGTCGGCCGAGACCCAGTAGTGCTTGGCGTCGTCGAGCACCGGAAGGAGCACGTACAGGTGGCGCAGCGCCTCGCTCAGCGTGAGCGTGCCGTCCGGCGCGTCGAGGACGAGGCGCACGTACCGCGAGTCACCCCACTCCGGGAAGCGTTCGTCCAGGGCCACCGGCTCGGCGCGCACCGTCCAGCCCAGCGGCTCGAACAGGGCGCGCACCAGGTCGGGCCCGCCGCGCGCGGGCAGCGCGGGCACCTCCGCGCGCAGCGGCAGCGGCTGCGCCGCGCGCTCGGGCAGGGCCTTGCACACGCCGCGCAGGGCGCTGGAGAACACCGCGCTGAGCGCGACGGCGAGCAGCGAAGAGGCGGCGTACGGACGGTCGTTCACGTACTGCCCGAGGGCCGCGTCCGGGGCGCCGCCGCGGCCCTTGCCCCGCCGTACGAGCGCCAGCGGATCCACCTCGAGGAGCAGCGCCGCCGTGCAGCGCTCGTCGCTCGCCTCGGGGTAGAAGACGTGCGCGCGTCCGTAGGACGTGGAGAACGCCTGCGCCTTGCCGGGATGCTTGTGCAGCAGGAACCCGAGGTCGGTCGCGGGGCGTTCGGGGCTGCCGGTCGTGCTGAGCGTCAGGAACACGGTGGGTCTGCCTTGGTATCGGCTCGGATCGGACGGGCGCGCGTGGGCGATCACGGCTGGGTCCTTCCCCGGCCCTCGTGTCCGTGCGTGTGCGCCGTCCGCGGTCAGCTCGCCGGTACGGCGCCCTCCCCCGGCGCGTCCGCCCAAACGTACCTCGAACAGCGCGAACGCACCCGGGCATTTCGACGCGGCCGCCCCGGCCCGGGGCGCGCGGGCCCCGGGGTCAGCCGCGCCCGCCGCGGACCCGCTTGACCTCGCGGTCGACGGCCCAGGCGTCGGCGACCGGGCCGATGTGGCCGAGCTTGTCGGGGTTGACGACCGAGCGGATGGTCTGGATCCGCCCGTCGAGCACGTCGAGGGACAGGGTGTGCAGGACCTTGCCGTCGCGGTCGCGGACGACGGCGCCGGGCTGGCCGTTGATCTCGTGCGGTTCGCACGTCACGTCGATCCTGAACAGCCAGGGGAAGACCGTGCCGAGCAGCCGGGCCACGTTCTGGGCGCCCACGACGGCCCGGGCGAGCTGCGGGGCCTTGCCGCCGCCGTCCCCGACGAGCTGGACGTCGGCGGCGAGCAGGTCCTGCAGGCCGCCCACGTCGCCGTCCTTCAGCGCGTCGAAGAACCGCGTCGCGAGCTCCTGCCGCTCCGCGCGGTCCGCCTCGAACCGCGGCCGTCCGGCCTCCATGTGCTTGCGGGCCCGCACGAGCAGTTGTCGGCACGCGGCCTCGGAGCGGCCCACCGCGGCGGCCACCTCGTCGTACCCGAAGCCGAAGACCTCCCGCAGCAGGAAGACCGCCCGCTCCAGCGGGCTGAGCCGCTCCAGGAGCAGCAGCGCCGCCATCGACACCGAGTCGGCCAGCTCCACCGCCCGCGCCGGGTCCTGATACGGGTCGCTGAGCAGCGGCTCGGGGAACCACGGGCCCACGTACTCCTCGCGCCGCACCCGCGCGGAGCGCAGCACGTCGATGGCGATCCGGGTCACCGTGGTGGACAGGAACGCCTTGGCCGACACGGGCTGGGTCGGCGAGGCGTCGAAGCGCAGCCACGCCTCCTGCACCGCGTCCTCCGCCTCGCTCACGCTGCCCAGGATCCGGTAGGCGATCGAGAACAGCAGCGACCGCAGCTCCTCGAACTCCTCGACCTTGCTCACGCCGACTTCCCTCCCCCGGCCCGGGGCCCGCCGCCGGGCCCCGGGCATGGTGCTCAGTGGTGCTCAGTGCTGGAACTGCCCGGGCTCGTAGTCGCCCGCGGGCTGCTGGGCGATGATATTCATCCGGTTGGCCATGTTCATGAAGGAGACGTGCAGGGCGAGGACGGTGAGCTGCTCCTCGTCGTAGTGCTTGGCGACGCGCGCCCACACCGCGTCGCCGATCCCGCCCGCCCCGTCCGCGACCCGGGTCGCCTCCTCGGCGAACTCCAGGGCGGCGCGCTCGGCCTCGGTGAAGACTGTGGCCTCCCGCCACGCCGCGACCAGGTGCAGGCGCACCGCGCTCTCACCGGCCGCGGCGGCCTCCTTGGTGTGCATGTCGATGCAGGCGGCGCAGCCGTTGATCTGGCTCACGCGCAGCGCCACCAGCTCCTGTGTCTCGGCGGGCAGCGGCGACTCCTTGAGCGTCTTGCCCGCCGACATCACGTACTTGAGGGCCTTCCCGGCGGTCGGGCTGCCGAAGTAGTTCAGTCGCGCGTCCATGGTGTGCTCCTTCGTGGTGGTCCGTGCCTACACCCCCTGGGACGAGGTGGCCCGGACCCCTGTGACATGGACGGATGTGACCTGGGTCTCCCGCCGCCGAGCGTGGCGGCCGGGGCTACGCCAGCTGCGACTGGACCTGCGAGGAGATCAGCTCCAGGTGGTCGAGGTCGGACAGGTCCAGGCACTGGAGGTAGATCCGGCTCGCGCCGATCTCCGCGTACCGGCCGATCTTGTCGACGACCTCGGCCGGGGAGCCCGCGAGGCCGTTGGCCTTGAGCTCGTCGACCTCGCGGCCGATGACGGCGGCACGCCGGGCGACCTCCGCGTCGTCCTTGCCGACGCAGGCCACCAGGGCGCTGGAGTACACCAGGTCGCCGCCCTTGCGCCCGGCCTGCTCGGCGGCCTCGCGCACGCGTGTGAACTGGCGCTCGCTGTCCTGCACGGAGGCGAAGGGGATGTTGAACTCGTCGGCGTGGCGCGCGGCCAGGCGCGGGGTGCGCACGGCGCCGTGGCCGCCGATGAGGACCGGCACCCTGCTCTGCGCGGGCTTGGGCAGCGCGGGCGAGTCGGTCAGCTGGTAGTACGTGCCGTCGTACGAGAACGTCTGCCCCACGGGCGTGTCCCACAGGCCCGTCACGATCGCCAGCTGCTCCTCCAGGCGGGCGAACTTCTCCTTGGGGAAGGGGATGCCGTAGGCCTTGTGCTCCTCCTCGAACCAGCCCGCGCCCAGGCCCAGTTCGATCCGGCCGCCGGACATCTGGTCGACCTGCGCGACCTGGACGGCGAGCACGCCGGGCAGCCGGAAGGTGCCCGCGGTCATCAGCGTGCCGAGCCGGATGCGCCGCGTCTCGCGGGCGAGCCCGGCGAGCGTGATCCAGGCGTCGGTGGGCCCCGGCAGGCCGTCGCCCGAGCCCATCTTCAGATAGTGGTCGGACCGGAAGAAGGCGTCGAAGCCGAGGTCCTCGGTGGCCTTGGCGACGGTGAGGAGGGTGTCATAGGTGGCCCCCTGCTGGGGCTCTGTGAAGATGCGCAGATCCATGTCTCCATCCTGCACGCTCGAACGCCCGTCAACCTCGTCTGTCCCGCCGGTCCCCACCGGCACCGGTCGGGTGAAAGTCCGTCAACCCGGCGGCCGGGGCGGGTCCGTGCCAGTGACTCCCCCGAGCCGGTGATCGTTGGCTCGGGCGGAGCCGGGCCGCCCGGCACCCGCGCCGGCGGCCACCGTCGGCGCGTCCGCCGCATGAACTGCCTCGTCGGGCCGGGACGCTTCCGCCCCGCGCGGGGCGCGGGCCGAGGAGGCCGTGATGTCCCAGGAAGCCGTGCCCGAGCAGGCGCGCGACCACGTCGTGCCAGAGCAGCAACGCGCCCTGCCCCCGGCCGGGCCGCAGGGCGCGCCCAAGGGCCTGCTGCAACAGATGGAAGAGTTGATGGCAGCGCTCAACGCGGATCTGACGCAGCTGGACGCCGACCTTCAGCAGTCCACCCGGCCGCCCACGCCGGAGGGTGACCAGCCCCGCGCCTGACCCCGCGGGCACAGACCCGCGCCCCCCTTGGGGTGCTTCCCCCGAAGACCGGCGGCCCGTACATCCAGCGCTCTGTGTGCGGGCCGTCCGGCCGGGCCGGGGGTGTCGGCCGTCCGGCCGGGCCCGGGAGGCGTCAGCCTTCGAGGACGGTGCCGGTGCACTTCTCGCAGTCGCTCTCGGCCGACAGGGTCCGCTCGCGGGCCGCCAGTCGGCGGAGCATCTCCACCACGCGGTCCCTGGACTCGTCGGCCGCGTCGATCGACTCCATGCACTGCCAGTACAGGCCCTCGTCCTCGGCGCCCATCGCCACCGAGACGAGGGCGATCCCGGCCTCGGCGAGCAGAGCGCCGAGGCCGAGCAGGGTGTCGTGTGCGTCCCCTATCTCCGTCAGGCCCGCCGCCCGTATCTCCTCCGCCTGGGAGCGGGGCGGGTCCAGGAGGCCGCAGCCCCGGCCGCTCAGCTCGCTCAGGCCCAGCGCCTCACCCCGTAACTCCGGCGGGCCCGCGACGGCGAGGCGATGTCCTATCGCCTGGGCCAGAGCCTGGGACTGCCACACCTCCGCCACGATGGCCGCGGGCTCCTGACTGCGCGCCAAGGCGCATCTCGTCGCCTCGATGAGCCTCATCGCATCCATGCGCCGTCCCCATTCATCCCGCGCCCACTCGCGGCACGTACACCAGAACTCCCTTGTTCACTACCCACAGTGAGCGCCTTCCGTTCGAAAAGCCAGAGGAAGCCTGAAATCTGTGGACAAAAATCTGAGTGTGGACAAGGCATCCACTCCGGAGAGTGACGAAGAGGTGTCTTGGGCCCTCTTTCCGGCTGTCCAACGGGTGGTGACAGCGGCGGACTTACGGGGTTGCTGGGCCCAGCGGATCGCCTGACGCCGGGCGCCCGCGGCCGTCGGGGCGTACGCGGGGCGCCCCGCGAGGCGTGCGCCGCAGGGGGCCCGGGGCGTGCGCCGGGCGGCGCCTCAGGGCGCCGGGAACCGCTGCTCGTTCCGCTCGATCTTCGCCGCGAGCGCCTTGAGCGGGTCGACGCCGAGCACCGCGCAGAACTGGAGGAGGTAGGCGAGCACGTCCGCGACCTCGTCCGTGACGCGGTGGGCGGAGTCGGCGTCCTCCATGACGCGGGCCGACTCCTCCGGCGTCAGCCACTGGAAGATCTCCACGAGTTCGGAGGCCTCGACGCTGAGCGCGGCGGCCAGGTTCTTGGGCGTGTGGTACTGCTCCCAGTTCCGCGCGGCGGCGAACTCGGCCAGCCGGTGCTGCAGTCCCGTGATGTCTTGATCGGTCACGGGCCCCAGTCAACTACATCCCGTGACAGCGCGTCCGTCCGAGGTTCACCACGGTGACGCCGTCGGCCGCCGCGGCCCAGGTGGCGTCCGCGACGGCCCCGATCAGGCGGATGTGCCCGCGCCCGCACGCGCGGGCCGCGAGGTCCGCGAGGGCCCGCTTCTGCCGCTGGTCCAGGCAGCGGTCGAAGCCGTCGGCGAGGACGGTCAGGCTCTGGTACGCCTCCGGGACCTCCGCGACCGGGTCGACCTCCAGGACCCGGGGGCCGGTGAGCAGCACGAGCGCGAGCGCCAGATAGCGCAGTTCGCCGTCGCCGAGCCGCCCCACGCACGTCCGCACCCCGTCCCCGCGGTCGAGCACGGCGCGCAGGGCGCCGTCGCCCGCCTGCTCGGCGAGGACGTCGACGACCGGCCCCGCGCACCCGGCGCGCAGGGCGGCGACGAGCTGGGCGTGCCGGTTGCCGCACTCGGCGCGGGTGCGCCACAGGACTTCGGCGAGGTTGTCGCAGCCCCCCAGCAGTCGGCCCGCGCCCGCGAGGCCCTCCGCCCCCACCGCCACCGGCTCGCGCATCCGGGCGGGGCGCGGGTCGCAGGCGAACACCGACCGCAGCGCGACGACGACCTGCTCGGCGGCGGCCAGCACGAGCCGCTGCCCGTCGGTCTTGCCCGCGACGCGCAGCGGAAGCAGGGCCGTGCCGAGCCGGTCGTCGGGCAGCGGCGCGCGGGTGACCGGCGCGGCGCCCGCCGTGTGCCAGGAGGCCTGCACGGCGCGGCGGCCGGGGTCGCGCAGGGCGGTCTCCAGGAGGGTGAGCCCGTCGCGGGTCAGGCGCTCGCCCGCGATGCGCAGCTCCGGCTCGGCCTGCACGGCGACGTCGAGGCGGACGGGGCCCGCGGGGCCGTCGACGGTGCAGCCGATGCGGAAGCCGCGGCGGGCCTGGCCGTCGGCACGGGCCCGCTCGGGCACGCAGCGGGCGGGCTGCGGGAACACGTCGACGAGTTCGGCGCCCGCGCCGAGCCGCGCGAGCGCCTCGTACGCGCGCAGTGCACTGGTCTTGCCGCTGCCGCTCGGCCCCGAGAAGAGCGTGAGCGGGCCGAGCGGGAACGCGGCGGCCCGGTGCCCGGCGAAGGCGGAGAGCCGCAGTTCGGTGACGCGCGGCTTGTCCCGGGCCAGGGCCGCTGGATCCTGCGCGAACGTCCGGCGGGAGTGCACAGTCATGCACGGAAGCTAGGCCGCAGTGGATCAGGCGAACCGTTTTGCCCGGCCGACCTTCGCCCGATCGGGCGATCACCACCCAAGGGGCCGTGTGAGCTGGGCGGTTGGGCTACGGAGCACGCGCGATGCCCGCCGGGGTCCCGGTCAGACGGTGGCCGCCTCCACCAGGCCCTGCACCTCGGTGTCGGGCGGCGAGAGCAGGAAGACGTTCTTCTCCACCCGGTGCATGCCGCAGCCGAGGCCGAAGACGACGCCGCTGCTGAAGTCGAGGACCCGCTTGGCGGTCTCGGTCTCGGCGCCGCTGAGGTCGAGGAGGACGGGGATCTGCGCCATCAGGTTCTCGGCGACCTCGCGGGCGTCGGAGAAGACGTTGACGCGGGTGACGACGAAGCGCCGCCGGGTCTCGGTCTCGGCGTCGGGCAGCGAGCGGTGCCCCGGCCACGACGGCCATTCGTTGCGACCGCGCAGCGGCACGACCTGCGCGAGCCCCTCCCACTGTTCGTCGGTGGCTTCGTTGCTGGTCACAGAGCAACCCCGTCCTGGCTCGTCCTCAACGTCTGTACCAGGCAATTCTTACGCCACTTCACCCGGTTGGCCCAATTGCGACACGAGGAGGACACCGCGGCGGGAACTTCCGCGCCCGCGCGCCCGACCACCTGCCCGGCGCCGGGTGTCCCCTGCCCGCGCCACCGCCTCAGTCTCGGGAGCGCCGATGCCCAGTCCGTCCAGACCGTCCGGGTCACCCCCGCCGCGCGCCTGGCGGCCGCCGCCCGCCCTGCTCGGGTTCCTCGCGCTGCTCGCCGTCGTGTTCGTCGTCGCGTACCAAGTCGGTGACGCCGTGGGACCGGTGGCGCCGGGCATGCGGTCCTCGACGTCCGACGGGGACGGCGGCTCCGGAGGCGGCGGTTCCGGCGGCCACGGCGGCGGGCACGGGGGGCACGGCTGATGGGCACCGCCACCGGTACGGCCCCCGCGGCCGAGGTGACGACCACCGACCTGGTCGTCGGCGGCATGACCTGCGCCGCGTGCGTGAACCGCGTCGAGAAGCGGCTCGGCAAGCTCGACGGGGTCAGTGCGAGCGTCAACCTCGCCACCGGGCGGGCCCACGTGACGCACCCGGCCGACACCACCGCGCAGGAGCTGGTCGCGGCCGTCGTACGGGCGGGTTATACGGCGGAGGTGTCCGCGCCGCCCGCGCCCGAGCGGGCGGCGGGCGGGGCCGCCGAGGACGACGGAGCGCGGGCCGAGCGCACCAGGCTGCTCGTCACCGCGCTGCTCTCGCTGCCGGTGCTCGCCCTGTCGATGGTGCCCGCCTGGCAGTTCCGCCACTGGCAGTGGCTGTGCTTCGTCCTCGCGGCGCCGGTGGCGGTGTGGGGCGCCTGGCCCTTCCACCAGCGGGCGCTGCGGGGCCTCAGGCACGGGGCGGCCACCATGGACACCCTGGTGTCGCTCGGCGTCGCCGCGTCCTTCTCCTGGTCGGCGTACGCGCTGTTCCTCGGCGGGGCGGGCGAGCCGGGCATGCGGATGCCCTTCGCGTTCCTGCCGTCCGCCGGGGGCGGGGCCGCGCACCTGTATCTGGAGGCCGCGGTCGGGGTGCCGCTCTCGGTGCTCGCCGGACGGCTGTTGGAGGCACGGGCCCGCCACGGCACGGGCGCCGCGGTGCGCTCGCTCGCCGAACTCGCCGCCAAGGACGTGGCGGTGCGCGGCCCGGACGGCGGCGAGCGGCGCGTGCCCGTCGGGCTGCTGCGGGTGGGCCAGGAGTTCACCGTGCGGCCCGGCGAGCGCGTCGCCACCGACGGCGTGGTGGTCTCGGGCGCGTCCGCGCTCGACGTGTCGCTCGTCACCGGCGAGAGCGAACCGGTGGAGGCCGCCGCCGGGCAGGCCGTCGTCGGCGGCGCGGTCAACGCGGGCGGGCTGCTCGTCGTCCGGGCCACGGCGGTCGGCGCGGACACCCAACTGGCGCGGATCACGAAGCTGGTGACGGAGGCCCAGACCGGCAAGGCCCGCGCCCAGCGCCTCGCGGACGCCGCGGCGGGCGTGTTCGTGCCCGTGGTCCTCACCCTCGCGGTCACCGTGCTCGGCTTCTGGCTGGGCGCCGGGGCCGACCCGCAGGCCGCCGTCACCGCGGCCGTGGCGGCGCTCGTCGTCGCCTGCCCCTGCGCGCTCGGCCTCGCCACGCCCACCGCGCTGCTCGCCGCCACCGGGCGCGGCGCCCAGCTCGGCGTCCTCGTCAGCGGGCCGCGGGCCCTGGAGACACTGCGGCACGTCGACACCGTCGTCCTGGACAAGACCGGCACGCTCACCACCGGGAACATGACCGTCGCGCGCGTCACCGCCGTGCCCGGCGGCCTCGGCGAGGACGCGGTGGTGCGGCTCGCCGGGGCCGTGGAGCAGGGCTCGGAGCACCCGCTGGGCCGCGCCCTGGTGACGTACGCGCAGGAGCGGTCTGCGGGCGAGCCGTTGCCGCCGGTGGACGGCTTCCTGGCGACGCCCGGCACCGGTGTCGGCGGGGTGGTGGAGGGCCGCCGCGTGGAGGTGCGCGTGCCCGGCGACGCGCTGCCCAAGGAGCTGGCCGCCGCGCTCGCCGAGGCGGAGGAGGCCGCCCGCACCGCCGTCCTCGTCCGCGTGGACGGCGTCGACGAGGCGCTCGTCGCCGTCGGCGACGTGCTGCGGCCCGGCAGCTACCGCGCCGTGGACCGGCTGCGGCGCCTGGGCGTCGAGCCGGTGCTCGCCACCGGCGACCGGGCGGCGACCGCGCACGCCGTGGCCGCCGAACTCGGCATCACCGAGGTGCACGCGCGCTGCACGCCCGAGGAGAAGGCCGCGCTCGTGGGCCGACTGCGCGCCGCGGGCCGCCGCGTCGCGGTGCTCGGCGACGGCGTGAACGACGCCGCCGCGCTCGCCCGCGCCGACCTGGGCATCGCCATGGGCTGCGGCACCGACGCGGCGATCGGCGCGGCCGACGTGACGCTCGCGGGCGGCGACATCGGCGCGGCCGCGGTGGCCGTCCGGCTCGCCCGGCGCACCCTGGCCACGATCCGCGCCAACCTCGTCTGGGCGTTCGGCTACAACGCGCTCGCCGTGCCGCTGGCCGCGGTGGGCCGCCTCGGCCCGATGACGGCGGCCGTCGCCATGTCCGCGAGCTCCCTGCTCGTGGTCGCCAACAGCCTGCGCCTGCGGACGTGGGAGCCGGTGCCGCGCGCGGCCCGGGGAAGGAACCATCGATGAGCTCCCTGTACGCGCGCCTGCGCCCCGGCCTGCTCGCCGCGCTCGCGCCCGTCCTCGCCGCCGCGCTGACCCTGGGCGGGCTCACGGCCTGGGTCGCGGCCGGTGCCGCGGGCGGGCCCGCGCGGATCTCGGTGACGGACGGGCGGGTGTTCCTGACCTACGGCAGCGTCGCGGAGACCGCCGCGTTCTTCCGGATCACCAACTCCGGCGACTCCGACGACGTCCTGGAGTCCGTGCGCTCGCCCGCCGCCGACGGCGTCATGCTGAGCCGGACCGTGGAGCGGCCGGGCCAGGGCGTCGAGTCCATGCGGATGGTCGAGTCGGCGACCGTGCCCGCGCGCAGGCGCATCACCATGAGGCCCGACGGGCTCGACGTGATGCTCCGCCCGAAGCGGGCCCTGCGTCTTGGCGCCGAGGTGCCGTTCGTCCTGACGTTCCGCCGCAGCGGCGAGGTGCGGGTGACGGCCCTGGTGGTGCGGCCCGGCAGCTGACCGCGCCCCGCGCCGCGCGACTCCTGGGGGTCGTACGGGAACTCCGCGCGCCCACCGTCCGACTACTGCCGCACACGGCGTGAGCCGAGGCGGCGGAAGGAAGGCGCGTGAGGGCCGATGGGCGGGCTTGAGGTACGGCTGTGCGACGTGACCTGCGGGCACGGGCGCGTCGTCGCCGTGGACGGCGTGGACCTGGAGGTCGCGGCGGGCGAGCGCGTGGCCCTGACCGGGACGAACGGCTCCGGCAAGTCCACGCTCCTGCGGGCCGTGCTCGGGCTGCACCGGCAGACCCGCGGCACGGTCCTCGTCGGCGGGCGCGGCACCCGCTCGGCCGCCGACCGGGCCTGGCGGCGGCGCGCCTGCGCGTGGGTGCCGCAGAAGCCCGCGACGGGCCGCTTCCCGCTGCTCGCGGGCGAGTTGCTGGACTCCAGCGGCGCGCCGGGCCCGGCGGCGGACGCGGCGGAAGGCCTCGGCGTCGGCGGGCTTCGCCGCAAGCCGCTGCACACCCTGTCCGGCGGCCAGCTCCAGCGGACCTATCTGGCGCGCGCGGTGGGCTGCGTCGCCGCCGGTGCGGGGGTGCTGCTCGCGGACGAGCCCACCGCCGCCCTGGACTTCACGGGCCAGGAGGAGGCCGCCGCACTGCTCACCTCGCTGCCCGTCACGCTCCTGGTCGTCACGCACGACCGGACGCTCGCCGCGCGGTGCGACCGCGTCCTGGACATGGCGGCGGGCCGCCTGCGCGAGGGCTACCGCCCCGAGACGACGGCCATCGGCCTGCGGCCTCGTCCTCAAACGCCGGACGGGCTCAAAACACCACCGGAGGCGTGCTCATGACCGCGATCGCCACCGCCGACCTCGGCCTCATGCTCCAGCTCGTGCCGGTGCGGCGCGCCGGGTTCGCGCTGCTGCTCGCCGCCGTCGGCCTGCCGATCGTCGGCGTCGTGATCGTCGGGCTCGACATCATGCCGGTGCGGTTCGCGATGATGCACGTCGCGCTGCTCGGCATCGCCGTGGGGCTGCTCACCGGGCTCGACCCGATGCTGTGCGCCCTGGTGGCCTGCGCGCTCGCGGGCGCGGGCGTGGCGCCCCTGGCCCGCACGCCGGACGGCCTGTCGGGCGCGATGGGCCTGCTGATGAGCATGGCCATCGCGGCCGCGCTGCTCGTCCTTTCGGTGGCCGGGGTCAACGCCTCCGGCGCGTTCGCGCTGCTGTGGGGGTCGATCCTGTCGGTCACCACCGCCGACATCGTCGTCGTGGCGGTGCTCGCCGTCGCCGTACCGGCGCTGTTCCTCTGGCGGCGGCGCGACCTCGCGCTGCTGCTGTACGACCGTGAGCTGGCGCAGTGCTCCGGGGTGCCCGTCGGCGGGCTCACCGTGGTCCTTCTCGTCCTGGTCGCCGTCGCGGTGGGCGGGGCGATCAAGCTGACCGGCGCGCTGCTCGTCGACGCGCTCACGCTGCTTCCCGCGCTCGCCGCGCGCCGCCTCGGCAACCGGCTCACCACGATCGCGCTGTGGGCCGTGGCCATCGGCGTCGTCGTGAACGCCACGGGCTTCCTGCTCGCCCTGTGGCTGGACTGGCCTCCCGGGCCCGTCCTCGTCCTGCTGGCGGGGGCCGTCGTCCTCGCCGTCCACCTCATCCCCGAACGGAGCATCACCTCATGGCGCGCACCGGCGTCCGCATCCCCCCGCACCTCTCCCGCACGGCCGGGGCCGTGGCACTGAGCGCCGCCCTCGCCCTCACGGCCACCGCCTGCGCCGACGAGAACCAGCCGAAGAAGACCGACGCGGGCGAGGGCGGCGGGCCCGTGGTCGTCGCCACCACCACCTGGGAGGGCGCGTTCGCCAAGGCCGCCGGGGCCAAGGACGTCACCGTCCTGGTGCCGCCGTCCACGCACCACGCGCCGGACTACGACCCCAAGCCCTCCGACCTCGCGGCGGTCGCCAAGGCCGACTTCGTGCTGTACGCGCCCTTCGAGCCGTACGCCGACAAGATCAAGGAGGCGGCGGGCTCGAAGGCCGAGCTCGTCCAGGTCGACCTCGACAACGACGCGGGCAAGGCCGCGGGCGAGGTCACCCGGCTCGGCGGGCTCTTCGGCACCGAGGTGTCCGCGAAGAAGTGGAAGACCTCCTTCGAGCGGGAGTACGCGCAGCTGTCCGCGGACCTCAAGTCGGCTTGGCCCGGCGGCAAGGCGCCCACCGCGGTCAGCCAGGTCTTCACCGCCTGGTCCGCGCGGATGGCGGGCGCCCGCACCGTCGGCACGTACGGCCCCGAGCCCGTGAAGGCCTCCCAGGTCGCCGAGCTGGCCGCGAAGAAGCCCGCCCTTGTGCTCGACAACGCGCACATGTCGACCGGCACGGTCCTGCCCGGCTCCGGCGCCGAGCAGCTGAAGATCGTCAACTACCCCGGGGACGACCTGGACCTGCTGCCGGTGTACCGGAACGCGGCGGCCCAGCTGAAGAAGGCGCTGCGGGCGGAGTAGCACGCGCGGCAGGGGCCCCGCCGGTGGGAACCGGCGGGGCCCCTGCCGCGTCAGGAACCGGCGACCGCCCGCTCCCGCAGGGCCTTCCGGTCCGGCTTGCCCGCCGGGGTCAGCGGCAACTCCTTTACGAGCAGCAGCCGTTCGGGGTGCTTGGCCCGGTGGAGGCCGCGCCCCGCGAGGTGCTCGCCGAGCGCGTCGAGGGTCAGGGGCGCCCCGGCCGGGACGCCGGAGGCGGGCACCACGCAGGCCGCGAGCCGCTCCCCCATGACCGGGTCGGGGACGCCGACGCACACCACGTCCCGGATCAGCGGGTGGGCGCTCAGCTCGCGCTCCACCTCGGCCGGGCTGATGTTGGCGCCGCCGCGGATCACCACGTCCTTGAGGCGGCCGACGACGTGCAGCACGCCGCCGTCGTCGATCAGGCCGAGGTCGCCGGTGCGGACCCAGCCGTCGGGGGTGCGGTAGCGGGCGTCGAGCTCGGGGGCGCCGACGTAGCACAGCGGGGTCATCGGGCCGCGCGCCACGATCTCGCCGACAGCGCCGTCCGGCAGGGGCTCGTGGGTGGCGGGGTCGGCGACGCGGATGTCGGCGACGCGGGGGTCGGGCCGCCCCGCCACGACGCCGTGCTCCGGGGCGGAGCCCTCCGCGTACCCGTCAAGGCCCGTATGGCAGTTGACGCCGTCGGCGGAGCCGTAGAGGTTCACGACGGGGCAGCCGAAGGCCTCCCGCGCGGCGGCCGCCGTGGTGGCGTCCAGCGGGGAGCCGCCGAGCACGAGCGCGGTGGGCGGCGGCAGCGTCCCGCCGTCGGCCGCGAGCCGGTCCAGGATCATCCGCGCCATGGTCGGTACGCCGAGGACGTGCGTGGGCTCGTGCTCCCGGATCGCGGCGATCGCGGCCTCGGGCGTGAAGTGGTCGAGCAGGACGAGCGTGCCGCCGTGCCGGGCGAGGGCGACGGCCGTGCCGTTGGAGCCGAACGCCGAGGCCAGCGGCACCAGGAAGAGGCAGCGCGGCGGCCTCGCCCCGGCGGGCATGAGCGAGGCGAAGAAGTTGCCCCGGCCGCCCGCGAGGGCGTTGTGCGAGTACGCGACCATCTTCGGCTCGGCCTCGGATCCGGAGGAGACCAGGATGCGGGCGGGGCCGTCCGGGTCGGGCCGCGCGGCCACGAAGTCCTTCGGGTCGCGTCGCAGCAACTCCCCCAAGGTGGGCGCCCCTTCGGGCTGAGGGCCCCGGCCCGCCGCGACGACGTGGCGCAGCGCGGGCAGGGCGGCCCGCGCCTCGGCGAGCGCCCGCGCCGGGTGCGCGCCCCGGTGCTCCGCCGCCGCGACCACCGCGACGGCCTCCGCGCGGCGCAGCAGGCTCGTGGCCTCCGCCGTGCCCCGGCCGACGGGGAAGGGCAGCGCGATGGCGCCGAGGGCGGCGAGGGCGAGGTCCGTCATGACCGCGTCGCGCCCGTTGGGCAGCTGCACGCCGACGACGTCGCCCGGCCCTATGCCGAGCCCTCTGAGCCCGACGGCCAGACAGCGGACCTTGCGGTCCAGGCAGGTGTAACAGAGCTTGCCCTTGCCGTCGACGACGGCCGCGCGATGCGGATCACCGATCTGCCGCGCCCGGAACAGGCTGTACAGGTCGAGGTCGGGGCAGACCCCCTCCACCGCCCAGCTCCTGCGGAGGGCGGCGGGGAGGAGGTCGTGGAGGGTGGTTGGCATGGGGGGCTCCTTAGGGGTGGGTGAAGGGTGAGGCGCCCACGTGGGACGCCCCAGGCCCGCCCCTTCCCGATCCGGGGGCTGCGCCCCCGTGCCCCCGCTTTTCGGCGCTCCGCGCCTCGTCCTCAAACGCCGGACGGGCTGGAACTGTCGCCGGTTGCGGCTGTGTTGTCAGCCCCTCCGGCGTTTGAGGAGCGGGGGTCTGGGGGCGGAGCCCCCAGGAAGCGGGAAGGGGCGGGTCTGGGGCGCCCCGCGAGGAGACGAGCGTCAGCCGAAGGTCCACGGGTCCGGCACCACCGGCGCCCCGTGCGCGTCCCGCCCGAGCACCCCCGGAAGGAGCGCCCCCGGCCCGGGGGCGACCACGGCGGCCCCCAGCCCATGGGAGGAGAGCAACCGCACCGCGTCCCCCACGGCCAGACCGCCCAGGTCGTACGCGGCGACGGCTCCGGCACACCCGTCCCCAGCAGCCACCCACCCGTCAGCCGTCCGCAGCGGCCGCCGAAACCCGGCGGGACGGCGCGCGCCCCGCGCGAGCGCGGGCCCGACCAGCAGGTCGGCGGCCCCGAGCAGCGAGGAGTCGACCCGCACGCCCCGCCCCCCGCCCCGCTCGCGCAGCAGCAGCCCCGCGAGCACGGCCTCCGCCCCGAGCAGCCCGCCGAGGACGTCGAGGAGCGTCATCAGGGAGGGCGCGGGCGGCTCGTCGGCGGGCCGCACGGCCTCGCCGACGCCGGTACGCGCCTGGACCATGAAGTCCGTGCCCATGGGCGCGCCGTCGATCCGGCCCGCCCAGCCGCTCGTGTACGCGTACACGAGGCCGGGGTTGACCCGTGCGAGGTCGTCCGCGTCCAGGGCGAGCCGCGCGGCCTTGCCCGGCGCCCAGTTGTGCAGGAAGACGTCCGCGTCGGCGGCGAGGTCGCGCAGTCGGCGGCGGCCGGAGGGGGACTTGATGTCGGCCTCCACGGCGTCCTTGCCGCGGTTGAGGGCGAGCCAGCGCGCGGAGACGCCGCCGCACGCGGGCGGCATGCCGCGCAGCGGGTCGCCGCCCGGCGGCTCGATCCGCACGACGTCGGCCCCGAGCAGCCGCAGCAGGTGCGCGGCCAGCGGGGCCTGGATGCGGCGCCCCGCCTCCAGGACGGTGATCCCGGCCAAGGGCCGGTCGGCGGTAGGGATCTGACGGTGTGTCACGGGCCCGCCGGGGCCGTACGGCGTGAGCGTCCACGGCGGCGCGTGGTCGTGCTCGGCGGCGCGCTCGGCGAGCGTGCGCAGCGCGCACACCTCGGCTCCGGACGCGGCGGCGGCCGCCTGGATCCGGCTCCAGACGGCGCCGGACACGGTGGTGTGCAGGGCCTCGGGCAAGGGCGCACAGGCGGTGGCGTACCGGAACTGGAAGGGGCGCCAGCCCGCGCGCAGCGCGTCGGCGGGCGCGCCGAGGGCCCGCCAGAACGCGGCCCAGGCGCCGGGGTCGAGGGTCTCCAGCTCGAAGACCACGCCGTCGGCGGAGGTGAACGGCGGCCCGCCCGGCGCGAGCGGCGCCGCCTCGCCCTCGTCGGCCCCGGCCGCAGCGACGTACTGCGAGACGGCGAGCAGGCCCGCGCGCACCGCGCTCGTGGTCACCCGGCCCGCCGATCCGCCGCGGGCCTCCGCGAGCAGCCCGGCGAGCAGGCCCTGGACGGCGAGGACGCCCGCGGCGGTCGCGGTGTAGTCGACGCCGAGGCCGCGCGGGGAGCCGTCGCGGCGCCCGTGCACGGACATGACACCGGTGACGGCCTGGGCGGTGGCCTCGTCGTGCACCAGGCCGGGGCCCGGGCCGCCGGGAGCGGCGTCCGCGAGCGGGGCCACGGCGTCGCGCGCCGGGCCCATCGGGTCGGCCCACAGGACCTCGGCCTTCAGCGGCCCGAAGCCACCGCCGCAGAGCAGCGCGCGGCCGGGACCGGCCGCCTCGTCGGCCCGGGCCGTGTGCGCGCCGAGCAGCCGCAGGTGCGCCTCGACGACACCGGTCAGCTCCGGCGGCCCGCCGATGT
The DNA here is from genome assembly GCF_044544845.1 of Streptomyces sp. NPDC053474. Classification (NCBI taxonomy): domain Bacteria; kingdom Bacillati; phylum Actinomycetota; class Actinomycetes; order Kitasatosporales; family Streptomycetaceae; genus Streptomyces; species Streptomyces sp. NPDC053474. The sequence continues at coordinate 457,102 of NZ_JBITXV010000008.1, forward strand.
CGCAGCGCAGCGCGTCGAGGGGCCGCGCCCCGGCCCGTGCGGTGAGGTCGTGTGACGCTGCCTGGGTCATGTCCGTCGTGTCTCCTCTTCCGGTGCGGCGGCCGCCGCGAAGGCGGGAACTCGGGGGCGTCGGCGCCCGACCAGTTCCCTGGAGAGTCAGTCGGGCGCCCGGGCCCGCGGGTTCCCGGCGAACGGAAGGAAGCGGTGGCGTCAGTGACGGAGTCGAAGGAGCGGGACGGCAGGGACGCGGGGCTCGGCGAGCGCGTCGGGGCGTTCGTACGGGAGCACGTCATGCCCCGTGAGGACGTCCTGGACGCGGGTGGGCCCGAGGCCGACGAGGCGCTGCGCGCGCTGCGGGCCCTGGCCCGGGACGCGGGCCTGTGGGCGCTGCCGCTGCCCGCCGAACTGGGCGGCCAGGGGCTCGACTTGAGCGCGTACGCGCGCCACGCGGAGGCGGAGGGCGCCAGCGACCACGGACCCGCCGCGCTCGGCTCCGCGCCGCTGCTCGACGTACGGATGCTGCTGCGGCACGGCAGCGACCGCGTCCGGGCCGCGTATCTCCCCGGCCTTGTCGCGGGCGGGCTGCGCGCCTGCTACGCGATGACCGAGCCGGAGAGCCCCGGCACCGACCCGTTCCTGACCGCGACCACGGCGGCGCGGCGGACCGACGGGGACTGGGTGGTCAGCGGCCGCAAGTGGTTCACGTCCGGGGCTGCGGGCGCGGACCTGGTGACCGTGCTCGCCCGCACCGACGGCGCGCCGCGGGACCGCCGCGGCCTGTCCCTGTTCGTCGTGCCGACGCGCTCGCCCGGCTTCCGCGTCGTGCGCGAGCTGCCCGTGCTCGGGGCGAGCGGCCAGTGGGAGATCGCCCTCGACGACGTCCGCGTGCCCGGCGACCACCTCGTCGGCGAGCGCGGCGCGGGCCTCGCCGTCGCCGCCGAACGGCTCCAGCTCGGCCGAACGCTGCGGAGCCTGCGCTGGCTCGGGCAGGCCCAGCGGGCCTTCGACCTGCTGGCCCGGCGCGCCGCCACGCGGGGCGGCGCCCGCGGCCCGCTGCGGACCCACCAGCTCGTGCAGCAGCACGTCTTCGAGTCCCTGCTCGCGCTGCGGACGACGCGGCCGCTGGTCCACGAGGCGGTCGCGCGGCTCGCCGCGGGCGAGGACGCGCACGTCGAGGTGGGCCTCGCGAAGGTCGCCGCGGCCCGCGCCCTGCACCAGGTCGTGGACGCGGCGATCCAGGTCCACGGCGCCGCCGGGCTCGGCCCCGACACCCCGCTGCCCACGCTCCTGCGCACGGCACGCGCGGCGCGGATCCTCGACGGCCCGGACGAGCTGCACGTCACGTCGGTGGCGCGCCGTGTCCTGGAGACCTACGCGTAGCCACGTCTCTTACGTGCGCTACGTCTAGCTACGTCTACGTCTATACGTCGCCGGGGCGGACGAGGCCGGTGAGGACGGCGAGGCCGAGGGCCAAGAAGTAGTCGCCCCAGACCAGTTCGTGCCGCTCGGCGGTGCCGGTGGCGGCGTCGTAGCAGCCGTCGAGCAGCATCCCGTCTTTCAGGTGCGCGGTCACCAGGCGGTGCAGGACGGCGGTCGCGCGGCGCGTGAGCTGCCCGGCGTCGGCGCCGGGCAGCTCGGCGAGCTTGAGCAGCGCGACGGCGGTGATCGCGGCGGCGGAGGTGTCGAGGAATCCGCCCGGCTCGGCGGTGTCGGCGGGCGGCACGAGGGGTTCCCCCAAAGCCGGGGGCGCGCCGAGCCACGTCGCCGCCCGGCGCAGCCGGTCAGGGCGCCAGACCTCGCTGTCCGCGCGCGCCAGCGCGTCCGCGACCGCGAGCAGCAGCCAGGCGCGGCCCCGGCTCCAGCCGGGCGCCGGTTCGGCGAGCGGGCACCAGCCGCTGCCCGGCACGTACCGCCAGGCCATGGCTCCGGCCCGGCACAGGTCCAGGTGCCGGTGCAGATGCGCGGCGGCGGCCTCCGCCCCGCGCGGCCCCGCCGCCGCGAGCAGCGGCACGAGCCCGGGCACGGCATCGGCCCGCGCCACGAGCCTCGGCCCTCCGAAGGCCGCACCCCAGGGGACCAGGCCCAGACCCGGGTCGAAGGCATCGAGACAGACCCGTGCGGCTTCGGCGCGCAGGGCCTCGGCGGCTGCGCCGGATGCGGGGGCGTGGCCCGACAGGGCGGGGCGCGCCGCTCGTGGGGAGGGCGGGTCCGCAGGGGTGGTGGGGTGCGGCTGGGAGGCGGAGCGGTCCGGCGGGGCGGTGGCCTCCGCGCGTGTGGGAGCGGCGCCGTCCGAGACGGCAGGGGGGCCGCTCGGGCACGGGGGCGGAGCGGGGCACGGGGTGGGAGCGGGGCACGTCCCATGGGTGCGGACCGATGCGGCAGCGGCGGTGTGATCCGGCGCGGCAGGACTCTCCCCTCGCGTAGCAGCCGTGGAACCCGGCACGGCAGGACTCTCCCCTCGCGTACCAGCCGTGGAACCCGACGCAGCAGGACCCTCCCCTCGCGTACCAGCCGTGGAACCCGACGCAGCAGGACCCTCCCCTCGCGTACCAGCCGTGGAACCCGACGCAGCAGGACTCTCCCCTCGCGTACCAGCCGTGGAACCCGGCGCGGCAGCGCCCTCCGCACGCGGGACGGCCGCGCGATCCGGCACGGGAACGCGGCCCGGCTCGGTAGCGGCGGTGCGATCCGGCGCGGAAGCCGGGCACGGCCCCGTAGCACCGCCCGACGCGGCGGCGTCCTCCGCACGCGGTGTGGCAGCGCCATCCTGCGCGGAGGCGGGGCCCGATCCAGCAGCCCCCTCCGCCCCCGCAGCGGCAGCGTGGCCCGGCGCGGCCGCGCGGGGCGGCGGAGCGGAACCCGGTGTGGCCGCGGCCCCCGCGGAAAGGGCGGGCCCCGCCGACGCCGTGCCGTACCAGAGGATCAGGCCGCGCGTCGCCGTGTCCGCGTGGAGCCAGTGGGCGAGCCGGGCCGTGCACTCCGCCGCGGCGTGGCGGTCCTCCGCCGTGCCCGTGGAGCGGGCGCGGAGCCACAGCAGGCCCGCCCAGAAGCCGCCGGTCCAGGCACCGCGCCGGGTCGTCGTCCACGTACCGGTCGCGGGGTCGGCGAACAGCGGGAAGCGGGCGCCGACCCCGGCCCGGGTCACGGCGGCCCGGTCGAGCACGGCGCGCAGGGCGGGCCCGGCCCAGGCGGGGGGCTCCTCGGGTCCGCGCGACATCAGGCCTCCCCCGCCCGGCGCCGCACGCCCCGCTCCCGTACCGCCCAGGTCAGGCCCACCGCGCAGGCCCCGGCGAACTCCGCCGCGACCAGGGCCCAGCCCCAGCCGTAGCGGCCCGCGTCCGCGAGGACGCCGAAGAGGGGCGGGCCCAGGGCGAAGCCCGCGAAGAAGCCCGCGGAGACGAGGGCCGAGTCCTGGCCCGCGCGGCCGGGCGCGGCGCGCTGCATGACCAGGACCATGGAGACCGCGTTGGCCGACACCGCGAACACCCCGACGGCGACCGCCGCGAGCCACACCAGCGGGCCCACCGCCGCCGCGGCGACGAGCAGCAGCGCCGCGCCGACCGCCCCCGCCGCGAGCCACCCCGGCAGCCACGGCGCCCGGCCGGGGGTCGCCGCTCGCGACCAGGCCACGCGCCCGCCGATCCCGGCCACGCCGAGCACCGCCACCAGCGCGGCGGCCGCCGCCCCCGGCAGGTCGAGGCGGTCCGCCCCGTACAGCGCGAGGTAGGTGTTGACCGAGGCGATGCCGCAGCCGAGCAGCAGCGAGAAGGCCGCGAGCCAGGCGATGTCGCCGCGCGGCCGCGGCGAAGGGGCCTCGCCGGTCCGGGGAGGCTCGGCCCTACCGGGCTGAGACGGGGCGACCCCACCCGCCCGAGACGGCGCGACCCCACCAGCCTGAGACGGGGCGACCCCGGCAGGCCGCTGAGGCCCGCCTGCCGCAGGCCCCGCGGACCGCTGCGGCCCGCCCCCCGCAGGCGCAGTCGCAGGCAGCGCCCGCAGCGCCCACGCCGCCGTCAGCACCGCCGCGCCCGCCGCCGTCCACACCGCCGCGCGCCAGCCGAGCCACCCGGCGAGCCCCGCAAGGGGCAGGCCCGCCGCGAACGCCCCCAGTTGGACGCCCGACTGCTTCATGCCGGTCACCGCGCCGCGCCGCGCGGGCTCCACGGACGCCAGGATCGCCTTGTTCGTGGCCGGGTTGGCAAGGGCCTGCGGCAGGCCGCCGAGCGCGACCGCCACGAGCAGGAAGCCCGCGCCGGGCGCCGCGCCGATCAGCGCGAGGGCCACCGCCGAGAGCAGGAGCAGCACGGCCAGCGCGCGGCGCGGCCCCACCCGGTCGACGACGCGGCCGCCGACGGGCGACAGGACGGCGGCGGTGCCGAAGCCGATCGTCGTGGTCAGGCCGAGCGTCGTCGGCGAGACGTCGAGGTCGTCCACCAGGCGCGGCCCGAGCGCGCCGAGCAGGAAGAGCTGGAGCATCGAGAAGGCCATGGCGCAGGTGAGCAGCGCGGTGGACACGCCCCGCGCCCGGGCACCGCCCCCGCCCCGCGCCCGCGCGGCCTCGCCGCCCCTGGCCACGTCCGTGCCCCGAGCCACGGACCCGCCCTCGGCCACGGCCCCGGCCCCGGCCCCGGCCCCGGCCCCGGCCACAGTCTCGCCCCGCGCCACGCCCCCGCCCCGGGCCACGCCACCGCCCCGAGCCACGGCCTCGCCCCCACCCCCGGCCACGGCTCCAGCCCCGCCGACGCCAGGCGTACGCGACGCGGCGGCCCCACCCCGGCCCACGGCTCCGACCCCGCCCACGCCAGGCGTACGCGACGCGGCGCCCCCGCCCCCGGCCCCCGCCGCCGCATCTCCCTGCTCTCTCGCCACGCGGCCGCTCCCCTGCTCGACAGTGGGCCGATCGGAGTCGGCCGACCAGGAGTCGGCCGCGCGCCCACGCCAGTTCCCGGCACCCCGAGTGACCCGCACCACACGACGGCCCCGTACGGCCCCGTGCGGAACATTCCGGACCCGCCCGCTGGCCGCGCCGAGCGGATGCAAAGATGAGGCCGCCATGTCTGGGGGCCGAAGCTGTCGCGCGATACGGGCCGCGGTGTTCGCGGCCGCCTGTGTGCTGCTCGCGGCCACCGGCCACGCCCTCATGTCGGCGTCCCCGCTGCCGTGGTGGGCGCTGCCGGGCGCGGGCGCCGCGACGTTCGCGGGGGCCTGGCTCCTGGCCGGGCGTGAGCGCGGCGTCCTCCTGGTGACCGCCGCGTCCGTCGTGGCACAGGCCGCGCTGCACACGTGGTTCTCGCTCGCGCAGGCCGCGGCCCAGTCCTCGGCGTCCGGCGGGGCGTCCCTCGCCCAGCAGTGGGCTCGCCATCTGCTCTGCGGGGCGGACGGCACGGGAAGCAGCATGTCGGAGGCGGACGCGCTCCGCGCCGTGACGGACGCGGGACTCGCGGACCGGATGCACGAGGCCGCCGGGCACACCCGGCACTCGATGGGCATGCAGGAGACAGCCGTCCCCGCACCCGGCGCACACGACATGACCCACATGACCTCCGCGGGAGGCCACGGCGACACCATGTCGGGCGCGATGCCCGACACGATGTCCGGCATGCACGCTGGGCACGACATGGGCGGCATGTCACCGCTGGGCATGCTCGCCGCGCACCTGATCGCCGCCCTGCTGTGCGGCCTGTGGCTGGCGTACGGCGAGCGCGCCGCATTCCGCATCGGCCGGGCCGTCGCGGGCTGGCTGGTCGCGCCGCTGCGGCTCGCCTTCCGGCTGCCGCCGCCCGCGCACCGCCCGCGCCTGCGCCCGCGCCGCGACCACCGCGCGCGACGGCTGCGGCGGCTGCTCCTCGTCCACGCCATCACCTCACGGGGCCCACCCCTCGGGATCGCTGTCAGCTGACAGCCGGTACCCCGGCCCGCCACGACGGCGGCCCCGGCCCGGCGCCGCCCGGCGCCGCGCCGCCCCTCGTCGTGCGCGCACCGGGCGTCGGCCCGCACCGCCCCACCCGGCGGCACCGGGCCGTACGACACCCCTCACCGGCCGCGCGCCGTCGCGGCCGGATTCCGAACTCCGCACTCCGGACGCTGCACCTCCGGTTTCCGGACACCCGTAAGGACCACAGGCGATGACTGCTGCCCTGGCGACCCCACCTGCCCGAAAAATCCCGAAAGGCCAGCCCCGTCGACCGACGGGCCGCCGCACCGACGCCGCCGACGAACCCGTCACGCGGCTCGCGCTCGCCGCGCGCGACGGCGACCCGGAGGCCGTCGACCGTTTCGTACGGGCCCTGCACCGCGACGTACTGCGCTACGTCGCGCACCTGAGCGCGGACCCGCAGGCCGCCGACGACCTCGCGCAGGACACGTTCCTGCGGGCGCTCGGCAGCCTGCACCGGTTCGAGGGCCGTTCGTCGGCGCGGACCTGGCTGCTGTCCATCGCGCGGCGCACCGTCGTGGACAGCCTGCGGCACGCGGCCGCCCGGCCCCGGCTCTCCGACCGCGACGACTGGCAGACCGCCGCCGAGCAGGCCCAGCCGCGCGGCCTGCCCGGCTTCGACGACGGCATCGCGCTCGCCGAACTCCTCGCGGGCATACCGGCCGAACGGCGCGAGGCGTTCGTCCTCACCCAACTCCTCCAGCAGCCGTACGCGGAGGCCGCCGCAGCCATCGGCTGCCCCGTAGGCACGGTCCGCTCCCGCGTGGCCCGCGCCCGCGCCAACCTGATCGAGGCCCTGACCGCGGCCTGATCCGACACAACCGGAAGGGGGGGTGACGCCGCCGGGCGTCACCCCCGCGGCCGACGCGGCGGGCGCAGGGAACGCGGTCGGGAAAACCCGACCACGAAGTGTCGATCTACCTGTCATGACCGCACCCGTACCGCGCGGCTGCAATGGACGGGTGCTGATCGACAGGACGACGACTCCCCCGCCGCGAGCCACGAAGCCCCGTACGCGTACGGGGCCGGGCGCCCTGCCCCGCCGAGCCGTCTGGGTCGTGGGCTGGCTGGCCGCCGCCGCGTGGGCCCTGTCCTTCCCCCTCGCCTCCACGCTGGCGACGCACCGCGCATGGGGGCTCTCCGCGGCGGCCGGGTACGCCGGTGCCGCCCTGGCCGCGTGGTGGCTGCCCCGGCCCCGGGCCCGCGCGCTTTCGCTGGCGTCCGCGCTCGCGGGCGCCGTCGTCGTACCGCTGACGCTGTTCGTCCTGACCGGGCACGGACAGAGCGAGGTCGGGGTGATCGAGCGCTCGGGCGTCCTCCTCGTCCACCGGGCCAGCCCGTACCTGACGGACCCCCAGAACGTCGGCGAGTACACCCCCTACCTGCCCGGGATGGCGCTGTTCGGGCTGCCCCGGGCCCTGTTCGGCGACGCCACGCTGCCGCTGCGGGTCCTCGGGGACGCGCGGCTGTGGTGCGCGGGGGTGTTCCTGGTGTGCTTGCGGGCGGGTTTTACGTGCCTGGCGGCGAGGCTGGAGACAGCGCGCGCCCGGGCCTCGTACCGCACCGGCCTGGCCGCCCTGCTCGCCTCCCCCGTCGTCGCCCTGCCGCTGTGCGTGAGCGGCGTGGACCTGCCGCTCGCGGGCCTGTGCTGCCTCGGGCTCACGCTCGCCGCGCGCGCCAGGCCGGTGGCGGCGGGCCTCGCCCTCGCCGCCGCGTGCGCGCTCAAGTGGACGGCGTGGCCCGCGGTGGCGGTCGCCGCGGCGCTGCTCACCCACAGGGCGGGGAGGCGGGCGGCGGTGCGCTGCGCGGCCACGACCGTCGCCGGGGCGGTGGCCGCCGCCCTGCCGAGCGCGCTGCTCACGCCCGGCCCCATGGTCCGCCAGGTCCTGGCCTTCCCCACCGGGCGCGGCGACATCCCGACCCCCGCGGCGAGCCCCCTGCCCGGCCGCCTGCTCGCCGACCTCGGCCCGCTCGGCTGGTACGCGGCCGTGGCGCTGCTCCTGTGCGGCGGAGCCGCGGTCGCGACGACGCTCGTCCTACGCCCGCCCGCCACCGCCGTGGCCGCGGCCGACCGCCTCGCGGCGGGCCTGTGCACGGCGTTCCTGCTCGCACCGGCGGGCCGGTTCGGCTACTTGGCGCTGCCGGTGGTCCTTGTGGTGTGGCCACGGCTCGCGGCGGGCGGCGGGCGGCGGGCGTGAGGGGGGAAAACCCACCCCTGAGAACACCGGAAAGCCCCCTCCCCGGGCCGCCTGACACCCACCTAGGCTTTTCACGATCACGAGGCGTGATCGCGGAAGGCGACAGTCGGCGGGAGGGCACCGATGTCGGGGCACCCGCAGGGCAGCCGGACGGCCGAGGAGACCGCACCGGCACCAGGACCGGCACCGGTACCGGCACCGGTCACCGTATGGACGGTGATGCGCCACCACCCACCCCACCGCTTCCTCCTCTCCGCCTGGCCGCTGCGGTGCTGGGCGTACGTGTGCGGCGGCGTGCCGCTGGGGCTCGCGGTGCTGCTCGTCATGCTGGTGCTCGTAGCCGGAGGGCTGCTGACGTCCGCCGTGGGGATCGGCCTGGTCCTCCTGACGGCGGCCGCGCTGTCCGGCATCCCCCTGGGACGCCTCGAGCGCCGCCGTCTCCGACTGGTCGAACCGACACCGCTGCGCGACCCGCACCGCCCCCTCAAGGGCACCGGGCTCCGCGCGCGGCTGCGGACGCGGTGCGGGGAGCGGGCGACGTGGCGGGAGCTCGGCTACGCCTGGCTGCTGGCCCTGGTCTTCTCGACCGCGGGCCTCGGCGTGTCCCTGCTGCTGCTCTTCGCGCTCGTACTCCTCATATGCCCGGTCATCGTCTGGGCGCTGGCGCCGGACACGGTGATGATCATCCCGGGGCAGGCGGTCCCGCACCCGCTGGCGGCCCTGCCGTTCACCGCCGCGGGACTCCTCTTCCTGGCCCTGACCGCGTACGCGGCGGGACTCCTGGCAGGCCTCCAGGTCCGCACGGCGCACTTTCTCCTGACCTCTCGCGAGGAACCACTCACCCGGCACGTCGTCGAACTCACCCGCTCCCGGGCACGCCTGGTGGACGCCTTCGAGGCGGAGCGCCGCCGTATCGAACGGGACCTGCACGACGGCGCGCAACAGCAGCTCGTCGCCCTCACCATGACGCTCGGCCTCGCCGAGATGGAGCTGGGCGACGGCAACCCGGAGGCGGCCGCACTCCTCGCGCGCGGCAGGGGCGAGGCGCGCCACGCCCTCGACCAGCTGCGTGACCTGGTGCGGGGCATCCACCCGCAGGTCCTCACGGACCACGGCCTGGCCGCGGCGGTCACGGAGGTCGCGCTGCGGCACCCGATACCCGTGACGGTCGACATCGACCTGCCGCACCGCCTGCCCGACGCCGTGGAGACAACGGCGTACTTCACCATCACGGAAGCCCTCACGAACGCGGCGAAACACAGCGAAGCCACAGAAGTACGCGTACAGGGCAGCCTGCGGGACGAACGCCTTACGCTGACGATCACAGACAACGGCCGCGGCGGCGCGGACCCCGCCCACGGCACGGGCCTGACCGGCCTGGCCGACCGCCTGGCGATCCTGCGCGGACGCCTGACGGTGTCCAGCCCCGTCGGCGGACCGACTCGACTGACAGTGGAGGTACCGTGCTCCGCGTAGTCCTCGCCGAGGACGCCGTACTGCTGCGCGCCGGACTCGTGGAACTGCTCACGCGCGGCGGCCACGAGGTGGTCGCGGCGGTGGGCGACGCCCCGTCCCTGACCCGCGCGGTCGACACCGAGCGCCCGGACGTCGTCATCACGGACGTCCGCATGCCCCCCGACTTCCGCGACGAGGGCCTCAAAGCGGCCCTCGACCTCCGCGCCCGCCACGGCCGCCTTCCCGTCCTCGTCCTCTCCCAGTACGTCGCCACGGCCTACGCGACCCAACTCCTGACCGGCGACGGCGCGGGCCTCACGGGCCTCGGCTACCTCCTCAAGGACCGGGTGGGCGAGGTCGCTGACTTCCTCACCACCCTGCGCCGGGTCGCCGCGGGCGAAACGGTCATCGACCCCGAGGTCGTCCGCGTCCTCCTCTCCCGCCGCACCGAACCCCTGACCCGCCTCACCCCCCGCGAACGAGAAGTCCTCTCCCTGATGGCCCAGGGCCTCAACAACCAAACCATCGCCCACCGCCTCACGGTCACCGAAGCCTCAGTCGTCAAACACGCCAGCAACATCTTCACCAAGCTCTCCCTGGACCCAACGGAGGGCAACCGCAGGGTGCTCGCGGTACTGGCGCACTTGCGGGGGGATCCGGGGGCGGGGGCCTGATCACGGGGGCGGGGCCTGATCGCGCCCCGCGGCCCTCTCCCAACGCGGGCGTGTACTACTGTTGTTGACGCTGCGCACCTTCCCGGAGGGTACGACGGCGGTGTTCAGGTGCCTCTGCTCGGTCAGCTGTCGAGTGGTTTCCACCATGTGTCTCACGTGGTGTGAGTGCGGATGCCCGGTAGGGCGATCCCTGCCATTCCCAGCTCACCCCGAGGAGTGGTTGCCGCATGAACCCCGTTGAGTACAAGCCTGCACGTCGTCACCGGTTTCGCGAGATCCTGGCCGACGTCGCCGTAGGCGTCGCCACCAACCTCATGGTGGCGTGCCTCATCGCGGCAGCGCGCCTGGTCTTCTGACCCAGGCAGGTGGCGGGCCCGGAGAGCCCGCCACTCCGCATCACCGGGCACAGCGCCGGTCAGAACAGTCGTGCCTCAGGTCCTTGCGCCCCCGACACGTTGCGGTTCCGGCGGGGACGCCTGCCTCTTCGCGGCCGGGGCTGATGCGGTATCCGTGCCTCCTGCGGCAGGTTCTCCCAGGTGGGGCGCAGCCCGTGGAACTCGACCTGACCGACGCGTCCCTTCAGATAGGCACGCGTTTCCTCATCCGTGGAGTACAGCACCGTCGCGCGACTCGCCCGGGTCATCAACACGTGGTAGGCATGGCGCACGAGCCGGGCGAACTCGTCGTCGTCGACGCTCGACGCCCTCACCTTCGGGTCGAACGAACCCGGTATGTCGACGCGTTTGATCTTTCGGTCAGGGCCCTCGCCCGCCTTGCCCCGGCGGAACAGCCACCGGCCGTCACGCCACACCATGTCCTCGCCCATGATCACGCCGCACCAGTCCCACTCCAGCCCTTGCGCCGTGTACACACAGCCGATCTGACCTATGCCGTTCTCGTGCACGGACCAGATCTTCGACGGGGGCGCGCCGTCCGCACAGAAGCTCTCGCTGTCCGCGTTCCACGGCCGGTGCCAGCCACCGATGCGCACGTCGGCCTCCAGCCGCTTCTCCTTGCCGAGCGGCTTCGTCCAGGGCCAGCAGTAGCCCGCGACCATACGGGCGGACGCGCCCGCCCGCGCTTCGGTACGAATGACGTGTTCGAGTTCCTCGGGGGTGTCCGCCACCTCGACGTGCATGAGCCCGTCCGGTGTCCACTGCTCCGGTGGCTCGTCCGTGACCCCGAGCACGGCGCGCACCCAGCCGATGTAGGCGTCGCTGCCGCCGCAACGGAACTGCTCCCGAAGGCCGTACCGCACGAGCCGCGCGTCGTGCCGCCGTGCCGCCTCCTCGATCAGGCCGACCGTGCCGACCTCGTTCGGCCGTACGGTCTGGTCCTCGTCCAGGAAGAAGACGGTCAGCCGGGACGCGTCGAGGAGCTCGTCCACCTGCGGTCGTGTGCCCTGCTGTTCGGGCTTCCAGAACCGGCTGGTCGAGCGGTCGCGGAGACGGTGCGCCTCATCGCAGATCAGCACGTCCAGCGGCGGTTCGGGGGTCGTCACGAAGCTGTGGAAGTAGGTGAAGCTCTCCTTGAACTCCCGGTCCCCGTAGCCCACGTGCTCCTGGATCGCGCCGTTGAACGCCCGGCTGCCGCTGGCGTACTTGACCGACCGGCCCTGAGCCTCCAGCTCCGCCTTGACCTGGAGTCCGATGGCACTCTTGCCGGTTCCGGCCCCACCGGTCACCAGGAAGACCACACGCCTCTCATCGGGTACGAGAGCGGGGCGCTCAGGGTCGGGAAGCACCTTGCACGCCGTGTCCAGGATCTGCTCGGCGGCCTCGCGCTGCCGCCCCCTCAGCGTGAAGACGCTGTCGTCACCGCGTGAGCGGATCATGGCATCGAGCAACGGCGTGTTGCGCAGACCCATCCTCTGCAGGAGAAGCTCCGCGGCCGAGGCGCTGCCCTCTTCGGCAAAGCTCTCACGGAGCGAGGCCAGGAGCCGCTCGCGCCCGTCGTTCGTGTACACGCGGGCGTAGGGGCCGGTCGGCGCGTCGATGTCCATCAGCGGCCGTACGGAGTCGTCCGTGGCGTTGTGCAGATACGCGAAGCCTCCGCATTCGAACGCGAGCCCGCTGAACGGGCCCCTGTCGCTGGTGAAGGCCTCGTAGTACTCACGCAGTTGCAGGGCGGGGTGCTTCTTCGTGCCCATCCCCGGAACGTGCACCACCTCTGCGGTGGCCCGCTCCACCCGGGTCACCAGGGACCACCGTTTCAGCTCGACGAGTTGCACGGACAGTCGGTGTTCCCGCGGGTGCTGCCCTACGAGAACGACATCGATGAGCCGGGGAGCACCTGGACGGTCACCCTCGTCGACCGTGGCGGCGCACTCGACGATCATCTCCACGTTGCCGCGTCCGGCGGCCACGAGGTCGTTCGCGAGACTGACCAGACTCTCCGCCCACGCGGAACTCTCCGTCAGTGAGGCGTCAGCCCCCCGGAAGTGCCGCCATCTGGCGGCGAGGTGCGACACCATGCGGCGCCTCGCGTCCAGAGCGAGCAGATCCTGCGCCGCCAGTTTCAGCAGGAGCATGGACACGAGATGGTTCCCCCCAGGGCACGAGTGACTCGTGCGGGTGGGGGCGTGTCCTCGTGGGGAAGCCCGTCGGGCCGCAACCGGTATCGGCGATCATAAGAACACCGCCGCTCATCACGAAACGCCATCTGCCACTCACGGCTCGAACGGCGGACGTCGTGGCCGGATCACGCTCTCAGCGCCCCGGGCGCGTACAGGTTCACGACCGACTCGGCGCGGTGCCGCGCACCTCGGAGCGGCCATCCGCGGCGGAGTCGTCCGCCAGCCCGGCGCACGCCAGCTCCCGCAGCTTCTCCTGCGTCTCCGCGTCGGTCGAGTACACGATCGTGCCGATCATTCCCCGGGTCAGCAGCACCTTGTACGTGTTACGGATGAGACGGTCCACATCGGCATCGGGGGTGGACCTCTTGAAGACCGGGTCCTTGGACGCCGCCCGGTCCGTCACCCAGCGATCTCCCCGCCAGACCAGGTCGGGGCCGATGACGACGCCGGACCAGTCGTACTCGAACCCCTGGGCCGTGTAGACGCAGCCGACCTGTCCGAAGCCCGCGGGGTCGGTGGCCCAGAGCGCGGCCGGGGGCGCGCCGGCGACAGAGCGGTCACCTCGCAGGTTCCAGGGCCGGGCCCAGTCACCGATGACGACGTCGGCGGGCAGCGGTTCACCGGGCTTGGGCTCCGGGGACCAGCGCCAGCAGTAACCGGCGGACAGCCGCGCACTGTAGTTCCGGGCACGGCGGGCCTGGAGGAACGCTTCCATCTCCCCCGGGCTCTCCGCGACCAGCAGACTCATGCGGCCGTCGGGCTCCCACTCCACCGGGCCACCGGGCTCCAGGCCCAGCAGTCGTACCACCCACCGCAGGTACGCGTCGCTGCCACCGCAGCGGAACTGGCTCTCCAGCGGCACGACATGGCAGTCCAGACCCTTCGCCGCCGCGGCCGCCCTGATCTCGTCCACGGTGCCCATCTCACCGGGGCGCACCACCTGGTGCTCGTCCAGGAGGAAGACGGGGACCCGGGCGGCGTCGATGAGTTCGTCGATCTGCCGCCTACCGGTGCGGTGGGCGGCGGGCGTGTAGCGGTTGGCCGAGGTCTCACGGATGCGGTGGGCCTCGTCGCACAGCAGGACGTCGAGGCTGTTCTTCTCCGTCGCCATGAAGCTGTTGAAGTACTTGAACAGCTCCTGCACCTGACGCTTGCGCGCCCCCGCGACCTTCCGCATCGTCTTGGTGAACGACTGTGAGCCGGTGGCGTGCAGCGCGGAGACGCCCTGCCGGTACAGCTCACCGAGCAAGGAGAGCGCGATGACGCTCTTGCCGGTGCCGGGCCCACCGGTGACGATCACGACTTCCTTGTGGTCGGACCGCTTGGCCCTGCTCACGGCGTTGAGAACCAGCCGGTACGCGACTTGCTGCTCGTCCAGGAGGACGAACTCCGCTCGCTCCCGCACTTCTTGAGCCGCGACCGCCATCAACTGCTTCGACGGGGCGGTCTTGCCCCCCATCAGTTCATCGGCCGCGTGAGCACCTGAGTGATCGGGGCTGAGCCTGGCACGGAGGTAGTCGATGAACTCCCCGCGTCGCTCGGCGGTGAACAGCTGGCCGTGGTCGTCCCGCTCCCTCGCGCGCAGAGCTCCGACACCGAACTCCGTGGCGTTGTGGAGGAACGCCACGCCACTGACGCGGCCGGGGTGCTCGGCCAACGCACCGTTGAAGTCAACGAGGTACTCGCGGTAGCGCCGCACCTGTTCGATGGGGTTGAGCACGGGATGCGCGTAGGCGTCGACGCGACACAGGGCGAGGTCATCCTCATCGGGCTCGGCCTGGCTCCACTGCTTGAGCTCCACGACGACGTAGGACGGCTCGCCCGACACCGGATGGACTCCGGCGAGCACCGCGTCGGCACGCTTGCTGTTCAGAGGCAGCGTGTACTCGACCATGACCTCGACATCGCCCAGCCCCGCGTCGTTGAGCACGGCGGTCAACGCCGGAAGGCTCCGCTCCCAAGAACGCACCTCCGAGGTGCCCGGCCGGTAGCCGTGCACATGGAAGAACTGCTCGGCGAGGTGGTGGTAGAGCGACGTGTCGAGCGCCATGACGGCGACCGTCTTCGCGGACGCGCGGAACAGCAAGGACTTCCCCTAGGCAGCACGAAGTGACTCGCGCGGGTAGGGGCGTGTCCTTCGAGGCTCCACCGAGATGGAGCCGGAAGCCCGTCGGGCCGCGTTGACGATGCGTCCGAGCGTACCTCGCAGCCGCGACGGTCACGCTGGTGGCCACCGAGGGCCGGACGACACGGAACGCCCCGCCCGGCCCGGTTCACAACGAACGCCGGACGAGGGTCACCAGCAGCTCAGCGACGCTTCTCCACGGGCTCAAGGATCGCGACGCACTCCACATGATGCGCCATAGGAATAACGTGAATCAAAACATGTGAAGAGAAACCGCAGGTCAGCTGGCCGCCGAGAGCAAAATTGCATGAGAAATGCCATACACGGTTCATGGCTGACGACGACACCGACTTCCTCCCCGGCGAGGGTCCCAGCAGCGGCATCTCCGATTCCCTCACCGCCGGCACCCTCCAGGCGATCCGCGAGCGGGTCGGAAAGCGCGGCGTATCCGCGTACCTGGAGAAGGCCGCACAACGCCAGATCGAGCGCAAGAACCTGGACGAGCTGATCGCCGACCTCGACCAGGCCAACGGTCCCGCCAACGCGGAAGCCGTGGCCGCCAAGCGGGCCAAGCTCACCGGGACCACCCCCTCTTCCGATGCCGGGGCAGCCGCGTGAGCAGCGCCCTCGTCCTGGACAGCGAGGGCCTGGCCAAAGCTGTCCAGCGGGACCGCGAGGCTCACGAGCGGCTCACCGCCGCCCGTGACGCGGACCTGCCCGTGGTCACCTCAGCCGCAGTATTGGTCGAGGTCATCCATCCCAGGATCAATGACGCGGCGCTGAAATGGACCCTGCCTCGGCTGCGAGTCGAGCCAGTCACCCAAGCCATCGCGCAGTCCGCCGCCGCCCTCTTGCGCACGGCCGGGCTGTACCGCCACAAGTACGCCATCGACGCCATGCTCTGTGCCACTGCTCTAGCTCACCCTGGCTGTGTCACCATCCTGACCTCCGGCGTCGAAGACCTCGACCTTCCCACCGCCGATCACACCCGGATCGCCGCCGAGAAGGTCTGACACCGCCTGGGCACGTTGGATTCCCGCACACGAATCTGAAGCGGTACGACTCCCCACTGCGGCCACGCCCTCCGTCAGCGACCGACGAAGAGGAATCGCATGTAGCACGCGAACGACAATCCGCGCTGCCGGAGCTTGGCAGCCTCGACGGAGGCGCTCAGCGTCCTGTGGAGCGCGCCGTTCTGCTGGAGCGCGACCGCGCGCTGGCTCAACTCCTGTCGCTGCTGCCGAGCCTGATCGCCCGCAATGGTGTTCTCTCGGGTGAGACGCTTCTGGTCGTCCTCCATCTGTTTCCGTGCCTTCGCACGCGACGCATCGGCCTCGGATTCCACGGCCTCACGCTGGGCGGTGAGCTGGATCCGGCGGCTGGCGACACCCTGCTCTATCGGCTGTCGCTCTGACGCGTCGAGGGATCTCGGCTGCCGGGCTTCAGCAGCAGCGACCAGGGCTCTTCGCCACTCATCGAGGGCCATGGCCTTGGTCTCGCCGATGCCGTGGACGTCGACGACACGGCCGCTGCTCAGCACGAGCACGGCTCCGGTGCTGTTGTACTGAGCGTTCTGCACGGGCCGGTAGCCCATGAAGTCAGCTGCCGTACGGATCCCTTTGACTGCCAGCCGCCCGGCGAGTTTCGGTCCGATGCCGTGCGGCGGAGACTGAGCGATCACCCATCGGCTGAGCTGATTCCGCACATACGCGGACTGCTTGTCGATGAGTGCCTTGGCCAGGGCTCGACGGAGCTCTTCCGAGAGCCCGTCGATCTTCTTGTCTATGTCGCGCTGCTTGCGTACCTTGCGCTTCTCGGCCTCCTTGAGCTCGGCGTGATACCGGGCTGTGAGCTTGCTCTGGGCTCGCGGGTAGGCAGCGGCACGCTTCGTCTCCGCCGCGTCGAACTTCGCCTGGTCCTTCCGCAGCTTCTCGGCAGCCTTGCCCGGGTCATCGAGCTGGGCCAGTTCATTCGTCAACTCCGCTAGAGCGGCCCGTGACTGCGCCCGCTCCGTGCGGCGGCTTCTGGCGAACGTGGTGAGCGCGATGGCAGCAAGAACGGGCGCACCTGGCCCGATCGGTGGCAACGAGAGCCCGGCGACGAACATCAAGACCGTTGCGACAAGCAGGAGCGGCCAGAGTACGGCTGTGACAACGTCCAGCGGCGTCCGTGTGTGGAAGCCGTCCGGTGCGGTGGCCGAGGGCACTTTCGGCGTCGGAGGGGCCTGTGAAGAGACGTGGCCGGTCATCCATCCGGGCAGTCCACCTGTACCAGGGGCGGCCGCTGTGCCACCGCCCGATACCGCTGAGGTTGTCGCCGTGGCGGCCCGTTGTCTGGGCACGGCCACGGCGAGCGGAGGTAGGAGGTCCAGCGGCTGGAAGGCCAACGACCGTACCTGGTCAGCGAGGCCGCTCACCGACCGGTCGGGGTGGGACAGCAGCGTCTGCAGTCTCGTGGAACCACCTGGGTTCTTGAAGTCGTCCTCGGTGAGCAGCAGGAACTCTCCGCTGGGCTCGTGCAGCCGACCCCACAAATCAGGGTCGGAGGCAATTGCCTTGAGCGACAAGAAGATGACCCAAGCGGAGAACCGGTCCAGCGCAACCCCGAAGTCATCATCCCCCCGCATGGGCGACTGGTAGTTGCGGTGTCCCCGCTCAGTGCCGCCCATGCCCGCCAACGCCGGGACGTACATTCCGTCGTAGTCGACCAGACGCAACGTGTCATCGCTCGCGACGAGCAGATTGCCGTGTTGGAGGTCCCCATGGGCTATCTCGTGGGTAGCCAGATCACGGGTCAGCGCCTCAAACCGGTCAGCCAGACGGTCGACGGCGAACCGGTGGGTGTGGTTGTCGTCGAGCCAGGAGGAGAGGGTGACGCCCTCGACCCATTCCATCTTCAGGACCGGATAGCGATCCCGACCGACGCTGATGGCGTCGGGCAGGTACTCGAATCCCAGATTCCACGGTTGCGAGAGTTCGGCTGGATCTAGTTGCGCGAGTCGGGAGCTGATGGCCTCGTAACGGCGTTCCTGGTCCGGGACGTGACGAGTGAAGCATTTGACCGCATACCGCTTGCCCGAGGAGGCCGAGGTCACCGAGAAAACGCTCGCGAAGGCGCCGGAAATGGCGCGAGGCAGACCGAGCTTGGTCAGTTCTGGCCGTGCGCCCCGGAGTTCGGGATGCTGAAAACACAACTGCGTGTGCTGCAGCGCCTCCGCATAATCAGCGCCGCTGGGAAACTGTCGCTGCGGACCGGTGGCCAAGCCCACTTTCACCGCCCCTCGAAATCGATCCGTACGAGCGCCACGTCGTCGTTCCGCAGATGTCGGCGGCCCCGCAGACCGTTCAGCCAGTTCTTGAATCCGTCCAGGTCGTCGGGACTGGCGAACTCCAGCAACTGGCCTACGGCGTCGTCCTGGTCCGGGGCCGACAAGAGCCATGCGGCCAGGGCGTCGGTCATCAAGAGCAGACGGTCACCGGGTCGACACCAGCCCTCGGTGAACCGCGTGCGGCGGGCCAGCAGTGCCACGTCGTGGTTGCGGCTGCTGAAGAGGTCGGGAGCTGTACCGAACTCCTCGACGGCCGCCACCGGGAATGCCTGTACCAGCCGGTCGTCGTGCAGGTGGAACAGGCAACTGTCCCCGAGTGCGGCAGCGCGCCATCGCCAGGCCGGTCCACGTGTATCGGGGTGGGAATCGGACTCCGGATCGACGCGCACCGTGAGCAGAGTCGCGTAGGCACCCTCTGCCAGCTTGGTGTGCTCGTACCACTTCAACGGTCGCCCTTCCGCGCAGCGCATCTGCGTGTACTGCACGAGCCAGGGATCCCACTGGGCCACCGCCGCAGCCGCGAACTCCTCGAAGGCAGTGCCGCCCGCCAGAAGGTCCGGCAGCCTCATGGCGTGCTCAGCCGCCGCGCGCGACAGCAGACGGGCCCAGTCCTTGGCCAGAGCGCTCTCCGTCGCACCGTCGCAGACGCCTGCGGTGAGCGGCTCCTGCAGCATGTAGTCGTGTGGACGGCCGGGAAGCACGGCCACGGCGTCTTCGCACTCCGCCTCTGTGCTTCCGTGTTTCGGCGCCACGAGATGCGTGACGTACACGCATGAGGTGGACGTTGTCACCGCAGTTCGGTGGCTCGGGTACCGATGTCGAGGAACTGCACGACCGTGGTGATGTCCGCGTTGTAGACGAAGCCACGGGTGGTCTCACTGACCCGCTGCCCCTGCGAGGCGGCGTATGAGCGCATGTGGCTGGGCAGCGGACTCGACATGGCGAACAGGGTCTGGGCGTAGCTATCCGGGAGGCCGTCGGCCGTGTCGGGGAAAGCGGTGGGGGTTCCGCCTGCGGCAGACACATGCAGATTGAACAGCAGCGCCGCTCCGTCGGCCGTAGCGTGCGAGGTGACGGCTTCCGCTGCCGCGGTGGGGTCGCCGTCGGTCGACTCGCCGTCCGTGAGGTTGATGACGATGGGCGGGAAGCTGGCCGGGTAGCGCTCGGTCCATGCCGCGACGAGGGTCTCGGCGTACTGAAGCGCACGATTCATCGGGGTTCCGCCGTGGGCGACCGGATCCATCCACAGCGGGAAGTTGACCACGGTCTCCACCAGGCCGCCGGCACCGTCAGACACCTTCTTGCTTCGCTCGTCGACGCGAGCCGGGTTGTCCGCCACCTCACTGAGAGGGACAAGGTCGCGGCCGGCGAGCGAACCCGCGAACGCCGAGCCAACGGTGGCGCCGTATCCGATGACCGCGACGTGGAAGTAGTCGCGTACGCCTTCTTCCTTTGCACACTTGACCGAGAGTTCAGTGAGCAGCCTGTTGATGGCGTCAGCAACAACATCGGCCTTCTGTTGGGGTACTTCACCACCGATGGGGTCACTCATGGAGGTCGACTGATCGACGAGAAAGATGATGCTCGTCGGATTGCTGCGGCTGATCTCTGCCGTGTACGGCACGATGGGCTCCTGACGGACTGCGAAGAAGTCGGTCGTCGGAGAAGCTCACAGGCCATGCTGACGTGCCGAACACCGGCGTGCAGGCCAGGTCACTGAGATCTCCCGATCTTATGGTAGTGAGAAGACCTCGGCGTTTGGGGCGAATTCAACGGCCTCGCCGAGGTCGCTTCCTCCTCCTCACTGACCGCCGAGCCGCGCCGTCACGCGCTCCGCTCGATCGGCCCACACATGCCACGCAGGCATCCGAACGCCGTTCGGCAGCAGGGCCGCTTGGCTGAGCGCGAGCCTCAGGTGTCGTGCCTCGTCCATGTCGGAGGAGGCCCCGTGGTCCAGCCGGACCTGGGTAGCGTGCGTGCCTCGGCGGACGTCGAAGTCGTAGGGGTATCCGTCAACCGTGACGTTCCTGTCGAGCAGGACTCCGGAAATCGAGTCGGCCAGCATGAGTTGAAGCCGATCGCCGACAAGCTCATCCTGCTGCCCGGAGTTCACATCGAATGGAGTCGGCGCGGACTTGACCTCAGCCACGTCCAGCAGCGCATGCGGCATGCCCGCCCGAACCGACCAGAAGTCGCGGTCGCCGAACACAATGAGATGCGAACAGGCGCGGGTGATGGCCACGTTCCACAGATTGACCTCGCGGCAGAGCCAGTTGACCGCGCTGGGACGCATTTTCGCACCCGCGACCAGGGACAACAGGATCGCGTCCTGCTGTCCTCCCTGGAACGTGTGCACCGTGCCGACCCGTACGCGCTTCTCGTTCTTCCAGCGCTCGGCGATCAGGTCCTTCTGGGCGCGGAAGGGGGTGACCACTCCTACCGTCGAACCTTCAGGCAACCGCATCAGCAATCGCTCCACAGAGAGATGAACGCGCTCTGCCTCTTCCTCGTTCATCCACGACCCGTTCCTGCCTCGGCGCGCCGTGCCCACCACATCGAGCCACTGCACCGCGTCGACCCCGTCGAGGCGTCGCAAGGACCGCGGTTCGGTGAGGACCGTCAGCCGGTCGCCGTAACAATGTCGGTTAGAGATGCCGACGATGTCTGGATGGCAGCGGAAGTGCTCGTCCAACAGCAGTGTTTCCCCGGCCGCGTGGGCGGTCGCGTGGAACGCGGAGTAGCGGCGGTGCTCGAGCCGATGCTCGTCGAGCCAGCTCGCCCGCAGCCCCGCACCACGGTGTGACTCCGCCTCCTGCCGGGGCTGAAGTGTGGTGATGTGCTGCAGCTGCATGGGGTCCCCGATCACGAGCGCACGCCGTGCGCGGAAAAGCAGAGGCAGCACATCCGATGTGGAGCACTGACTCGCCTCATCGACAATGACCAGGTCGAAGAGGGCGGCACGGTCACGGAACCGTCGTGGGGACCTCGTGGTCACGGCCCAACCGGACACCTGCGGCAGGATCCGCTCCAGGGACGACCACTGTCGCGGTGATCGTGACTTGACGGCTTCGATGCGGTCGTGGATGGCCGCACGCGCGGTCATGGCCTGCTCCGCCACCACCGCCTGCATCAGCGCTGCCGACGTCTCCTGGACCTGTCGATCGGTCTCCCCGAGCATCGTGAGGAGTTGGGCATCGTCCGGTGCCGCATCGGCTTCGCTGCTCTTCCGTCGCCAGGCGACTTCGGCTTCCGCGAAGGACAGCAGGTCGGCGAAGCCTTGCCGTCCTGAAACCTGTACGGCCAGCGGGGCGAAACTGCGCAGGCATCGGCTTCGCAGCCACCCTCCGAGGAACCCAAGGCGGGCCGCCATGCGAGCGCGGCGCAGCCACCGGTCGAGGGACATATCGTCGCCCAGGGCTGCGGCGAGCGTCTGAGCATCGCAGTGGTGCTGTTCGGCGTAGGAGAAGCGCAGTCGGCCGAGGTCGGCCAGTTCCCGTTCCCGACGGGCGAGCACCGCGAGTTGACGACGCAGCGCCTCTTGCCCCCGAAGGCGGTTACGCAGTTCGCCCCGGCACATCTGGGAAGACTGGTGGGACCGGGCGCTGCGGGTGAGCTGCTCAAGCGTCCGCACCTCATGCGCGACGGCCGTCTGGTTTCCCGTTCGTACGAGGAGCCCTGGCGCCAGGGCTTCGCAACGCTCCCAGACCTCATCCACTGCCTTGTTGTTGGTCGAGGCGACGAGCACGGTCTGACCGGCCGCTCTGGCCGTAGCGACCGCATTGACGATGAGCTGGCTCTTCCCAGTGCCGGGCGGCCCGGTGGCGACCGTGAGCTTGCGGACCATGGCAGCCCGGATAACCGCTTCCTGTCCTTCGTTCAGTTCCAGGGGAGCGACCACCTGTACCTGTTGCTCGGCACTCTCGTCCGCTCCTGGTGCCGCCGGTGCCGTAAAGGCTCCGAGCGCGGTGCCCGCGAACTGCCCAACGCTCTTTTGCAGCGTTCTGTAGTCCTTCATCAGCTGAGCGGTGGCCGCGGCGTCCGAGCGTGCGGCGTAGACGACCGCCACGTTGCGGACACCCTCATGCGCGGCGTAGAGCGAGCTGCCGTCACCGAGTGCTCCGGGGTCCAGGTGCTCCGTGTCGGGTAGCCCCAACTCCTGGAGCAGACTGCGCAGGTCGCGGATCATGTCCTCGCGGAATCCCGGCCGCCAGTTGGGCTGGTAGGCGGCGAGCAATTCTCTGCCTTCGTCCTTGCCCAGCCGGTCGAGGACGAGTTTGGGATGCAGGACGATCGGGCCCGTGGGTGTGACCACACTGCGTCCATGCGGGCCGCGTTCGATCTCGATCTGGCGCATGGCGAGCGGCGCACACACTTGCCGCTTGCCGTCGTAGAGGACGGCGACGGGGTATCCGTACCAGAGGTCGGCACCGTCCTTGAGAGCACGCTCGGACAGGTCAACAACACGTTCCGGCGCCGGAATCGTGGTTTCCGTGCCGGAGAGCAGGACTTCCTCCCCTGCCGACCAGACCGCGCGTGGAGGATCGCTTCCCACCAGTGGCAGAAGGTCGTCGGTGGCATTCTCCTCCTCCAAACAGTGCTGGTAGTACGTCAGCAGCTGTGCCCATTCGACGTCCGTGAAGGCGGAGTCGTCGTGTACCGCCTCGGTGGCTTTGACCGCTGCCGGAGTCACCACTCCAGCACCGTCGCTGACTGCGGTGCCCCCTGCAGGCAACGGCTTGAGGGCGGGAATCTGACGGCCTGTGGAGGCATCGGCGAGATAGATGTCACCGGTCACGTGAAGACTGGACTGAGTCGGCGTCTGCTGGCGTCCGTCAGGGGCTTTCCGTAAGTCACGACTGATGTATCGGAACAGGTCGTTCGCCGATACCTGTCCATCACCGTCCAGGTCCGCTTGTCCGGAGTGCAGACCCTCGACAATCGCTCTGGTGAACTGTGAGGGTTGATCCGCATCGGTGGTGAATGCCTGCTCCCAGTGCTGAGACGCGGTGATGACGTGCACTCCGCTGGCCTCGACGACCGGCGCGGCAGCCGACTGCGAGGACCCCTTGCTGCGGAATCCCTGCACCGCGCTGCCGCTGAAACAGCAGTCGAGCAACAGGACTTTGCGCCGAGCCGCGCATTTCTCTAACTGGTCCGTCACGAAAGAGGCTTCGAGAGCGGTCTGCTGTATCCGGTCCGCCCCGGTGTCCGTCGTGACGTAGTACAGCTGACCGCCCTCACGGTCGTACACCCCGTGACCGCTGAGATAGAGCACAACCAGTTCGTCCGGCTCACGGTCCCTGAGAAACTGTTCGATGGTCTGTTTGATCGCCACCTTCGACGAGTCCTCGACCCGTAGACACCTCTCGTACCTTCCGACCGCCGGCATTTCCAGGACCTGGCTCAGGTAGTGTACGTCTGCACGTACAGAGGGCAGGGCGGGGAAGTTCACGTCCTCATAGGCGGCAGTGCCCACGAGTAAGGCATATTTGCGACTCATCGCGCTTCTCCCGGACCGGCCCCCGACCTGTCGCCCTGACCGTCCTGCAATGCCTTCACCTCACGCCCGGACACTCCGCCCTGGAACTCCGTGACCGTTCCATCGAAATGCACCACACGCACCTTGCGGCTCTTGCGGACATCGACCCACGCTTTGATGGCGGTCCTCGCCAGTGCGAAGGTTCCCGTGGTGAGGATGAGCACTACCTCCGGAGTCAGCAGTGCAGGCCCTTTCGCGCCCTCCGTCGTTCGCGGCGCTTCAGGCGGGGCAAAGCTCGCTTCTGCGCCATCCAGCCGGTTCAAGACCTCACGGAGCTCCTTCGCTTCGAGCTCCGCATGCCGCGGGTCGGCGCCGAACACCTGGATACGCACGGACTCGATCTCGTCGGACATCTTCCCCCTTGTGCTTCCGACTTGCGCGTATGGAAAGAGAGTTACGGACGTTGCTGATTGGCCGCAACCTTGGCGATTCGCCCTGTCCCCCATGATCCGGGTACCCAACGCCAGCGCCTCGTGCCCTCGTCCGGAACTCGCAGGATCCTGTACAGCGGCTCACCCAGGTCCGACCATCGCTCCAGGGCATCCCGGTCCACCAGGTGAATCCCATAGCGAGGGCCGCTGGCGCGCGCTGCCGCCGTAAATCCCCCAGTGGTAATGATCACGGCGAAGTGGGCACCATGGTCATGACGGTACGTTCCGTTGACCCGCTGGACGTCCTGATCCCCGACCCTTCGGTTCGGCCGCAGCCGCTTACACTGCACAACGACCCGCCGTTGCGAATGATCGACGACGAGTACGTCGGCGCCCTTGTCCCCTGCTTTGCCCACATGTTCCGCGCTCAGTCCGTCTCGGCGCAGCAAAGAGCAGACTGCAAGCTCGAACTCTTGGGGGTTCAGGGCATCGAGATGGGCCAGCGAATAGCGCACGGGTATCGAGAGAGGCGCCGCGCGACCAGCCCATCTCTGTACGGCCAGCCACCCCGGCTTCAGGCCCAGCCCCGCGGCTACGGCCGTCAGTACGGCACCTGTCCACACCGGCCATTGCTCGACCGTCTGCCACAGACCAGTGACCCCGGCCAGGGCTCCCACGCTCCACACCCACCAGGGAACCGCGCCCCATCCCCCCTGGCTCCGCCGACGTCGCATCAGATACCCCGCCCGAAGAGCGCCCACATACCGAAGGCAAGACCGAACAGCGCAAGTCCTGCCAGGTCGGTGATCGTGACCAAAGTGAACGTGTGGTCTCGGCAACGCGCGAACAGTCCCCGGCGCCTACGGCGACACGGCCGGTGAAAGGTTGTCGGCCCCCCGCAACGCGACACCAGCGTGACACCGCCGATCACGAGTAGCGCCATGACAAGCAGCATCGGATCCCCCTGCCCCCGGCCAAGCCCCTATGAGTATCGGGAAACCTTCCGTCCCGACCAGTACTTCTTCGGCCGAACCAATGAACCGGAGGATGCACGGGAGCGCAGACAACGTTCATTCGTTCCTCGCACGCGCCATCCTGGCTCTCCGATGGCCCGTCCTAACTTTCGACTACGCCCTGCGCGTCCCCCACCGAGTAGTGCACGACCTCGGGTTCCCTCCAACCTTCTCCCCAGCGCCTGGCCGTAGCCGCGCCCGCTGCGTGACCGGCCGCTCCGGCAGCGCATGCGACTTGAGCGCTGGAGAAGTCTGGCTTGATCAAGAGGACACGGCACGGCAAGCAACTCGCGAGGGGAAGCGGAGCAGGTCTGGGCCGGTTCCGGATTGGGCGCCAGAGTGGTCCTGCCAACCAGCCCGATGTTGCGATCACCCGTACGAGAATCGCTGGCTGCCGCCCAACCTGCGGGCACCGTCGTCGAGTTGGCCGCCCTGGATTGTCAGCACCGGCCGCTATCGTCGAATGCCGAGCCGAGGAACGCCAGAGCCCCACCCGCGGGGCACTAACTGCCCCCTTCACCGCTTAAGGATTGCTCGTGACCTACGTGCGCCCCCACTACCGCCGCGACGGCACCTACGTCAAAGGCCACAATCGCCGCAACCGACCCCGCGCCGCGCAGCCCTCTGCGGCAGCCCGACGTACCACTCCTGCACCGCGTCCCCGCCCAGTCTCCACCGGACCGACAGCCTATGTCCGCCCCTACTACCGTTCGGACGGCACCCGTGTGCGCGGGCACCGCCGGTCCATCAGCCCTCGCGTTCTCGGCGTGGCGGCGGGCACGGGAGGAGGCGGTCTTCTGCTGTTCCTCTTACTGCTGGCCCTGACGAGCGGGCCTGAAACAGGAAACAAAGCACCGGCTGATACGACGCCGTCGCGCTCGGCGTCGGTCTCGACGACGCACCACCCATAGGCCACGGCCCACACAGCAGGGGCCCCTCGAAGCTGACGGGGCACCCTGCTGTGACAGTCCTTGATTCCCATCATGATCCTTCCCAGCCGAGACCACGTCTCGTGCCAGACCGGTCACACCGGGCTTTCACATCTTTCAACCCATCCGCATTCCAGCAGAAACGGCGGGCATTGTGTCAGGGGCAGCACGCCCCAGGAACCACGGGAGGACCACGTGAACCAGGCCCTCAACGAGCGGCAGCAAGCCGTGCTCGACTGGGTGGGCCAGGGATGTCCCGACGGAGTCTGGCCGAACAGCGCGTACAAGGTCAGCGCACAGGCCCTACAGAACCGAGGGCTCGTCAAAATCACCAAACGCCGAGGGCATTGGAGCGCCCACCTCACCGACAAAGGACGGCAGCATCTCACCGAACGCGGCATCCGCCCCGCGGAGCAGAACGCTGAACCACCTCAGCGACCCGGTCGAAAGTCCGCACCTCCACGACCCAAGACAGCGCAGAAGGCCCGTACGAGCTACGCGGACCAACTCCTCGAAGAACTAGCCGCGAACGATGGCTGCCTCATCAAGCCCATCCAATCTGGCCCGCACGCAGTGAACTGGTCATCACGAGTCAACGCCGCCCGCAAGTCCGGCAAGAT
Source organism: Streptomyces sp. NPDC053474 (assembly GCF_044544845.1). Taxonomy (NCBI): domain Bacteria; kingdom Bacillati; phylum Actinomycetota; class Actinomycetes; order Kitasatosporales; family Streptomycetaceae; genus Streptomyces; species Streptomyces sp. NPDC053474. The sequence goes on from NZ_JBITXV010000008.1 coordinate 483,864, forward strand.
CCCCCACACGCAGAAGCTCTACGGATACCACACCCATCGCGGCTACGAAATCAAGCTCGTCGACATCCCCGCCTGGCGCCTGGCCGAACTCACCCCACTTCCCGTGCCGGCCAGACTCACCAAACCCCACGCCGTCGTGGCCGCCCTCGAAAAGCAGCCACAGCCCATGGGCCTGACCAAGTCCATCCGAGGCCGAGCTCTGCGCATCATCCAGGCCCTCATCACCGCCACCGGTGCGCAAGGCCATGAGGCGGCACTCGGCCCCACACAAGGCGCCCCCCGCCCCATCGACGCCGCAGTGCACCGCCACACTTCACCATCACCGCCCAAGGCGAAAGCGTCGGATTCCTCGTCCTTCAGGAACAGGACCGCAGCGAACACATCCCCACCGACAAGGAACTCGCCGACGCCAAGAAGTACTCGTGGATGCGCATCGCCCGCTTCGACTACACACCCTCAGACCGCCTGCGTTTCATCCTCCGCGGTGGCTCCCCACACCGCGCCAGCGAATGGGCCGACCTACCCGACCGGTCGTTGGAAGACCAACTCGCCGAAATCGTGCAGGAGGTCGGCCTCCGCGGTGAAGCCGCGGAACGCAAACGCCGTGCAGACCAGCAAGCCCGAGAGGCGGAACGACGGCGCTGGGAAGCCGCCATGCGCGACGCCCGCGCCGCATACGCCCACGCCTATCGTGTCAAACACCTCGGAGAGCAGGCGGACGCCTGGCACCAGGCCAAGCGCCTGGCCGAGTACGTCACAGGAGTGCGCGAGCGCGCCACATCACTGCCGCCCGGACAAGAAAGAACCGAGATCGAGGCGTGGCTAGCGTTCGCAGACGCTCACCTCCAGCACCTCACCGACTTCGCCTCAGCACCGAAGCTGCCCAGCCCACCGAAGCCCAGCGGTGATGACCTCAAGCCCTTCCTCGGCCACTGGAGCCCCTACGGCCCCCGCGCCTACTGAGCCCCAAGTGGGCCACAACTCACGGGTCTTCTCCAAGAGACAGCAAAGAAGCAACCCCGACAGGCCGCACCCGACGCATCGTCACCCGCACGAACGGCCGCCTGACGCTCCATTGGAATGTGCGTCAAACGTGCGTCATGCGCGTCGAAAATGCGTCACGATATCGCCCGTAACACCCGCAGCGCACGTAATGCACACCAGGCGAAACCGCAGGTCAGGAGCCCTTCACAACAGGCTCAAGCACCGCCACGCACTCCACATGATGCGTCATAGGAAACAGATCGAACGCCCGAAGCATCCGCACCCGGTACCCGCTCTCGCGGAAGTAGCCCAAGTCCCGGGCCAGCGCGGCCGGGTCGCAGGCCACGTAGGCGATCCGGCGGGCTCCCAGGGCCGCCAGGTGGCGGACCGTGGCCTTGCCCGCGCCCGCGCGGGGCGGGTCCAGGACGATGACGTCGACTTCCGTGATGCCCGTGCGCGGGAGGACCGATTCGACCTTGCCCTGTTCGATGCGGACGCGGTCGAAGGCGGCGAGGTTGTGGCGGGCGTCCTCGACGGCGCGCTTGGAGGACTCGATGCCGAGGACGGCACCCTCGGCGCCGACGCGGTCGGCGATGGCGCCCGCGAAGAGGCCCACGCCGCAGTACAGGTCGAGGGCCGTCTCGCCCTTGCGCGGGAGGAGGCCCTGCATGACCGCCGTCACCAGCGTGTCCGCGGCCTTCGGGTGGACCTGCCAGAAGCCGCCGCTGCCGACGCGGTACGTGCGGCCGTCCGCGCGCTCGCGGACGAAGGGGCGGCCGTGGACGCGGTGGACCCCGCCGTCCTTCTCGCCGACCCGCATGACCGAGACCGGCTGGTCGAGCTCGACGATGGGCAGCCGGGCCCCGGGCCGCGGGGTGAGGATGACCTGGCGGTCCTGCGAGCCCGTCGCCGCGATGGCCTCGATCGACTCCATGCCCGCCCAGCCGCGCTGCTCGATGCCGAGGTCGCTGACGCCCGCCGCCGCGATCATGCAGTGGTCGATCGGCTCGACCTCGTGCGAGCGGTGGCGGCGCAGGCCCGCACGGCCGGACTCGGCGTCCACCGCGTACTGGACGCGGGTGCGCCACTGCGGGACCTCGCCCGCCGGGAGCTTGTCGCCCTCCGCGGGCATCACCGTGCCGTCCCAGCCCGCCTCCTCGGGCGTCAGGCCCGCGAGCCGCTTCAGCTGCTCGGCGATGACCTCGCCCTTGAGGCGGCGCTGCGCGCCCGGCTTGGCGTGCTGCCAGTCGCAGCCGCCGCAGCGGCCGGGGCCGGAGTAGGGGCAGGGGGCCGTCACGCGGTCCTTGGACGGTTCGAGGACCGTCACCGCGTCCGCGCGCAGGAAGCGGGAGGACTCGTCGCCCTCCGTGACGCGCACGACGACCTTCTCGCCGGGCAGGGTGTGGCGCACGAAGAGGACGCGGCCCTCGGCCGTACGGGCGATGCAGTGGCCGCCGTGGGCGACGGGGCCGACCTCGACCTCGTACTCCTCCCCCACCAGTGAGTTCTTCGGTTCTGCCTGCATGGCGGGGTGACTCCACAACGTCAAAGGATGAGCGGCCGGACAACAGCCCACCAGTCTACGTGGGTGTCGTCCGGCCGCTCACTCCGGCACACGGAAGGCGCACCCGGGCCGCGCAGGAGCCCCGCCAGGGGCCCGCTCAGCCCTTGCCGCTCTTCTCCTTCGCCCGCTTCTCCACCGGCCCCCTCCGCACCGACCCCGGCGCGTTCCACTCCTGGCGCCTGCGGGCCCGCTTCTTCGCGGCCTCGGAGGACTCCAGCTGGTAGGGGACGGAGGTGACCATCACGCCGGGGGTGAAGAGCAGACGGCCCTTGAGGCGCAGGGCGCTCTGGTTGTGGAGGAGGTGTTCGTACCAGTGGCCCACCACGTACTCGGGGATGATCACGCTCACCGCGTCGCGCGGGCTCTCGCGGCGCAGCGACTTCACGTACTCGATGATCGGGCGGGTGATCTCGCGGTACGGCGAGTCGAGGACCTTCAGGGGTACGGAGATGCCGCGCCGTTCCCACTCGGCGCGCAGGGCCTTGGTCTCCACCGGGTCGACGTTGACGCTCAGCGCCTCCAGGGTGTCCGTGCGCATCAGCTTGGCGTACGCGAGGGCGCGCAGCGTCGGCTTGTGGATCTTGGAGACGAGGACGATGGAGTGCACCCGGGAGGGGCGGACGCTGTCGTCGGTCGGGCCCTCGGGGGCGGCGATCTCCTCGGCGACCCGATCGTAGTGGCGGCGGATCGCGGTCATGGTCGCGTAGAAGATGACCATGCCGAGCAGCGCGACCCAGGCGCCGTGCGTGAACTTGGTGACGAGGACGACGATCAGGACCAGGCCCGTGAAGAAGGCGCCGAAGGTGTTGATCGCGCGGGAGCGGACCATGTGGCGGCGCTTGCCCGGGTCCTGCTCCGTGGACAGATGGCGGTTCCAGTGCCGGACCATGCCGATCTGGCTGAGCGTGAAGGAGACGAAGACGCCGACGATGTAGAGCTGGATCAGGCGGGTGGAGTCCGCGCCGTAGACCCAGACGAGGAGGGCCGCGGCGCCCGCGAGGAGCACGATGCCGTTGGAGAACGCGAGGCGGTCGCCGCGGGTGTGCAGCTGGCGCGGCAGATAGCGGTCCTGCGCGAGGATCGAGCCGAGCAGCGGGAAGCCGTTGTACGCGGTGTTCGCGGCGAGGAAGAGCACGAGGGCGGTGGCCGCGGCGAGGACGATGAACAGGAAGCTGCCGTTGCCGAAGACCGCCTCGGCGACCTGGGAGATCACCGGGTTCTGGACGTAGTCGCCGCCGACGGGGACGCCGTTCTCCAGGAGGTCCTTGGCGGGCTTCTCGGCCATGTGGACGTTGGTCGCCATGGCCAGGCCGATGATGCCGCAGAACATGGTGACGGCGAGGGCGCCCATGAGCGCGAGCGTCGTCGCGGCGTTCTTCGACTTGGGCTTGCGGAAGGCGGGCACGCCGTTGCTGATCGCCTCGACGCCGGTGAGCGCGGCACAGCCGGAGGAGAAGGCGCGCAGCAGCAGGAAGACGAGGGCGAAGCCCGCGATGCCCTGGTGCTCGGCCTTGATCTCGAAGTCGGCGGTCGGGGCCTTCATGGTGTCGTCGAGGACGAAGCCGCGGAACGCGCCCCAGGCGATCATGAGGAAGACGCCGACGACGAAGACGTACGTCGGGATCGCGAAGAGCTTGCCGGACTCCTTCACGCCGCGCAGGTTCATCAGCGTGAGCAGCACGATGACGGCGACCGCGCAGAGCACCTTGTGCTCGACCACGAAGGGGACCGCGGAGCCCAGGTTCTCGATGCCGGAGGAGATGGACACGGCGACGGTCAGGACGTAGTCGACGAGCAGGGCACTCGCGACGGTCAGACCCGCCTTGGGGCCGAGGTTGGTGTTGGCGACCTCGTAGTCGCCGCCACCGCTCGGGTACGCGTGCACGTTCTGCCGGTACGAGGCCACGACGGTGAACATCAGCACGACGACCGCGACGGCGATCCAGGGGCTGTAGTGGTACGCCGACGCGCCCGCGATCGACAGGACGAGCAGCACCTCGCCGGGCGCGTACGCGACGGAGGAGAGCGGGTCGGAGGCGAATACGGGGAGGGCGATGCGCTTCGGCAGGAGCGTTTCTCCCAGCCGGTCGCTGCGCAGTGCGCGCCCGATGAGGATCCGTTTGGGCACGTCGGTCAGTTTGGACACGCAGAGGATCGTAAGCGCTGCGTCAGCGTGTCGCCCACCCAGTACCCCCGACTTGTCAAGACCTCCTGGGGAAAAGGTTAAAGAGATGTTCAAGCGACGGGTGGGTGGCCCCGCCCCCCCCCCCCCCCCGGCCCCCCCGCCCCCCCCCCGGCGGGGGGGGGCCCCCGCCCCCCCCGGCCCCGCCGCCCCCCCCCCCCACCACCGCCCCCCCCCCCCCCCC